>JBJEQV010000055.1:0-14578 GCA_051881915.1 Porcipelethomonas sp. | reverse complement strand
ACATGGATAAATTTAAAGTTGAAAACCTTGATCTTTATTATGGTCAGTTCAAGGCTCTTAAAAATATAAATCTTGATATTCCGGACCACGAAATAACGGCATTCATCGGTCCGTCCGGCTGCGGAAAATCAACTCTGCTCAAATCACTTAACCGTATGAATGATCTTGTTGAAGGATGCAGGATCACCGGAAAAGTCATGCTTGACAATGACGATATTTACGGAAAAATGGACGTGAATCTTCTCAGAAAAAGAGTCGGAATGGTATTCCAGAAGCCTAATCCATTTCCTATGAGCATTTATGATAACATCGCCTACGGACCGAGAACTCACGGAATCCATTCCAGGTCAAAACTTAACGATATAGTTGAAAAATCCCTCCGTGACGCGTCGATCTGGGACGAGGTAAAGGACAGACTGAACAAAAGTGCACTGGGAATGTCGGGAGGTCAGCAGCAGAGACTTTGTATTGCCCGTGCTCTTGCTGTCCAGCCTGAGGTGCTCCTGATGGATGAACCAACATCAGCTCTTGACCCTATTTCAACTTCAAGGATCGAAGACCTTGCAATTGAACTGAAAAAGGAGTATACTATTGTTATTGTAACACATAACATGCAGCAGGCAGTCAGGATCTCCGACAGAACCGCATTCTTCCTTCTTGGTGAAGTTATTGAATATAACAATACGGAAAAGCTTTTTTCCATGCCGGAAGATAAAAGAACAGAGGACTACATTACAGGGAGGTTCGGTTAAATGCGTAACTTATTTGATAAAATGCTTGAAACTCTTCACGTTGAGCTTATAAAAATGGGTTCTCTCTGTGAGGATGCTATTTCCCAGGCAGCTTATGTACTGAGAGGAAAAAACCAGGAAATGATCGACTCGATAGCAGCCATTGAAACTGAGATTGATCAGAAGGAAAGAGATATTGAAAGGCTGTGTATGAAGCTTATTTTACAGCAGCAGCCTGTGGCAACCGATCTGCGTCTCGTTTCAGCAGCTATGAAAATGATCTCAGACATGGAGCGAATCGGAGATCAGGCATCCGATATCGCTGAAATGAGCAGATTTATAAATACAGAAAATCCGGGAAATGCAATACCAATCGACAGCATGGCAACAGAAGCCGTAAAAATGGTTACCGATGCTATTGATTCCTTTATCAACAGAGATCTTATTCTGGCTCACAGAGTTATAAAATCAGACGATATAATCGACGGACTTTTCTCTGAAATAAAAAATGATATTATAGAATTTCTCAAAAATCATCCGGATGACGGAGAATATTGTCTGGATATGCTTATGGTTGCAAAATATTTTGAAAGAATTGGCGACCATGCCGCAAATATTGCCGAGTGGGTGGAATTTTCCATTACAGGTATATATAAAGGAGATACTTTATGATTTATATTGTTGAAGATGACAGCAGTATAAGAGAGCTTGTCGCATACACTCTTAAAATGGCAGGCTTTGAGTCAGGCAGCTTTTCATGCAGTGAAGAGCTGTTTCCTGCTATACAGAAAAATATTCCGGAACTGATCCTGCTTGATATTATGCTGCCCGGCGAGGATGGAATTTCCATTCTGAAAAAAATAAGGCAAAATTCCAAAACACGTAAAACCCCTGTTATTATGCTCACAGCCAAAAGCTCGGAATATGATAAGGTGACGGGCCTTGACAGCGGAGCGGACGATTACATAACCAAGCCCTTCGGAATGATGGAGCTTATTTCAAGGATCAAGGCGCTTCTCAGACGAACATCAGACAGCTCTGCAGAATTTGAACTATGTGCCGGAGATATTACTGTAAATCCCGCAAAACACACGGTTATGGTAAAAGACAAAGAGGTCACACTTACCTACAAGGAGTTTGAAATGCTGTGTATGCTGATAGAAAGCAAGGGACTGGTGCTTTCCAGAAACAAGCTTCTTGAAAGTATATGGGGTTATGATTTTGACGGTGAAACAAGAACCATTGACGTCCATATCCGTTCTCTTCGCTCAAAATTAGGAGAAAGCGGAAACATTATCGAAACAGTCAGAGGAATAGGATACAGAATAGGCGAAGAACAATGAAAAGAAAAATTTCAATGAGTATGTGCTGTATTGCAGCACTCTCCGTAATTATAACTTCCGTTCTGATCTCACTTTTTATTTACAACAAAAATTACGAACGGTTCAGACAATACATAAAAAATGAAGCAGAATATATGGCGGCCGCAATGGAAAATGATTATGCTGACTATCTGAATTCAGTCAAGGATGTTTCCAGCAGCCGTATAACATGGATCGGTTCTGACGGAATGGTAATATACGACAATAAAGCAAAAAATATGGAAAACCATTCCGACAGACCGGAATTTATAGAGGCAATTGAAACCGGCAGGGGTTCAGGAGCAAGACTTTCAAAAACTTTAAGAGAAAAAACATATTACTATGCAGTGCGTCTTTCGGACGGCACTGTTCTTCGTGTTTCGGATACAACAAGCAGCATATACAACGATATTTTTCAAAGTCTCCCCTATGTAATAGCAATAACGGTTGTTATTGTAATTGCAGGACTTGCGGTGTCTAAATTTCAGACTATGAGAATAGTGCGCCCAATAAACGAAATGGATCTTGATAACATTTCGGAAAGTACAGAATATGAGGAGCTGTCGCCTCTTATTTCCCGTCTTGAAAAGCAGGACAGGGATATTAAAAACTATATTTCCAGACTCAAAGCCAAAACTATTGAGTTTGAAACTGTTACAGAAAACATGAGCGAAGGACTTATAATCACAAACAATCATGAAATTCTTTCATGCAATAAAAGTGCACTTAAAATTCTCTGCCGTGAGGATTTCGATTTTCACAATAAAAACATTCTTGACTTAAATCACAGCCAGCCGTTCATTTCCGCAGTAGAATCCGCTTTTCACGGTGAACACTCTGAAAAGAACATCGGAATTGAAAACCGCAGCTACATGATCATGGCAAATCCGGTAACAGAAAACGACACTGTGAAAGGCGTTGTCATACTGCTTGTAGATATCACTGAAAAAATATCCAGAGAAGAGCTCAGACGCGAATTTTCCGCAAACGTTTCCCATGAACTGAAAACTCCTCTGACAACTATTTCAGGTTATGCAGAGATAATGAAAAGCGGCTGGGCAAAGCCTGAAGACTATATTGTTTTTGCAGAAAAAATCTACAATGAAGGTCAGCGTCTCATCCACCTTATAGAGGATATTATAAAGCTTTCAAGACTTGACGAAAATAATGACATGCCGGAAAAGGAAAACGTTAATCTTCTTGAAATTGCCGAAGATGCAGTTATGTGCCTTAGACCCGAAGCAGAACGAAGAGGTATTTCCATTGACATAAGCGGAAAAGATACCATAATCAGGGCAATTTCGCATATAATTTATGAAATGATCTTCAATCTTTGTGACAATGCCATAAAATATAATCATGAAAACGGATATGTAAACATAACAGTTGATTCTTCCGCCTCAGCTTCATGGATAAGGGTCGCAGACAGCGGAATTGGCATTCCGGCGGAGGATCTTGACCGCGTATTTGAACGATTTTACCGTGTGGACAAAAGTCATTCAAGAGAAACAGGCGGTACAGGTCTGGGTCTTTCGATCGTCAAGCATGGTGCAGCGCTTCACAATGCAGAAATTTCTGTTTCAAGTTCCCAGGAAAAAGGAACTGAGATAACACTTACATTCAAAAATGAAGCAGAAAAACAGTCAGACTAAAACAGCAGAATATAAAAACCCGGGTTAATACCCGGGTTTTACTTTTTTATTATTTCAGCAGAACTGACTGTTCAAAAATTCTTTGCAGCTTCTATCTCACCTTTTGCTATATAATATTCATGCTTATTCTGATACATAAGCTTATCTGCCAGCGCCACCTGTTCCTCGATATCTGAGCAGTCATCGATCCAAAGACATCCGACAGAAGCAGTAGCTCCTGGCTTCCACAGAGTTTCAAGACTATCGGCCTTACAAAGAAATTTATCCTTTAAAGTATTTGTACAGAAAACAACAAACTCATCGCCGCCCACACGGAAAATATTGCTTATAAAGGTATCTTTCAGAACATCTGCCACATCACAGATCATCTTGTCACCGCGCTCGTGACCATACATGTCATTTACCTTTTTAAGTCCGTTGATATCCAGAAATATTATGCCGACACCCAGATTCTGATTTTCAAGCTGCTTCATAAAGTTCACATATGCATTACGGTTTCCGACACCTGTGAGAAGATCACGATAACTCAGGTCATAAAGCTTTGAAATATTCTTCCTTCTCTGAATATCATTAATTACAAAAGAAGATACCGACTGCATAAGAAGAAAAGTATCTGTATTTTCTTTAGGATTATCGACACCCAGATATCCGGTAAACACTCCGTCAATTTCCAGAGGTGCCGTCATAAAGCCTTCAACACCCTGCTTTTCCAACATTTTATGTGCCTCAGAGTTTTCATCCGGTTCGCAATCAAAAGATGAAACAAAAAAATCATCATTTTTTTTAAATGATTTCATCCACTGCTGCATTACGTCAACACTAATACTCTGAAGTTTATCGATGTGTGACTCAATTCCAGTACCGCACCATTCATAGGTGTTTTTCACATATTTTCCGTCAGAATCAGCTTCAAAGATATAAGCGCGTTCAGCCTTATGAAAATCTGCAATTATAGCAAGCAGTTTATTTATTGCTATTTCCGTGTTCTGGGTATCATTAAGCGTCTTTACACACGAAACCAGAGTCTTCTCGATTTCAAGCTGCCTTTTCAGTTCACGGGAAGCTTTTCTGAGTTCGGTAACATCCGTAGCAACACAAAGCTTTGCCGGTTTTCCGTCAAAGCTGATAAGCTTATACTTTTTATAGAACTGCATATTAAGTCTGCTGTTATATTTTTCCCATTCATAATGACCGCATTTATGGATGATGCTGTTGGGACAGTCTTCGCACGGAGTACTGCGTCCATGAAAAACATCGTAACACCGTTTTCCTCTCCACTGCGAATCATCACTAAGCCCCATGATCTCCAGGGTCTTCCTGTTCATAAACAACAGTTCAAAAGAACCGATATCCACTACGTAAATCAAATCTTCTACTTCATCGATAATTACAGCATTAACTTCATTTTCTTTCATACTAATATTCCTTAAATAAAGTTTTCCCCTAACTTCAATCATAATCGAAATTTCGTATAAAAGTTTTCCTGAAGTTATTATAACATAATAAATTCATAAAATCAACATCTTTTTCTTTTTTCTGACAAAAAACAGCACTGCTGTAATGCAGTGCTGTTTACTTTATCTGAGATTTGTATAACCCATCAGGTATTCGTCAACTTCCTTAGCAGCTTCACGTCCTTCACGGATAGCCCATACAACAAGCGACTGCCCTCTGTGCATATCACCTGCCGTAAACACCTTGTCAACGTTTGTTTTATATTTGTCAGGAGATTCTGTTGCAACATTTGTCCTTCCGTCAACTTTAACGCCGAATGTCTCAGTCACATAGGATTCAGAGCCTAAGAAGCCTGCTGCGATCAGAACAAGATCCGCCGGACGGATATGTTCACTTCCCGGGATCTCCTCCATTCTCATTCTGCCTGTCGATTCATCTTTGACTGCCTGGAGTTTTATTGTTTCAACAGAACGGATATGACCTGTACTGTCATTTATAAATCTTTTTACAGTTGTCTGATAAATTCTCGGATCTCTGCCGAAAACTGCGATTGCCTCCTCCTGACCGTAGTCCGTCTTGCAGACTCTCGGCCATTCGGGCCACGGATTGTTGTCAGCGCGGGTATCGGGGAGCTTCGGCATCATTTCCAGCTGTATAACAGACTTGCAGCCGTGACGGATCGACGTGCCGACACAGTCATTTCCCGTATCACCGCCGCCTATAACAATAACATTCTTGTACTTGGCACTGATATAATAACCATCGGAAAGATTTGAGTTCGTAAGGCTCTTTGTGGTTGCTCTTAAAAAATCAAGAGCGTAATAAATTCCGTTTGCCTCTCTTCCGGGAGCCTGAATATTTCTCGGATTTGAAGAACCGCAGCAGAGAATTATTGCGTCATATTCCTTTTTAAGCTCTTCGGCTGTTATATCCTTGCCCACATTTACATTTGTGCGGAAAACAACACCTTCTTCCTCCATGAGCTTTACACGTCTTTCAACAACAGTTTTTTCGAGTTTCATATTCGGGATTCCATACATAAGAAGTCCGCCGGCTTTGTCCTCGCGCTCGAAAACAGTAACGTTATGACCTCTTCTGTTAAGACGCTGTGCAGCAGCAAGTCCCGCAGGACCTGAACCTACGACCGCTACCTTTTTATCAGTGCGCACCTTGGGAATCTGCGGCTTCATAAGTCCGTTTGCAAAAGCATATTCGATTACCGCATATTCATTTTCCTTGACTGTAACAGGATCACCGTGCAGTCCGCAGGTACATGCCTTTTCGCAGAGTGCAGGACAGACCCTTGAAGTAAATTCCGGAAAACTGTTTGTAAGCAGAAGACGCTTTGCAGCTCCCTCCATATTTCCCGTATATATAAGATCATTCCATTCCGGACAGAGATTGTTAAGCGGACAGCCTGAAACCATTCCTCCTATAAGGGGTTTACCCGACTGGCAGAACGGCACACCGCAGTCCATACAGCGGGCAGCCTGCTTCTTCCTTTCCTCCATATCAAGCGGAGTATGGAACTCACGATAGGTTTTGATTCGTTCCAGAGGCTCCTGACCTGCGTTCTCTACTCTGGAATATTCCAGAAATCCAGTAGCTTTTCCCATTTTGATACCTCCAGATTACTTTAAGTTAGCATAAAATGCTTCGATTTTTGCTTTTTCAGTGTTCATGCCCTCAGCTTCAAATTTCCTGATGCTTGTCAGCATTCTTGCATATTCATGAGGAACGATCTTCTTGAACTTCGGCAGGAACTGGTCAAAATTATCGAGAATCTCTCTGCCTCTTACAGAACCTGTAAGCGCTGTATGTTCTTCAATAAGAGATTTAAGCTGTTCGATATCCTCAGGATTCACAACCTTGCTGAAGCCGACGAGTGATTTGTTGAGCTTTGTGTAAAGGTCGCTTTCCTCATCCAGAACATATGCAATACCGCCGCTCATACCGGCTGCAAAGTTTTTGCTTGTCTTTCCGAGAATGACCGCACATCCGCCTGTCATATATTCACATCCGTGATCACCGACACCCTCAACAACGACTGTTGCACCGGAATTTCTTACGCAGAAACGTTCTCCTGCCACACCTGCAATAAACGCCTTTCCGCTTGTAGCACCGAAAAGTGCAACGTTACCGATAATAATATTCTCATCTGCTTTATATTTAGCCTTTTCGGGAGAGTAAACCACAAGCTTTCCGCCGGAAAGACCCTTTCCGAAGTAGTCATTGCTGTCTCCTTCAAGAGTAAGAGTAAGTCCCTTAGGAATAAATGCACCGAAGCTCTGACCGCCTGAACCGTGACAGTTAACAACATATGTATCGTCCTCAAGAGTATTGTAGTACCTTCTTGTAATTTCTGCGCCGAAGAGCGTACCCAAAGTACGATTGAGGTTGCTTACATTAAGCTCGATTGTCTTCTTTTCTTTCTTGTCAAGAGCTTCCTGCATCTGAGGAATAATAACTGTTTCATCGATTGTCTCATCCAGCTTGAAATCAAATACATCCTCAGGTACAAAGTGAGCCGCATTATCCGTACCCACATAAGGATTGTCAAGAATGCTTGACATGTCGATCTTATTTGCAGGACTGCCCTCCGGGAATTTTTTCTGAACCAGAAGATCGCTGCGTCCTACAAGCTCGTCAACTGTACGAACACCAAGCTTTGCCATATATTCACGCATTTCCTGTGCAATAAAGCGCATGAAGTTTACGATATACTCCGGTTTGCCCTTGAAACGCTTTCTAAGCTCGGGATTCTGAGTTGCAACGCCCACAGGACAGGTATCAAGATTACATACACGCATCATGACACATCCCATTGTTACCAGCGGAGCTGTTGCAAAGCCGTATTCCTCAGCGCCCAGCATTGCCGCAATCACAACGTCACGGCCGGTCATCATCTTACCGTCTGTTTCGATAATGACCTTTGAACGGAGTCCGTTCATAATGAGAGTTCTGTGTGTTTCGGCAAGACCAAGCTCCCAGGGCAGACCGGCATTATGGATAGAACTGCTTGGCGCAGCACCTGTACCGCCGTCATAGCCTGAAATAAGCACAACTCCTGCGCCGGCTTTTGCAACACCTGCCGCAATCGTTCCGACTCCTGCTTCAGAAACAAGCTTTACGGAGATCCTTGCATTTTTGTTTGCATTTTTCAGGTCGTAAATCAGCTGTGCCAGATCCTCGATGGAATAAATATCGTGATGAGGCGGAGGAGAGATCAGTGCCACACCGGGAGTTGAATGTCTTGTTTTGGCAATCCACGGATAAACCTTCTTTGCTGGAAGATGTCCGCCCTCGCCCGGCTTTGCGCCCTGAGCCATCTTGATCTGTATCTCCTTTGCGGAAATAAGATATTTTGAGGTAACACCAAAACGACCGGAGGCAACCTGTTTGATCGCGGAGCATTTGTCAACTGCTCCCCCGCTTGTAACTATACGTTCAAGGTCTTCACCGCCCTCGCCGCTGTTCGACTTGCCGCCTATGCGGTTCATTGCGATCGCCATACATTCATGTGCTTCCTGTGAGATTGATCCGTAGGACATAGCTCCGGTTTTAAAACGATGCATAATGCTTTCAACGCTTTCAACCTCTTCGATCGGGATTCCGCCGTCTTCAGCATATTTGAAATCAAGAGTGCTTCTGAGAGTCATATTTTTGTCCTCGGCATTCAGACATGCTGAATACTGCTTGAACATATTGTAATCATCTCTCCATGTTGCCTGCTGGAGAAGATGAATTGTCTGAGGATTGTAAAGATGCTCTTCCTGATTGCTTCTTGCCTTATGGTATCCTATGCTGGCAATTGCTTCGTTTACGGACAGATCATGCTGATCAAAAGCTGCATCATGAAGTGCCATAACACGTCTGCTGATGTCATCAAGATCAATGCCTCCCACACGGCTTACTATATCCGGGAAGTATTCGTCACGGACGCTTTCGCTGATTCCGAGCGCTTCAAAGATCTTTGAGCCCTGATATGACTGAATTGTAGAAATACCCATTTTGGAAGCGATTTTTACGATTCCGCTTACGACTGCCTTTACATAAGCGTTGGAGGCTTCCGTATACTCCTTGTCAAGAGAACCGTTTGAAGTCAGCTCATAGAGGGTATCAAGAGCAAGATAAGGATTGACGGCACTTGCACCGAATCCGAGAAGTGTTGCAAAATGATGAACCTCTGTCGGCTCTGCTGTTTCAACGATTATTGAAACGGCAGTGTTTTTTCTTGTTTTTACAAGATATGTTTCAAGAGCTGCTACCGCAAGAAGCGACGGTATCGCCATGTGGTCACGGTCAACTCCAAGGTCTGTAAGAATAAGGATAGCCGCGCCTTCGTCATGTGCCTTATCAGCCTGAACATAAAGATTTTCTATTGCATCATGGAGAGACGTGTCCTTGGTGTAAAGCATTGAAATATCCGCAGTTTTAAGTCCGGGAATATTGGATCTTCTGATTTTAAGCAGATCCAGATTTGTCAGAACAGGATTCTTCACCTTCAGAACACAGCAGTTGTCCTCTTCTTCTTTAAGAATATTTCCTGCCGCACCAAGATAAACAGTTGTATCTGTAATAACCGATTCACGGATAGAATCGATCGGCGGATTTGTTACCTGTGCAAAAAGCTGCTTGAAATAGTCAAACAGAGGCGGATTCTTCTTTGAAAGCGGAGGAACAGGCGTATCAACACCCATTGCAGCTGTGGGCTCTGTTCCGTTGAGAGCCATAGGCATCATTACGCTGTGAATCGTTTCAAAAGTATATCCAAAAGCATGCTGAAGACGCTCCAGCTGCTCACCTGTGCTTATATACGGACGCTTGTTCGGGATAACAAGTTCATCAAGCGGATGAAGATTATGGTCGAGCCATTCACCGTAAGGCTGGCGTTTGCTGTAAAAATCCTTGATTTTTTCATCTTCCACAAGCTCTCCCTTGACAGTATCAACAAGAAGCATTTTTCCCGGGTGGAGACGCTCTTTCTTTACGATCGTTTCTACAGGAATATCAAGAGCACCGACCTCTGAAGAAAGGATCAGATATCTGCCTCCGTTTCCGTCATCTGTTATGTAGTAACGTGAAGGACGCAGACCGTTACGGTCAAGCACAGCGCCAAGCAGATCACCGTCTGAGAAAATGATTGAAGCAGGGCCGTCCCATGGCTCCATCATTGTTGCATAATACTGATAGAAAGCTCTCTTTTCACGGCTCATTGTCTCGATATGCTGCCATGGCTCAGGTATAAGCGTCATCACAGCCAGCGGAAGATCAACACCTGCCATTGTCATAAATTCAAGAGTATTGTCAAGACGTGCGGAGTCAGAACCCGTAACATCCAGAACAGGAACGATGTCCTTCATCCTGTCGCCTAAATAGTCGCTTTTAAGAATCGATTCACGGCTGAGCATCTTATCCACATTGCCCGTAATGGTATTTATCTCACCGTTGTGGACCATCATACGGTTCGGATGTGAACGCTGCCAGCTCGGATTTGTATTTGTACTGAAACGGGAATGAACAATACCGATAGATGAATGATAATCAGGGCTGTTCAGATCCTCATAGAACATACGCAGCTGATTTACAAGAAACATACCCTTGTAAACTACAGTACGGCTTGAACATGAAACAACATATGTTTCCTTTTCACGTTTTTCAAAGACCATTCTTGCAATATAGAGCTTACGGTCAAACGCAAGTCCTTTCTCACATTTTGCCGGTTTTTTGATAAATGCCTGCATGATATTCGGCATGCTTTCAAGCGCTTTGGTACCGAGAACATCAGGATTTACTGGAACCTTTCTCCAGCCCAGCAGCTCAAGCTTTTCTTCCTTTAAAACCTTTTCAAAGGTCTCCATAGCTTTTTTGCATTTTTCTTCGGACTGCGGAAAGAAGAACATTGCAATACCGTATTCACGCTTACCGCCGAGTGAAATACCCATTTCGGCAGCAACCTTTGAAAAATAAGTATGAGAAATCTGAAGAAGAATTCCGACGCCGTCACCGGTTTTTCCCTCCGCATCCTTACCTGCTCTGTGTTCAAGTGTTTCAACGATCCTGAGGGCGCTGTCAACGACCTTATGGTCTGTTTCGCCGTTCATATTGACTACTGCACCGATACCGCAGTTTTCGTGTTCAAAGCGCGGGTCATAAAGTCCCTGCTTTGCGTAAGGCTCCTGATTTCTGTAATTATCCATAGTAGCCACTGCTCCTTTTTATTAAAAATAACATTTCATAACCTCAACACAGGATATTTCCTAAAAAAACAAAAACTCACCTAAGCTACAGTAAAAAACCATAACTCAGGTGAGCGTCATTGCCCTGTATTCAATTTAATTTCAAGAGGTTTATGCCTCGTATATTATATTACACTATAATTGCACATCTGTCAATAGGAAATTTTAAGTTTTTTCTTAAAAAATTATCTTTTTTGGAATTTTTCTTATTTTTTTAAGAAAAATCCGCTTTTAAATTTAATTTTTCACAGCCGGTCTTAAATCTCAGTCATATATTTTATATCTGCTGCCGTTTTTGAAGAATACAGGTATAATTTCGAGCGGTGCCGGAACTGTTACTGTCTGACCGCCGATGTACTTTTCACCTGTGAATGCATCCGTCCATTCCGCACCTTCCGGAAGATAAACAGTACGCACGCAGACGCCCTGCTCCATAACGGGAGCCACAAGAATATCAGGTCCGAACATATAGGCATCCTCTGTTTCCCAGGCTTTTTTATCATTGTAAAAGTCAAAGAAAAGAGGTCTCATGACCGGCATACCCTTTTCGCTTGCCTCATCCATGCATTTTCTGATATAAGGGCGCAGGTTTTCTCTTATAAACAGAAACTTTTTCAGGATCTCATAGTTTTCCTCACCAAAGCTCCACACCTCATTATCCTGTCCCGATGTAAGCTGACGTACCCCGTCGATAAACTCCTCCTCACGCTCATACCACGGAGAACGCTCTCCATGCATGCGAAATACAGGACAGAATGCGCCCCATTCAAACCATCTCACAAGAAGCTCGCGGAAGCTCTCATCGGAAATATCTCCCCCGAGGAATCCGCCTATATCAGAAGTCCACCATGGAATACCCGCAACAGACATGTTAAGTCCTGCCTGAAGCTGTTCACGCATGGCTCTGAACGAAGAGTGAATATCTCCCGACCATGTAAGAACACCATATTTCTGACTTCCTGCCCATGCACATCTTACAAGGCTCAGGATATCTGTTTCCCCTTTTGATTTCAGTCCGTCATAGAATCCCTTTGCATACATAAGAGGATAAATGTTGGTGCACTGAAGCGCCGGTCCTGCATAATACCGGTAATTATCAAAATCATAGGGGCCGTATTCAGGCTCTGCCTCGTCAAGCCAGAAGCATCGTATGCCGTACTTGTAATAATTCTCGTCACAGCGATCCCATACAAATTTCTGTGCTCCGGGATTTGTTGCGTCATAGAAAACAGTATTTCCCATCCATGTCATATGGAGACCATTTCCTCTGTCCGCATTTACAAGATAGCCGTTGTCTGCCATTTCACAGAAATTTTCGCTTTTTTCATCAACAGTCGGCCAGACGGAAACAACCGTCTCTATCCCCATTTCCTTCAGTTCCTTTACCATTCCCTCTGGATCCGGCCAGTCACGCGGCTCAAATTTAAAATCCCCCTGACGCGTCCAGTGAAAAAAGTCAACAACGATCGCATCCATCGGGAGTCCCCGCCTTTTATGCTCTCTTGCGACTTCAAGTATTTCTTCCTGATTGCGGTAACGGAGCTTGCACTGCCAGTATCCGAGACCAAACTCCGGCATTCTCGGGGCACGTCCGACAGCGGCAGTATAGTTTTCCTCGATCTCCGCAGGCGTATCCCCTGCCGTTATGAAATAGTCAAGCTTCCTGGTGCTTTTCGCATACCATTCCGTTTTATTCATTCCGAATGAAGCAGTGCCGATCGCAGGATTATTCCACAGGAAACCGTAGCCCCTGCTTGAAACATAAAACGGTACGCTCGCCTGACTGTTTCTGTGGGCAAGCTCCAGAACCGACCCCTTTTTATCAAGATGCTTTTCCTGATACTGCCCCATGCCGAAGATCTTTTCATCATCAAAAGCTTCAAATCTCGCCGTAAGTTCATAATCCGTTGAACCCACATGACATTTCAGCTCTCTTGCATCAATACGCAGCGGCACGCAGTAACGGTTAATACGGTTGCGGTTTCTCCAGTATTCCTCAGTCAGAAGCTCTCCTCTCTGGTTATAGAAGCTTATGCAGCCTTCAAAGGAGACCTTTGCAGTGATCTTTCCGTTTGTTATGTAATGGTCAGTACCTGTCTGATGATACTGACTGTAACTCTCGTCCCTATACCAGGGATCGGTCGTATCGATCGTTTCCTCTCTGAACTCTGCCTCGCAGTATTTCACCGGTTCGCACAGCGCCCAGTCGCTGCTGTCCATCTGTGCATCCTTCGTCATTCTCACACGAAGCGAGTTTTCTCCCCACGGCTCGATCCATACCTGAGATACTCCGGAACTGATAATAAGTCTGTTTTTTTCACTGTAAATTTTCATATCGACAATCCTTTTTAAAAAATAAATTAAGCACAGATATTATAACATATTTCATGAAATGTGTAAACATTTTCCGGGTATTTTAAAATCCAATAAACAAACTGATAAAAGACCCGTCTTTGATATAACAAATCAAAAACGGGTCTTAACGGTAAAACGCCTGATATAAGGCGATAATTATTATTTATTTTCTGAAGATCCATTTACCTGAATCGGTTCAGGGATCACATTATTCTGCACAGAATTTGACCGGACAACCTCCGCCTGAACTGTCTGGACTTCAAGATTTGTTCCGCATTCACGGCAAAAACGCTGACCTTCGGCAGCACAGGCACCGCATTTCGGACAGTATGAAGACGAAGCTGCCGAATTTACATTTTTAACTGATTCTGTCATTTCAATAGCCTTTTTCAGCTTTTCAATTTCATCCAGTGAAGTTCTGATTCCTGCAAACTGACTTTCAAAACCTGCCGGAGCAACGGCATTTTCCTTGAAAAGCTTCTGACCCATTTCCGCATACAAACCCTTTATTTTGGCTTCCTCATTTTTGACTGCCCTGTTGAGCTTTGCCTTTTCAGTTATTTCCTTTGACTTATCAGTTACATCCTTTGCAACGTCACTTACTGCGGCAACAGCATTTCCGGCTGCACCCTTTATTTTATCCATAAAACTCATGACTCATTTCTCCTTTAAAATATTCTTACTAATTATATTTGTTTAAATTCATTTTATACCTGATTTACAGCTTTGTCAATAAAAATCTATTTTATTATTATTATTTAACCAACTATTCTGAATATAATTAC
>JBJEQV010000054.1:0-14908 GCA_051881915.1 Porcipelethomonas sp. | reverse complement strand
AAAGACAAAATCACCAGATTCAGTCACTGGATCGCATTTATTCTTCTACTCTTCATCGGCATGAATATGATTAAGGAATCTTTTTCAAAAGATGAAGAAAAAACTGACAGTTCGCTTTCAGTCAAAACGATGTTTATTCTTGCCATTGCAACAAGTATTGACGCACTCGCAGTCGGTGTTTCCCTTGCGTTCCTTAGCGTGAATATCATTTATGCCGTTTCATGCATAGGAGCAGTTACATTTATAATTTCTGCTGTCGGTGTTAAAATCGGAAGTGTTTTCGGCACCAAATACAAATCCAAAGCTGAATTTGCAGGAGGCATTATACTTGTTCTTCTTGGTGTAAAGATACTGCTTGAGCATTTTAATATTATTTAATTCATGCTTCATGTAACTCTCCCAGCAAAACATAAATAATATTCAGAACAACATGACATCAGAAATTGTGCATACATACACGGGCTGTAAACCCCGGTGTATCCGTTTAAAACCAGAATAACCCGGGAAAGACATGACTGATCTTTCCAGGGTTATCTTATTTTGATATCAACGAAAATATTTATTTCATTTTAACAAGCTCATGATACAAATCAATATATAGGTTTGCAGAATTATCCCAGCTGAAATCTTCAGCCATATCGCGTTTGATAATCCCATTCCATTTGCGCTTGTCTTCATATACCGCTTTTGCACGCATACAGGCATCAAGCATATCGTGAGCATTATACGTTTTGAAAGTAAATCCGTTGCCATTTTCACCGCCGCAGTCTCTTACAGTATCGCGCAGACCTCCGGTTTCACGTACGATCGGAATAGTGCCATATCTCATTGCGATCATCTGTGCAAGTCCGCACGGCTCGCTCTGAGAAGGCATAAGGAACATATCCGCGCCGGCATATATCTTCCTGGAAAGTTCAGGAATAAAGCCTAATGAAACGCTTACCTTATCCTTATATCTCCACTCCATTTCCTTGAAGAAATCCTCGTAAATCTTTTCGCCGCTTCCAAGAACAGCAAATTTAAAACCGGCTTTTATCATATCTTCAAATACATATCGGATAAGATCAATACCTTTATGAGAAACAAATCTTGTAACGATCCCTATAAGTGGTTCATTTCCCTCCTGAAGTCCAAGTTCTTCAAGAAGCTTTGTCTTGCAGACTTTCTTTCCGGTAATACTCTTGGAAGAATAATTTTTTGGTATCACAGGGTCTGTTTCTGCATTATAACTGTCCACATCAAGACCATTGAGAATACCACTGAGTTTATACTGTTTTGGATTAAGCGCTCTGTCCATGCCATGGGAATACCACGGATCAAGAATTTCCCATGCATAGCTGGGACTGACAGTCGTAACCTTATCAGCAGTTTCAATGGCGCCCTTCATCATATTTACAGCACCATCATATTCAAGAAGGCTCATATGGTACATCGGGATTCCCATTACCTCATTAAGCACTTCCCTGCCATAATTGCCCTGATACTGAATATTATGAATTGTGAAAACTGTTTTAATATTTTCATAACCCTGCTGATATTTATAAAAGACCTGATAATAAACAGGTATCAGCGCTGCCTGCCAGTCATTTGTATGAATAATATCCGGCTTGAAATCAATATATCTCAGCATTTCAAGAACAGCTCTTGAATAGAAAACAAATCTTTCACAGTCATCATAAAAGCCATATATACCATCACGTCCGAAATAATATTCATTATCCAGAAAATAATATGTAACTCCGTTGCATATTGCTGTAAAAATACCGCAGTACTGCTTTCTCCATGATACATCAACAGTTATATGAGTAAGAAAGGTCATAGACGCCCTGAGCTGAGGGCTGATCCCTTTATAAAGCGGTATTACAATACGGCAGTCATGACCTTTTCTGGTAACAGCCGCCGGCAGCGAACCGGCAACATCAGCCAGCCCGCCGGAAGCAATAAACGGATTCGCTTCGCTTGCTGCAAATAATATATTCAATATTTTTACATCCCTTCAAAATGATCAGATTTTAGCGTTCTTTCCGATATATATCGGATAAGATTCAGAACCTGTAAGCACCTTACCTTCACCGATTTCGACATTTTTGTCAGTAATTACTGAATTTATGCTACACTTGCTGCCGATAACAGTATCCTGCATAATAACACTGTTTTTAACAACAGCATCCTTGCCGACTTTAACACCTCTGCACAGCACACAGTTTTCAACTGTTCCGTCAATTACACATCCGTCAGCAACAAGAGAATTTTTAATATCAGACTCCAGCCCGAACTTAACAGGACCGTTATCACGGATCTTAGTGTAAATCGGCGCCGTTTTAATGAACAGTTTATTTCTCTTTTCTGAATCAAGAAGCTCGAGATTTGCCTCATAATAACCTGTCATTGTGTCAATTTTTGAGAAATATCCCTTATGCTCATAAGCCATGATCTTATATTCATCTTTCTTTGCCTGAAGGATATCTTTTGTAAAATCATACTGATTGCGGCTTGCCGAAGTAATGACCATATTTTTCAGAAAATCCTTCTTTACAACAAACATGTCAAGGCTTATGCTGCATTCACCTGAAATCTGCGGATTGACCATAACGTCGTTTATACGTCCGTTTTCATCGATTCCAAGCACATTTGCAGTCTGATCCTTGCTTCTGTCATAGGCATATCTGCCGTAAATCACTGTTATATCAGCTTCAGTTTCCTTATGGAAATCAACGGCTGCTTTATAGTCAATTGTAGTTGCAATATCACAGTCAGACATAACTACGTATTCAGCATCGGAATGTTCAATGAATTCCCAAACGCCATTGAGAGCCTCAAGACGTCCGCGGTACATTCCGCTGTCAACGTGACTGAAAGGAGGAAGAAGGTGGAGCCCTCCGTCCTTACTGGAAAGATCCCATTCTTTTCCAGATCCCAGATGATCGAGAAGTGAGCCGTAATTTGACTTAGTAATGACTCCGACTTCTTTTATTCCGGAGTTGACCATGTTTGAAAGCGGAAAATCGATAAGTCTGTAACGTCCGCCGAAAGGAATTGAACCCATTGTCCTTTTCTTGGTAAGATCAATAACTGATGAATCATGCATACTTGCAAAAATCAGTCCAAGTACTTCATTTTTTGCGCTCATATTTTCATTTCCCCCTTAAACATTTTTTGAAATAATCTGCTTCGGGAGGATCTCGGCTCCCTCAGAAATGTCAACATTATGACCGATAACGGCAATGCCCCATTCATCTCTGTTTTCAACCGTTTCAGGACTAAGTCCTATTCTTGCATTTTCGTGTACAACACAATCTTCACCGACAATTGAATATTCTACAACGGCGCCTGCCTTTATAACGGTGCCCGGCATAATAATGCTGTAATTTACCGTTGCGCCTTCTTCAATTGTTGCACCGGCAAAAATAATTGAAAAATCAACTTTTCCGTGAATTGTCGAACCTTCGGAAATCATGGAATTTTCAACCTCAGCTGTTTCACCGATATACTGCGGAGGCATGTTGTTATTTCTTGAATAAATCTTCCATTTCTGATCATAAAGATCGAGAGGAACGCTTGGACTGAGCAGATCCATATTAGCTTCCCAAAGGCTGTCAAGAGTACCTACATCCTTCCAGTAACCTTCAAATGCATACGCAAAAAGCCTCTCATTATTGCTCAGCATTGCCGGAATTATATCTTTTCCGAAATCCTTAGAACCTGTATTTGCATTTTCATTATCTATAAGATACTTTTTCAGCTTTTTCCAGGTAAAAACATATATACCCATTGAAGCAAGCGTTGACTTAGGCTGTGCAGGTTTTTCGGCAAACTCAACAACCCTGTAATCAGGAGCACAGGTCATAATGCCGAGTCTCTTTGCTTCCTCAAGTGTAACATCAATAACGGCAAGTGTACAGTCTGCATTATTTTCCTTATGAAAATCAACCATCTTTGAATAATCCATCTTGTATATATGGTCACCGCCAAGTACAATTACATATTCAGGATCATATCTTTCGATAAAGCTCATATTCTGATAGATAGCATTAGCTGTACCCTCATACCATGAAGCTCCGAGGGATGTCTGATACGGCGGCAGAACGTGAACACCGCCATGATTCCTGTCAAGATCCCATGGCTGACCGTTTCCTATGTAGTCATTAAGAACCAGAGGCTGATACTGTGTAAGTACGCCAACTGTATCAATTCCGGAATTAGTACAATTTGATAAAGGAAAGTCAATAAGCCTGTACTTTCCGCCGTAAGGCACTGCCGGCTTTGCCATGTCCTGAGTAAGTGCATAAAGTCTGCTGCCCTGTCCTCCGGCAAGGAGCATAGCTACACATTCCTTTTTTAAATACATATTTTCCTCCTGACTATTGCCCCATCAGGGCAACATAAATTAAAATCAATGGTAAAATTATTTTTTATCTGTATGATTCAGCAGATTATTTTCTTTTTTTGATTGCTTTTGTTTTTGCTTTTGCTGTTTTCGGTCTGGCGGCAGTCGGCTTAGGTTTCTTCATCGGAACAGGCTTTAGATATATAACTGACAACGGAGCAATTGAAAGCGAAATACTGTCATCAAAACCATGCATAGGATAAGATTTCGATTTCATAACAGGCTTTGTAAGGCCTGAACCTCCGAATTCAACATCATCCGAACTGAACACAAGTCTGTACTCTCCTTCATAAGGAACACCTATTTTGTAATCCTCACGTGCAACAGGGACAAAATTGCATACTGCAATAAGCTCATCGCCGTTGTCGTCAAAACGCCTGAATGCAATAACACTCTGTTTGTAGTCATCATTTGATATCCAGCTGAATCCCTGCCATGAATCATCATTCTGCCACAAAGGAGCATTATCAAGATAGAATTTATTGAGTTTTTCTGAATAGAGATGGAATTTCCTGTGATTTTCTTCTTCAAGACACAGCCAGTCTAACTGTGATTCAAAATTCCATTCAATATTCTGAGCAAACTCCTGTCCCATAAACAAAAGCTTTTTACCAGGATGACCCATCATATAGGCAAGGAATGCTCTGTAAGAACTGAGCTTTTCCTGATACGTTCCCGGCATTTTCTCCAGCATGGAGCATTTGCCATGAACAACTTCGTCATGTGAGATCGGAAGAACATAATTTTCCGAGAAGCAATAGAAAAATGAAAATGTCAGCTTGTCATGATTAAATGCCCTGTAAATAGGATCAAGAGACATGTACTGCAGCATGTCATTCATCCAGCCCATATTCCATTTAAAGTTAAATCCAAGACCGCCCATATCAGTAGGCTTTGTAACCATAGGCCACGCAGTGGATTCCTCTGCGATCATAAGAACATCAGGATTCTTCATGAAAACAGCTTCATTAAGATGCTTCAGAAAATCTATCGCCTCAAGATTTTCCTTTCCGCCATAAATATTCGCAGCCCATTCTCCGTCACGTCTGTCATAGTCAAGATAAAGCATGGAAGCTACTGCATCAACACGGAGACCGTCAACATGGTATTCTGAAAGCCAAAAGTTTGCACTGGAGATCAGGAAAGAACAGACCTCTCCTTTTCCGTAATCAAATACTCTTGTGCCCCATGATTTATGCTCCTGCTTTCTTGTATCGGTATATTCATAGCAGCATGTTCCGTCGAATTCATAAAGACCGCATGAATCCTTTGGAAAATGTGCAGGAACCCAGTCAAGAATTATACCGATTCCCGCTTCATGGAACATATCCACCATTTTTTTGAAATCATCGGGTGTGCCGTATCTTGAAGTCGGTGCAAAATAACCCGTTACCTGATAACCCCATGAACCGTCAAACGGATACTCGGTGATCGGCATAAGCTCAATATGCGTATATGACATTTTCTTCAGATAAGGAATAATTTTCTCGGCAAAAAGAATATAACTGAGTGAATTACCGTCTTCGTCACGCTTCCATGATCCCATATGAACTTCATATACGTTAACAGGACTCTTATAAATGTTTTTTGAAGCCTTTTCCTTCTGCCATTTCTGATCGTTCCAGACGTAACTGCTGTCATAAATTTTTGACGCTGTTCCTGGTCTTGTTTCAAAATGCTGAGCGTAAGGGTCAGCTTTCTGAAGAAATCTGCCGTCCTGAGTTTCTATACAGTACTTGTAAGCAGAAAACTGTGGAAGTTTAGGTATAAATATTTCCCAGATACCATCCGCGATTTTTTCCATTTTGTTTGAATTTTTGTCCCAGTCGTTAAAGTCACCTACTACTGAAACACTCCTTGCATTCGGAGCCCATACTCTGAAGCAGTGATACTGAGTATCATCTTTATTTTCGATATGTACACCAAAAAATTTATATGCTTCGCTGTTTTTTCCCTGATAAAACAGGTAAAGCGGAAATTTATAAGTATCAGGTATACTTGCGGAATTGTTGTTATTCATCTGCAATCCCTCCTTATTACATTTATTTTAACATTATTCAGAAAAGTATTCAAGAGTTTTATTACAACTTAAATAAATTTCATAAAATTTATATAGTTTTACTTGTACATTTTAGTCTATTATGTCAAAATGTTCATTTATTTTTTCCTTGATTTTATGCAAAATTCATATTTTCAGCTCTTTCATGTAATTTAAGTCTTACTGCTGAAACCGTTATATCGTCCCTGTTTCTGTCAGGAGTTTTCTTCCTAGCACCTTCACAGACATTTTCTGTTATTCGATCAAGCTCCGGATTATGAAGAAGCTGTTCTTTTATATAATGATAAAGAGATTCATCTACTCCGTCCGAAAGCATAACTGCTATATTACCTTCACCAAAACTGCATTTCCTGGTATACAGCTGCATCTCATGTATAATTCCGATAGGACTTGACGGAGCATTGAACATCATAACCGTATCGTCATATCTGATAATTGTTGATGATGCACCGGATTTGAAAAGAGTCATTTCACCCGTCTCAAGATCCACCTTACAGACATCAAGAGTTGCAAAGCTCTCTTCTTCGGACTTTGCAAGCATAATGGAATTAATCATTTTTACAGCTGAGCCGCAGTCAATACCTGACCTGATAAGTCTTTTGAAAAGTCCCGAAACAATTGATGAGTCAACCGATGCCTGCTTCCCGGTTCCCATTCCGTCAGAAATAAAAATATAAGCACTGCCAAGACCATCATAAAAAAATCCGCAGCTGTCCCCTGTCGGCTCATTTTCCCTTGCACTGCACTGAGACGAGAAATACTCTATATCATATTTCGGGATCTGATTCAGTCTGAATCTGGTTTCACCGCCTGAGCGAAAAACATCAGACACCTCCAGAGGTATATTCATATCATAGGATAGCTGCTGCGCAAGTCCATAGGAATCAGTCACACCGAAATCATTCGTATATATTTCGAGTATCAGCTTGCTGAACTTGTTATAATACGCAATCGCCGTACTGAATCCAAACCCGCTTTTTTCAAGAGTTGAACAAAGAAGACGGGTCATGCTCCTGCTGTAACTGAAATTCATATAATCAGACATTGATGAAATTATGCTTTCGGTAATTTCCATCTGAGAAAAAAGAATATTTCTGCTTTCATTAAGCCTCACAGCCATCATTTTACTGACCGCTTCCTCTTTACGGCATCGCTCAAAACCTTCTGCAATTTTTTCCTTGTAAATACATTCTGAAAGACCTTCGGGAAATGTTTCTGCATCCGGATGGCTCTGTCTGCCGATTTTTATAAAATCCGAATTTGTCTGCTCAAAATTATCATCCCAGCAGCTTAACTTGTTTCTGCATTTTCCGCAGACTCTGCCGCTCACTGTATTTACAGTACTGTGAGCCGACGCTTTACTCTCGATCGCTTTTATGATATCCTCAACATTTTTCCTGACATCTACAAGTGCGCCTGCAGCAAACTCCATGCGTGCACTGACAAGCTTTTCTCCCCCTGAATCAGATATCCCGTCAGTAAGAATACCTACGCTCATAAGCATTCTTTCAGGAATAGCCATAAATACAATACAGCCCACAACAGCATCTGCCTGCATACAGAAAGAAGCATCATCCATACCAAGCACAAGCTGTCCGCAAAAATTCACAACCAGAAACACGGCTGTCATAACTATGCGTCTGTATTCAGAAAAAAAACCTGCTGCAAAACCGGCAATACCCAGAAAAACCGTATAAATACCAAGCTCAGACGAGCAAATAAAAACAGCTGTCATTGACAGAATGCCGCAGGCTGATCCACCCGTATAACGAAATTTCTTTGCCGCAGTAAGAACTGCAAATACTGAAATAATTCTTCCGGCATTAATAACCAAAAATGATAATCCGCTTAAAGCGGTTATAATTATCAGATAAACGATCGTAAGCGAGGCGGCGGCATTTCCATCATATTCAATCGGACGCCCTGATTTGATTATCCGGCATGCTTTATGGATAAAGTATGCCGCAGCACTCATTACTGCAGAAACAAGAAGATATACCATTCCGTTTACAGTACTGTGCTGGAGTATAATCCCAAACACAACGGATGAAAATCCCATACTCAGAACAGCTATCAATGCTGAATATTTCGCACTGTCTGTACTGCCGATCATCCATTTTCCCGTAACGATAAGAATAAGAGAACATATTATCATTCCCTGATTTAAAATTGTTCCTGTAATAAGATAGGATAACAGCGATCCTGCAAGCACAGCCAGCGAATACATCGGGGAAACCGCCGCTGCCACCGCACAGTTAACCGATGCTGTCCATGAATCCGACGTTGCATAAGAAAGCAAGGCTGATAATACAGCCGTGCCTATTGCCGAGATCATCCCGCACCATTGTCTGTCCTTTTCAAATACCGTGTCTTTTAACATCTGTCACACCTGCCATAATTATTTACTGCCTGCGCAGTATTTCCATATAATTATAAAGCAGAGAGCAAAAAATAAATGTCATATATAAGACGTGTATTTATGAATAAAACAAAATCATAGTCATATTTATGTGTTTACATAAGTTTTTTTAGCAGATTGGAGAATTCAGCAAGCTGGTCAATCGTAAGCTGCTCTGTTCTTACAGAGCATGGCAGTTCCATTTCATCAAATACTTCATAAATCAGATCCTTTGAGATACCAAGGACTGAAGAAAGCGAATTTGCCATCGTCTTCCTTCTCTGAGAAAATCCGCCTCTTACTATCCTGAAAAAAAGCTCCTTATCTTCAACCTTATCTCTTATTCCTTTTCCCGGACGAATCTGTATAACAGCAGAATCAACATTCGGCGCCGGCATAAAGCTTCCTCTTGAGACCTGAAAAAGCATCTCAGCTTCTCCATAATATCTTACCGCAGCAGTTACTGCTCCGGCATCCCTTGTGCCGACTTCTGCGCATAAACGCTGTGCAGCCTCTTTCTGTACCATAACGGTTATTGCTTCGACGTCAATTTCACTTTCGAGCAGATACATAATTACCGGTGAAGTTATATAATAAGGAAGATTGGCACAAACAGCAGTTTTCATACCCGGGAATTCTTCTTTCATCAGCTCTTTTATATCCACCTTCATTATATCTTCGTTTATAATATTTATATTATCAAACTCGCAGAGAGTTTCCTCCAGCACAGGAAGAAGTCTGTCATCGATTTCAACAGCGGTCACTTTGTCAGCTCTCTTTGCAAGCTCAGCTGTGAGGGTTCCGAAGCCGGTACCTATCTCAAGTATTCCGTATCCCGGTTCAGCCATTCCGTATTCAGCTATTCTCGGACAGACGGACGGATTTATGAGAAAATTCTGACCAAGGCTTTTTGAAAATCTGAAACCATATTTTTCAAGAAGCTCTTTAATAACGTTTATATTTGTTAAATTTTTCATTTATTCTCCTTTTTTCACGCAGGGTATTGCATAATCCCATTAAATTATATATAATTAAAGAAAACACCACGGGAGGTATTCTTTTGAAAAGACGCGACAAAGTAAATTATTATCTTGACATAGCCGAAACTGTTCTTGAGCGAAGCACATGCATAAGAAGAAATTTCGGAGCAATCATCGTTAAAAATGATGAAATTATTTCAACCGGTTACAATGGCGCTCCGAGGGGAAGGATAAACTGTTCAGACATGGCAAGCTGCATAAGAGATACAATGAATATCCCGAAAGGGCAGCGATATGAACTTTGCCGTTCTGTTCACGCTGAGCAAAATGCAATCATATCTGCTTCAAGATCAGACCTTATAGGTTCAACGATCTATCTTGCATGCCATAACGCCAAAACGGATGAAATCGACGGAGAAATAGAACCATGTCTAATGTGCAAAAGGTTCATCATAAATGCCGGAATAGAAAAAGTAATCGTCCGGAAAAGCAAAGACGAATATAAGATCATAGATGTTTCGGAATGGATCAACAGTGATGAATCCATAATAAACGAAACCGGCTACTGATATAAATAAAAAACCGCAGCATATCTGCGGTTTTTTATTTATTCTATCTCAGGCAGAGTATATTTTCTGCTGAATTCCTTGAGGGCATCCAAATACTCCTGTGATTCACCCTTGTGAACGTTATCAATATACTCATGGTGATTGATACTGTCCTTTGTCTGATTCCGGCGCAGTACATGAACAGCCACATTTGAACAGTGGTCTGCTATACGTTCAATATCCGAAAGCATATCAAGGAAATATACGCCTCTGTCAATTCCGCAGCTACCGTTTTTGAGGCGTTCAATATGCCTGTTTTTCAGCTCGTATTCAAGCTGGTCAATAGTTTCTTCAAGAGGTTCGATATTTACAGCAGTCTTGTAATCATCATATTCAACAGCAGTAATTGCCATATCAATGATTTCAGTAATCGCATCGGATATAAAATTAAGTTCCTTAACAGCATTTTCAGAAAGATAAAGCTCTTTTTCATGCATAACCTCAGCGCGTTCCATTATGTTGAATGAATAATCGCCGATCCTTTCAAAATCAGTAATAAGGTGAAGCAATGAGGTCACTGCTCTGCTCTCAAATGCACTGAGTTCACAATCCGTTATCTTTACAAGATAGGAATTGAGCCTGTCCTCTGTTTTATCAATAATATCTTCATATTCACTGATTTTTTCTGTTATTTTCTGATCATAATTCTCATATAACCCACAGCTTGCCCTGAAATTATATTTAGCAAGATTACCCATATATGCAACTGCATTATTCGCATGCTGAATCGCAAGCGACGGGGATTTCAGGAAACGCGGATCAAGCATATTCTCTGCTGAATCAGATACCAGATCGTCATCATCATTTTTATTCCTGATTGTCAGAACAGCCAGTTTCTCAAGAAGAGAATGGAACGGGATGAAAACGACAGTGACAATAATATTGAACAGAGTATGGAAATTTGCTATTGATCCCATATCCATAGTATCGTTCCAGAAACTGAGGACACCTGCAGCTTTGAGCGCATAAATCACAATAAGAAAAAGCAAGGTTCCTATAAAATTGAAATAAAAGTGAACCATAGCCGTTCTCTTTGCATTCTTACTTGCACCAAAGCTTGAAATAATTGAAGTTGAGCATGTACCTATATTCTGACCCATTATAATCGGAAAAGCAGCTGAAAATTTCAGCACACCGGTTGTTGAAATAGCCTGAAGAATTCCGACAGATGCAGAAGAGCTCTGTAAAAGCGCGGTAACAACTGTACCGGCAATAATGCCAAGAACAGGATTCTCAAGACTTTCAAACGCCTTCCTGAACGCTTCAAGCTCAGCCAGCGGCTCAACTGAATTCTGAAGCTGGACCATACCGGTAAACAGAACGCCAAGACCCATGCCGATATCCCCAATTGCCTTCATAGTATCTTTTTTTGAAACCAGAATAATAAGTATACCTATAAGCGCCAGCATAGGTGCAAGATATTTCGGTGTCAGAAACTGCATTGCAGTTCCGAGCGACGCATTGTTTTCCAGATCTCCGAGTCTCAGGATCTGTCCCGTGACAGTGGTTCCGATATTGGCTCCCATAATAATTCCGACAGCGGAATTAAGCCTTAAAATGCCTGAATTAACAAGTCCTACAACGATAATTGTAGTAGCACCTGAGCTTTGTATTACCGCCGTTACAATTGCTCCGAGAATTACAGCTTTAAAAATATTATTAGTGAGCTTTTCTAATATTTTTTCCATCTTGCCGCCGGAGATCTTTTCGAGTCCTGCTCCAAGAACATGCATTCCGTAAAGAAGCAGAGCAATTCCTCCAAAGGTCGTAATTAATATCTGAATGATTTCCGTTTTAGACATTATGTCCTCCTGTAAAAAATAACTCTCTATATCTTTTTACTTTTTTTACATGCTTTTTACATTATACCATAACAAAATAAAAAAGTACACAACAAATTATATGCAAAAAGATTTTCGTCATTTTTAATATTTATGAGAACAAAATTCTGTATAAAACATAAATTTCATTAATCTTCCGGATCAAGAGAAAGCTGATTGAATTCAACAAGATCTTTTCCGCCCATACCAGAGGCAGGAACATTTTTTACAATATATTTTTTCAAACCGGTCAAAATACGCTCATCCGCAATTTCCGCACTTTCAAGGGAATTTTTACCCTTAAGCGTCATAACCTGAACGCCTATTGTATCACGTGCAGCCTTTACATTAATAAGCGATGTATTGAAAATAATGACCTTTCCGGCAGTGGATTTCAGCAGAATATCAGTGTCCTCCCGAACAAATATGATACCGCAGAGTTTCGATTTTCCCGAATAGGCATTTGCAAGCTTTTTACGGTTAGTTTTTGTCTCATAGGATTTAAGCGATACCTTTGCAGCCTTTCCGTTTTCAAAGAAGAACAATACATATCCCTCATAGTCCGTTGTACTTATCATGGAAATGACGTTTTCATCTTCGTCAAATCCAAGCTTTGCCGGAACATAGTCTCCCAGCACACTTGCCTTTGTGTCCTCAAACGCTGATGCCTTTGTTTTATAAACCTGACATTTATCAGTAAAAAACAGCAGCTCTGTACGGTTTGTAGTCTCTGAATGAACGGTGATCCTGTCCCCCTCTTTCAGCTTCTGCTCTCCGCTCATTCTGAGAGACTGCGGTGTTATTTTCTTGAAATATCCGCTTTCTGACAGGAAAATATTAACAGGATAATCCGGAGTATCGTCTTCTGTATCATCCTCGGCAATATCATTCTTATAGTAGAACATTGTGCGCCTTGGCTGGCTGTATTTTTTAATAACATCTTTCAGTTCCTTAACAATGATATTACGGATCTTTTTCCTGTCAGAAAGGATTCCTTCCATTTCAGAGATATCGGCTTCAAGATTTTCGATCTCATTAAGCCTGTTCATTATATACTCACGGTTAAGGTGACGGAGTTTTATTTCTGCAACATACTCAGCCTGTATCTCATCAATTCCGAAGCCTATCATAAGGTTTGAAACAACTTCGCTTTCTTCTTCTGTTTCCCTGACAATTTTTATTGCCTTATCTATGTCAAGAAGAATTTTTTCAAGTCCTCTCAAAAGGTGAAGCTTATCCTTTTTTTTGTTAAGATCAAAATACACACGGCGTCTTATACATTCCTCACGAAATGCAGTCCACTCGTCAAGAATCTCTTTAACTCCCATTACTCTTGGCATACCGCCGATAAGTATATTGAAATTACAGGAATAACTGTCCTGAAGCGGAGTCATTTTATAAAGCTTCTGCATGAGCTTTTCGGGATCCGTACCACGCTTTAAGTCAATGGCGATTTTAAGACCGCTCAGATCCGTTTCGTCACGGATATATGAAATTTCTCTTATTTTTCCTGACTTTATGAGTTCAATGATCTTTTCAATTATAGCTTCTATCGTCGTACTGTATGGTATCTGAGTTATCTCGATACAGTTAGCGGATTTGTCATAATTGTACTTTGAGCGAAGTTTTATTGATCCTCTGCCGGTCCGGTAAATTTCCTTCAGCTGTTCCTCATCATAAAGCATAAAACCGCCGCCGGGAAAATCAGGTCCTTTCAGAGTACTTATAATATCATGATCAGGATCTTTTATAAGAGCTATGCAGGTTTCACATACCTCTGCCAGATTAAACGGACATACGCTGCTTGCCATTGATACTGCGATTCCGACATTCGCATTTACAAGGACAGTCGGAAAAGCTGCCGGGAGAAGTGAAGGTTCCGTTGTCGAGTTATCATAGTTCGGAACAAAATCAACTGTATTCTTGTCTATATCGCGGAAAAGCTCATTGCATATCGGGTCGAGCTTGACTTCGGTATACCTCGAGGCGGCATACGCCATATCCCTGGAATACGCCTTGCCGAAATTACCCTTTGAATCCACAAACGGATGAAGAAGTGTTTCATTGCCTCTTGAAAGCCTTACCATTGTTTCGTAAATTGCACCGTCACCGTGAGGATTGAGCTTCATTGTCTCCCCGACAACATTGGCAGATTTGGTACGCTTTCCTGTAAGCAGTCCCTGCTTATACATGGTATAAAGAAGCTTTCTGTGAGAGGGCTTGAAACCGTCAATTTCAGGAAGTGCTCTTGAAACAATAACACTCATGGCATACGGCATATAGTTCTTTTCAAGAGTTTCTGTGATTTTTTCCCGGACCACTACTCCCGCATTTTCAATAAATGCGTCAGGCACCGATCTTATTTTTTCCTTCGATGATTTATCGGATTTTTTTGCCATTATTCTTCATACCCCTTTCATTATGAAATATCTGCCATATCAAGATAATCACTTCCGTATTCAGAAATATAATCCTTTCTGCCCTGGAGATTGTCGCCTAAAAGCAGATCGAACATTTTAACAGTATCCTCAACACCGGAAGGAGTTATCTTTATAAGCCGGCGAGTTTCCGGATTCATGGTTGTAAGTGACATCATCTCCGGCTCGTTCTCACCAAGTCCCTTTGAACGCTGAATAGTGAATTTTTTGTCTCCTAT
>JBJEQV010000053.1:0-14950 GCA_051881915.1 Porcipelethomonas sp. | reverse complement strand
CTTCCGCCATCTTGTGTGTATCATCACGCTTCTTGCAGGCACCGCCTGTACCGTTGATAGCGTCCATGATTTCACCGGCAAGTCTTTCCTTCATTGTTTTTTCGTTTCTTTCTCTTGAGTACTTTGTGATCCATCTCAGTCCAAGAGTCTGTCTTCTTTCCGGACGAACCTCCATAGGAACCTGATATGTGGCACCGCCCATTCTGCGGGCCTTAACCTCAAGAACCGGCATAACATTTTCCATTGCTTCCTCAAAAGCTTCAAGAGCATCCTTGCCTGTCTTTTCAGCAACGATGTCAAATGCGCCGTAAACTATCTTCTGTGCAACACCCTTTTTACCGTCTAACATGATATTGTTGATAAGACGGGTAACAAGCTTTGAATTGTAAACAGGGTCCTGCAGTACATCACGCTTTGCGATATTACCTCTTCTTGGCATTTCGCTTCCCTCCTTCACATTTTTTCATGAATTCATAGGTACTCGTCTTGCGACGTCAAGACCAATGCAGAGGATTTAAATATATTATATATAAATCTCCACATATAATCCTGTGGCAGTTATCCTACTTAATTATTTGCCGCCCTTTGGTCTCTTTGCACCGTACTTGGAACGAGCCTGCATTCTGTTTGCAACGCCCTGTGCGTCAAGTGTTCCTCTGATAATGTGGTAACGTACACCAGGGAGATCCTTAACACGTCCGCCGCGGATCAGAACAACGCTGTGTTCCTGAAGGTTGTGACCGATACCCGGAATATAAGCTGTAACTTCGTTTCCGTTAGTGAGCTTTACTCTGGCGATCTTTCTCATAGCTGAGTTAGGCTTCTTAGGTGTAGCTGTTCTTACTGCTGTGCAGACACCGCGCTTCTGTGGTGAGCTCTGATCGATCATTGTCTTCTTCTTGGCATTGTATCCTTTCTGAAGAGCCGGAGCAGTTGATTTTTCTTCAAGAACCTGTCTTCCCTTACGAACCAGTTGATTAAATGTTGGCATATTTTTCCTCCTTTTCTCAAAAAATTTTCTGATGCCGGCTTGTAACGCCCGCATACCTGTTAATTATATCCCTGTTTTTATGATTTGTCAATAGTTTTGCAAAGTTTTTTTCACTTTATACCGTTTTTTCAGGATTTTATTTTTAATCGCAGCCTGTACAGATCATATTTACATAAAAACAGCTATTTTACCGTTATGCCTATCATGACCGTTTCCTCGTCTGTATTATTCCATACGGAATGTGGGATTTTTCCTTCCACCAGAAAGGATTCATCTTTTTTTACAATGATTTCTTTATCCCCAAGCAGTATCCTGGCTTCTCCCTTTGTAACGATAAAAAGGTGATCGTGCTTATGGGTATGCTTCTTTAAAGGACCGCCTCCCTCAGGACGGATATACGCAACCGAACCGTCAGTTATCCTTCCCATTTCGCCGAAAAGTCTTTTCGCCCTGAAATTCACATGTTCCGGCGGTGTAATGAATTCACTCATATTAAATTTCTCCCGTCTTTTTCTATTCCTGAACATTTCAAAAAAACCATCCGGATCCTTTCTCAAAGCCCGAACATCATCCGGCATAGCTTTATTCCTGTTTTGGTTTTAAATATTCTGTCAAGAGCTGATTTAACACTTTCCGCAGAAGCATTATCTTCATACAGGTTCACAAGAAAATCCGCCTCGACAAGCGCACGGTAGTCTCCTCCCTCAATATCGCTGTATGTATGGTGATGTCCCACAAGAAAGCAGACTCTTTTGATAACCTCTTCCGGAAATTCCAGTCTCATAAGCATTTTTTCTGCTTCGCAAGGTCCTTCCTGCTCCTGAAGCTTTCCTGAGCAGCTGCCGAATTTTTCTTCTGCCGTCCTTATGCCTATATCGTGGACATATGCCGCTGTTTCAAGAATAAAAAGCTGATTTTCGTCAAATTCCTCACCGATTCCGATAAGCCTTGCAAAACTGTGCACCTTAACAAAATGCTGAATGCGTTTCGGGTCGCCTTTATAATACTCTGTCATTTCAAGAAACAGCCGTTCAAGCTTTTCCATAATGCACCTCCGCTATTTGTTTTTGATCTTATCCCAGTACATTTTCGCCGACTGTTCCTGCTTATTATCACCGTATTTATAGTATACCCTGCCTTTTAATGCATCAGGCATATACTGCTGTCTTACCCAGTGATCCGGATAATCGTGAGGATAAAGATAATGCTGCCCTTTGACCTCGGCGTCCTCACCGTCAAAATGTCTGTTTTGCAGACATCTTGGAAAATCCACTGCAAGTCCGCTCCTTATATCCGCTGCCGCCGCATTCACTGCTTCGTAGGCACTGTTTGACTTCGGCGCAGTTGCAAGAAGAATAACAGCCTGTGCAAGGGGTATCCTGGCTTCGGGAAGTCCAAGCTGCATTGCAGCGTCAACACACGATTTTACTATTGTGATAGCATTGGGAAATGCAAGACCCACATCCTCGCATGCAATAACGAGCAGCCGCCTTGATAGGGAAATTATATCCCCTGCTTCCATAAGCCTTGCCGCATAATGTATAGCCGCATTTTCATCGGAACCTCTTATGGATTTCTGAAGTGCCGAGAGTATGTCATAATGCTGATCGCCGTCACGGTCATAACGCATATTGCTCCTCTGAGCCAGTGATTTTACCGTTTCCATGGTAATTCTCACGCCGTCTGCTGTAACATCTCCTGCAAGAGCACTTAGCTCCACTGTGTTCACAGCCTTTCTCACATCACCGCCGCAGCTGCGGGAAATATATTCTGCTGCCCCCTCTTCGATCTCGTACTTTACACCGTTTCTTTCAGACAGAATCGAAAAAGCTCTTTCCGCCGCTTTCTTTACTTCTTCAGGCTCAGGGGGTCTGAATTCAAAGACTGTCGAACGGCTGATAACGGCATTGAACACAGCAAAATACGGATTTTCCGTTGTAGATGCAATAAGGGTTATATCTCCGTTTTCAATGTATTCCAGCAGACTCTGCTGCTGCTTTTTATTGAGATACTGTATCTCATCAAGATACAGCAATATCCCGTTTTCTCCTGCAAAAGTCCCGATTTCCGAAATAATCTCCTTAATATCGGAAATGGAAGCTGAGGTTCCGTTAAGCTTATGCAGGGACATATTGGTGTTTTCCGCAATAATTCTTGCAACTGTGGTTTTCCCCGTACCGGAAGGACCGTAAAAGATCATATTGGGAATATGTCCGCTTTCGATTATCCTTCTCAGCGGTTTGCCCGGACCGATAAGATGCTTTTGCCCCACGACCTCGTCAAGAGATGAAGGTCTTACCGTATCCGCAAGAGGTGCTGCCATAAAAAACTCCATTCCGGCGCCGCCTGCGCCTGTTTTTTAAAAAAAGCGGCGGCAAAAAGCCGCCTGGTTTATTCCGATTTATTATTCATAGAGCGGATACTTTGTGCAGATCTCTGTAACACCTTCACGGATATAATCAGCCTTATTGTCAAAGTCCTTAGCCGCAAGATAAATGTATTCTGCGATCTTCTCCATTTCAGCTTCCTTAAGACCCCTTGTTGTAACGGCAGGAGTACCGATTCTCAGTCCGCTTGTAACAAACGGCTTCTGAGGGTCGTTAGGAATAGCGTTCTTGTTAACTGTGATGTAAACCTCGTCAAGACGGTGCTCAAGCTCCTTGCCCGTGATATCGAACGGACGGAGGTCAACCAGCATAAGATGATTGTCAGTGCCGCCTGACACAAGATTAAATCCTCTTTCAACAAGACCCTTTGCAAGAGCCTGTGCATTCTTTACGACCTGCTGCTGGTATGTTCTGAACTCAGGCTTTAAAGCTTCACCGAAGCAGACTGCCTTGCCTGCAATAACATGCATAAGCGGACCGCCCTGGATTCCGGGGAAAATAGCCTTGTTGATCTTCTTTGCAAGCTCCTCATCATTTGTAAGGATAAGACCGCCTCTTGGTCCTCTGAGAGTCTTGTGAGTTGTAGTTGTTACAACGTCAGCATATCCTACCGGTGAAGGATGACATCCTGCGGCAACAAGACCTGCGATATGCGCCATATCCACCATAAGATATGCACCCACAGACTTTGCGATCTCAGAAAGGCGCTTGAAGTCAATGATCCTCGGATATGCAGATGCACCTGCAACGATAAGCTTAGGCTTGTTTTCCTTTGCCAGTTCCTCAACCTTGTCATAGTCGATCGTCTCGTCGTCTCCGAGACCGTAGGACACAAAGTTGAAATACTTACCGGAAAGATTAACAGGAGAGCCGTGTGTAAGATGTCCGCCGTGAGCAAGGCTCATACCCAGAACTGTATCGCCCGGTTCGAGAAGCGCAAAGTAAACAGCTGTATTTGCCTGTGCGCCCGAATGAGCCTGAACATTTGCATATCCGGCGCCGAAAAGCTTCTTTGCTCTTTCAATTGCGATTTCTTCAACAACGTCAACGCATTCACATCCGCCGTAATAGCGCTTTCCAGGATATCCCTCTGCATATTTGTTTGTAAGCACGCTGCCCATTGCAGCCATAACCTCGGGAGTTACAATATTTTCACTTGCAATAAGTTCAAGATTTCTCTTCTGTCTTGCAAGCTCCTTAGCCATTGCCTGTCCTACTTCAGGATCAGAAGCAGATACAAAGCCGATCGAATCAATCAGATTAGAGTACATATTAAAAACCCTTTCACTTTTTATTTACGTCCCATTAAGCCTGTTCGGCTCAGACAAATTAATTATACAATATTATAATGAAAATTTCAATACATATAATCTGATTTCAGCAAAATTTTACAGTTTTATATTTTCGACCCCAGATAAACAAGCGCCGCATTGTAAATTCCCGACGGTTTTATTCCGCATTCAATAAGTCTCCCCGCAAATTCCACTGCCTCCTCCACATCCTCTGAAAAATCCTCGATCTGTTCACGGAAACGGACAGGACCTATTTTCATTTCAAGCTCCACTCCGTAAACAGTGTATGTATCTCCTTTTTCATCAGCAGTTCCTGAAGTCACCCGGCAGCAAATCCTTTTTTCTCCGATCATCTCCATGTAAACCGTTTTTTCGGCTGAAATTGTTTTTTCTCTCTTTTTCAGCAAAGCCTGCATTTTATCAGTCCTTTCTTTTTCTTTATAGCTAAATTATAACACAGTCTGCAGCTATATGGAACGGTGTTTTTTTCAGTATTTATGTCGCAAACATGTGTTTTTTTGCATATCAGTGCACTGCCGGAAAAAATTCAGACTGTTTCCATTCCAGCTCATAACAAAAAGGTCACTTTTAATGCAATGCACAAAAGTGACCTTTAAATCCTATATTGCTTGTCTGATAAAATACATAACGGGCATTTTAATCCGTTCTGTTTGCTTTTCTGCGGATCTTGTTGTCATACATTTCCTTATCTGCAATATCAATAAGTTCTTTAAGAGAAAGAGTACCGTCCGGTTTTCCGCAGAAATATCCCAGACTTGCCTCTACCCTGTAAGGTTTTCCCGAAGATTCATTGAATCTGTCAAAAAAGCTTCTGATCGAATTCATATATCCGCCGATAATTTCTTCAGTATAGTTACCGCAGCCGACAACAACAAATTCGTCACCGCCTGTTCTGGCACAAACTTCATTATTGAGACAGCTGGTATTAAGGGCGTTTGCAGCAACAGTTATAGCAGTATCGCCCTCGCCGTGCCCGAAAGTATCATTTATATATTTCAGACGATCAAGATCAGCTGCAAGAATGAGCAGCGTCTTTTCCTGCGAAACCGCATTTTTATAGAGTTCCTCTGAATACTGATCAAAGCCCTTTCTGTTGTAAATACCGGTCAGTGCGTCACGGACAGAATTCATAAACAAACGCTGATTTACGCTTTTCAGGTAGCTCTGGATCCGTATAAATTCAAGAGCGTTATTAATATTCTTTGTCCATTTGCGGTAAATTTTATCGTACGCACACGGCTTGTCATATGCAGCGACCGTATATCCGAAGCCGCGGTCATTGAAATGTATGGCATTAAAATAAAATACCATAGGTTTTTCCCGGTCTTCCCAGAGATCAGGAAGCATAACTGATGTGTCAAAGGTCACATTGTTATTTATCTCCCCTATGTTATTTATTTTTCTGAGCTTGAGCTGCATTTTTTCACTGAAGCCGGTTCTGCGATAGTTTTCCTCCATGTTCTCATCAGTGATCTCGTTCCAGTCCTCACACAGGCAAAGGTAAAACGCCTTCATATCCTTTATAAGATATGTGACACCGTCAATTGTGCCTATGCATGATTCAAGGTCGGAAGTATCCGTAAGCGCAGCAGCCATATTGCTGTTTTCGTACATATTGTCAAACATGCTTTGCTTTTTGATGTATTCCTTGCGCTCAGCCATGAGCGAATCATCGTCAACGCCGCAGCCGCAGCTCTGACCGGTAATAACATGACCAAAATCACTTTTGATAAGCTGACATTTTTCCCCTGTCATCATTTCATAAAGTTTCTGTACTGCAGAAGCTCCCAGATGATAATTAGGAGAAGAATAGCTTGTGATAGACGGAACATTGTCCATTGCCTCCTGGATAAAGTCATATCCCGAAATAGCAATTTCATCGGGAACGCTTATGCCCAGATCGGTAAGAGTATTACACAGGTGAATCGCCATCCAGTCATTGGCACAGACAACAGCTTCCGGCTTTTCAACCGCGCCGTCTGCAATATCCTTTGCAAGCTGTTTTGCTGCATTTTCCCAGAAGTCACCATATCTCCAGTAGTGCGGCTTCACCTCAAGCCCGTGCTTTTTCATGGAATTAATATATCCGTTAAGACGCTTTTCAGACTGAACCAGTCCCTTATACCCCGTAAGACAGTATATTTTCTTCAGACCGTGCTTTTCGATAAAATGGTCAACAAGAGATTCAAATGCTTTTGTGTCATCCGCAAGAATATTTTCAAATCTGTCATCAACTGTATCCATACACAATACGGGACATCTGCATTCCTCAAGAAGCTTTCTGTCGATTTCCGATTTAAGATCGGCATCCTGAAAAAGTCCCGACGCATATATGATACCGTCAAACTTCTCATAATTTATCAGGTGAAATATATTTTCCTCTCCTCGCTGATAGGACGTAAGGTTATAGTCATTGTCAATCATGCTGAAAACAGCAACGTCAATATCAAGAGAAAACGCCTGTTCAATAAGGCCTTTGAGCATCAGATTCTGGTACAAATTATGAATCTCCAGAATGATCACGGCAATACGTTTCTTTTTTTTCATAAAGAATACATCCTTTACATCAGCAGATCTTCAAAACAACAAATCAATCTGCATTATTACTGCACAGCTTCCTGTGCTGTGCCCCCTCTGTTACATAACTATACAATTCATTTCAATACTAATGGACTTATTATACTACAAAATCCTCAAAAAAGCAATAGTAAATACAAATAATTTCGTCACAGAAAATACTTTTTTATTATAAGTCAGTATCCATGTATATCCATAAAAATTTACATATAATTTATATTTTTACAAAAGTTTATAATAAAAGTCTTGATTTTATATTTTTTTTGCTGTATAATATTTCATGTTAATTTATTCAGGTTAAAAATCATCTCTTATGAAAATGAAAAAAAGATATAAAGCTGCAGCGTCCGCTCCGCTGATTACAGCTTTTATGATACTGACTGTGTACGCAGTTTCCGGTATATTTCCTTTCGGCTCAGAAACGATCGCCTGGTGCGACCTTGATCAGCAGACGATCCCTCTCATAATGGACCTGAAGGACATACTGAGCGGAAACGGCAGTATTTTTTTCAGCACCGCAAATGGCGGCGGAATGAATTTCTGGGGAGTTTTTCTGTTTTTTCTTGCAAGTCCGTTTTATATTTTCTCTGTTTTTGTACCCAAAGAAGATATGATTTACTTTGTAAATATCCTCTTTGTTCTCAAGCTTGCATCAGCTTCTGCAACAGCAGGATTTTATTTTGCGGCGGTTCACCCCAGACTCTCGCCTGCCCTTTGCACACTGCTCGGCGTCATGTATGCTCTGTGCGGATACGGACTTTTGTATTATCAGGCTCTTATCTGGCTTGATATCATGTACCTGTTTCCGCTGCTCGTGATGTCTGCTGAAAGAATGTGCAGAACAGGAAAGCATACCATGTACTGTGTTATGCTCTCACTTATGATGACCGTAAATTACTATCTGTCATATATGGCTGTAATTTATCTCATACTGACAGTACCGCTTTATATTGCAATGGTATGCCGGAAGGAACACAGAAAGAGAGCCATGGTTTCCTTTGTGCTTTCAAGTGCAGCAGCAGCTCTCATTACTGCTCCTGTATGGCTTTGTTCATATCTTCAGGTCTCGTCCTCTGCAAGAGGATTGGACACGTTTGCACAATTTATAACTGATTCATTAACCGAAAGCATAACCGAAAAGTTCTGCCTTATAATGTGCACGGCACTTGGTATTGCGGTTCTGCCGTTCTTTTTCAGAAACAGCATCTGCCGCAAAAAAATCGTAAGATACAGACTTGCTGTACTTATGCTTCTGCTGATCCCTGTGTTTATCGACCCGATAAACAAACTGTGGCATACGGGCAGCTATCAGAGTTTCCCCATGAGATTCGGGTACATGACAGTTTTTGTTATGCTGTCACTGGCAGCGCATCTTACAGAGTTTCTTTCCGAAAAAAACAGAAATCCGCGGACAAGCAGAATATGCACTGCCGCAATGACAATGTTCACGGTTATTTATGCAGTTACGGCTTTCCTTACGCTCAAAGGCAGCAGGAGCTCACTGTCCGGATATCTGAAATCTCTTACAATAAGCGGAAAGCAGTTCCGTATCCTGTTTATGCTTTTTCTTGCAAGCGCTGTTCTGTATTTTTCGGCTGTAATGCTTTTCAGACTTGATCTTCTCAATACAAGAGGATTTACCCTGGCTATTTCAGCAGTTTTTGCTGTGGAATTTGCCGTGAATTCATCTGTATATATTGGTCTGGCTTCAAATGAGGACACTGTTTTCAGAAACACAATGAAGGCAGAAGGTATTGTAAACACAGAAGGACTATACAGGACAAAGGCTGAAAAGAAATATCTTCATGCAAACATGGTCGGTGCGCTGGGATACAATTCCCTTGCCCACTATACATCTCTCACCTCTGAGGATTATATGTTTGCAATGAAGAAAATGGGATACTCATCCTACTGGATGGAGGTAAGCCCCAACGGCGGAACAGTTCTGACCGACGCTCTTTTGTCTGTGAAATATTCCATAGGCACAGATTTTGATTTTGCCTCCTATCAGACAAACTGCGGAGAAAATTCTGTCTTTACCGTTGCGGAAAGCAGCATTGTCTGTCCTGCCGGAATCATTTCCGGAAGTCCGCCTGAGGAAAACCTGTCCCTTGATTTTACTGACAGGGCAGCCGTTCAGGAACAGCTGGCGGAAACAATGCTTGGCGCTGACAATATAGTTGAAAGATATGAATACGAAGTTATCTGCGGCAGTGCTGAGTACAAAGACGATCAGTATTACATAACTGCCGATGATGATTCGGACTGCTGTATTATCAAATACAGCATTTCAGCAGATCGTGACATGCAGCTTTACTTTGATCTCTTCGGAAATATAAGCAACAGGCTTGAAGAGGATCAGTATAACGCTGCGGAGGTTTATGTCAATGGTGTATGCATAAATAAAAGCTATCCCAATCAGAAATCAAACGGATTACTGAATCTCGGTGAATTCTGTGATGAAAGCGCTGAAATTTCGGTTATAATAAATAAGGATGTTACTGTCTCATCATTCGGTGTGTTCGGCATTGACATAAATAACCTGGCAGATGCCGTTAAAAATGCTGAAACCGCCGAACCGGACATTGACGGAAATACGATCACCGCCGAATGTGATGCGGATGAAAATAAATTCCTTTATCTTTCCGTTCCGTGGGATAAGGGGTTCACCGCATATCTGAACGGCAGACGAACAGAGCTTTTCAGGGTAAATGACGCATTCAGCGCGATCAGACTTGAAAGCGGTCATAACAGCATAAAAATGGTCTACTATCCGCCGGGATTCAGGCTGTCTGTCCTGCTTTCAGCGCTCGGAATACTGATGTTCACAGTAATCTCAGTCAGAAAAAAAGCTTATCCGCCATTTATAAACAGGGCTTGTGCAGCGCTTGCCGGAACAGCTTTCTTCCTTGTTCTGGCAGTTGTGTATTTTACAGCGCCGCTTGTATACCTGCTCGGCAAACTTATCTAACCGGAGGAACCGCAATGACACTGACGCTTCTTAATCAGGCAGCAATTATGCTGATACTTATATGTCTCGGGATTTTGTGCTGCAAAACCGGAATCATAAGCGAGAAAGGTTCAAAGGAACTCTCAAGGCTTGCGCTTCTTGTAATAAACCCCGTTGTCATTTTTATGGCATATCAGAAAGAATTTGAAGCAAGACTCATGAAGGGGTTTCTGACAGCACTTATTCTTGGAGTTGTTTCTTTTATTATTGCAGCTGCCGCAGCATATATTGCCGTAAGAAAAAAAGATGGACGTGAAGCAGATATAGAGCGTTTTTCATGCATTTACAGCAACTGCTCCTTTATGGGAATACCTCTTATTCAGGCGCTTCTGGGCTCTGAGGGTGTTTTTTATCTTACGGCTTACCTGACAATCTTCAATATCCTTGTGTGGACCCACGGGGTAATAATGATGTCGGGACAAAAAAGCATAAAAAATGTTGCAAAGGCGTTTACTTCCTCATCAGTCATTGCGATCGCTCTGGGATTTGTTTTCTTCATAACAGGCTTCAGGCTTCCGGAGATACTGAACAGCACGCTCAGCATGGTAGGCTCAATGAACACACCGGTAGCAATGCTTGTGGCCGGTGCAACTATCGCAAGAACAAATGTTTTAAAGGCGCTGAAAAATCCCAGGATATATTATGTAATGGTGCTCAAGCTCCTGCTTATACCTGCAATAACAGCTGTCATATTTGCATTTATCCCTGTAAATTCAGTTGTTGCAACCTCGGTTATTATAGCTGCTGCTGCACCGTCAGCTACAATGTGTACCATGTTTTCACTGAGATACGACAGAAACTCGCTTTATGCATCTGAGATTTTTGCCGTTACAACGCTTCTTTCAGTGGCAACAATGCCGCTTATAGTATCTGTTTATCAGAAGCTTTCACAGCAGCTCAGTTGAGTACATCAAACCAGAATACAAGAGATCACTGGTCAGATCCTGATAATCAAGGCTGTTCGATATGTAATATGCCTATTCCTGATCCAATCAGAGACTCTTTAAATAATTACCCATTAACCTCTCAAATATGGGGACCGTAATTCAGATGCCGTCAAGTGAATTTACGGGTAAAATCAAAAGTACGGCAGAATGGAGAATACTATGGAATTTCAAGGCATCAGCAAACTTGATTTAAAAAGAAGAAACCGAATGCATATTTTAAGTGTAATTAAAGAGCACGGACCTATTTCGCGTGTTGATATTGCGAGTACCCTGAAAATCACACGCGCTGCCGTAACTATTATCACAAACGAAATGATAGAAGAGGGCGTTCTTTACGAAGTCGGAGAAGCTCCTATTGTTCAGGAAAATCTTCAGAAGGGCAGAAGGAAGATCCTTATTGACATCAATCCGAATTTCAAGTTCTCACTCGGCGTTGCCATTGATGAAGATTTCATCAGTATAGGGCTTTCAAATATCAACGGAGAGGTTCTTGATAAGGACTACATCAGCATTTCTTCCTCCACAACCGCTGAGGAAATAATCAGCTATATTGTCAACGGCTCAAAGAAAATGATTCAGAATTCATGTCTTGACCGTTCCAAGATACTCGGTCTTGGCATAGGGGTCATTCCCGAAATCTGCAGCAAAATGAAAATCTACTACAAGGACGGCAGGCTTGATTTCACTTCATTTGCCCAGAAAATAGAATCGGAACTTGAGATCAGCGTATCCTGCTTAAACCTCGTAAGTGCTCTTGCACTTGTAAATCAGGGCAGCGATTATCAGGATAATTTCGGAAATTATATTTTCCTTAAAATGGGCAAAAACTTCCACATGTCAATCCTCCTGGAAAATGAGATCATGCATGAATACGTTGAACACACAAACAGCGTGGAAAAAATCATCGTCAATCCGGGCGGACGCAAGGTCGAAGGATACCCTGAAGGCTCAGTAAAAGCCGAGCTTACCGAACCTGCAATCGAAGAGAAATACAGGGAGATATTCTCAAAGGAAAAAACTCCTGTTCTCTGGGAGATCGCATCAGGCAATGCTGAAAATATCACCTGGAAAGCTATCGCTGTTGCAGCTTCAAAAGGCGATCAGGGCGTACTTGAAATCATGAGCGGTGTTCTCAGATGTCTTTCGGTACTTATAAACAATCTTTCAAATGCTTTTTTTGCAAAAAATATTGTTCTCCATGGTTTTTACATTGACGAATGGATCAATGAACACATCAAAAACTATATTTCTGTACACTATGGTGATGAACTGGCTAAGAAAACCAAATTAAGCAATACAGAAGGCAAGCTTGAATTCCGCGGCGGATGCGCTGTTTCAATACTCAACGATTTCTTCCTTAAAGGCGGAATGAACGAATAACCGAAAAAAACCGTTTAAAAGCAGTTTCCATGCTATTTAAGCGGTTTTCATATTTACATGGATTTTTACCCCCTGTGAGTATTTATGCATGCTGAATTCTGAATTCGCTCGGACTTGATACAAGTGTAGTTCTCTCTTTTATGATGGGAGTTACTACTTTGTCTTTGCCTTCGATGATTCTGCTCCGCAAAGCTGTTAAGTCTAAGCTGCGGATATCTTCATTGCAATCTGCATGACAGAAATTATTATTGTGGATATAAAGTCGGCGGCTTTATACTATATTATAAAATAAAATGCACCTTTCTAAAAAAAGGTGCATTTTTTTACTTTTTAACTGCTTCATTAAAAAAAGAAATATTTTTCTTCAGAATGCATAATGAATATCATCGGTTATTTTGTTCAATCAGCAGCCGCCTCATCAGACACAAGTCATAAACATTGATTATCTCATCTTTGCAGAGGTCTCCCGCTTTCCAGTCGGTCAGCTCGCCCCCTCCCAGCAGCCATTTCTGCATCATTACAATATCAGCAGCACTGAATTCTCCGTCTGCGTTAACATTGCCTTTGATTGTTTCGTTTCCGGCCATCGCAAGAACAGTATAATTTACACAGTTTGCAGACTGCCCGTTGCTGCCGAGTGTTACATTTTCGCCCTCTTTGATGCTCTTTTTGTACAGTTCAAACGTAACGCCATTTGAACTTACAAAGGATATTTCCGTTTTCTCCCACTGGCTCAGCCACTCCGGAACGGGATTTACCCTTGTATCCATTGCAACATAGACAGAAATATCTGCACCCGCAGTAAATGTTCCGAGAGTATCCATATAGTTTTTGGAATCACAGGCAGTCTTTATATATTCTGCCCCCTCAAGTTCAGACGGAAGATCCACAGCAGTAAAATCTCTGTCCCCGTAAATCAGAGAGCCGCCTGTCAGTCCCTCGGCAATCGACCAGTCCGCACTGTTTTCAGAGTCGTTGACCATAAGGTTTTTTATCAGCTTTCCGTTCAGCGGAATTGACTCACGTCCGAATACGAAATTGTTGATGTTGAAGAGATAACCTTCGCCGCCTGTAAATTTCAGATAAATAGTATGCTTGCCTGTGACTGAAGCAGTATTACATGAAACGTCAGTCCAGTCCTGCCAGCTGCCTGTGGAAGGAATACTGCATTTTGCTATTGGTGTGCCGTCGAGACTGTCGGCATAGACTTCAATCGCACAGCCCTCCTGTCCGCCTGCAACACGGGCGGAAAAGCTCTTTGCCCCGTCCTCAAAATCCACATTGCGGAACATGATATAATCACCGTTTTCGATGTAGCCTACGTTCTGACCGCCCTCGGAACAGTCCTCAGTCTTAACACCGCTCTGCTCGTCAAAATTTTCCGCCTCGATAGTTTCAAAAGCTGAAACCGGTTCGATTGGTGTCGATTCCGGCGAAAGTGTAACCACACCCTCCGGGAATGAGTCTGCTGTGAGGTCATTTATATAGTACTCAATATTGGTATAACCCTGACCGCAGTAGTCCCCATTTGTGTCAGATGCGTCATTTGGATTAAGTCCTCTTGCAAGCTCCCATTCGTCAGGCATACCGTCATTATCGGTATCTGTAATAGTTTTTGAAAGTACTGCCGATGGGTATTCATATGTTACGCCGCACTGAATATTGTACTTGTCAAGATTCGTCTGAGTAGAGTCATAATCGGAAGTGCCGCTGCACGAACCCGTACCGTTCCTTGTCTCATCGGCACACTGAATATCAATAGCAGTACGCTTGTCAGGAGCAATACCGTTTCCGGCAAAGCTTACTACATGCTCGTATGATGCTTCTGCGGATTCGACGTCATTTACAGAGGAAACATCTGTACCATTGACAATCGTCTGAAAAGGTGTGGCGGAATAAAGATCATCCTTGGTGATTCCTATACTTTCCTTAACGGAAACGCCCGACCAGTTATCATTTGTGATTTCATGAAGTGATCCGTCCGTGTTTATAAGGCGGTTGCCGTCGCAGTAAACCTTAAAATTCTCCGGAGATGTACTGCTGTCTACATTCATCCAGTGATATCCGCCGGTTGTGGAATTTCCTGCTTTAAGGGTGTTGTTTACGTAATTCAGATGTCCTATCGTACCATAGGCTGTCTGATAACCCCAGTCGTAAATAATATTGTTGGTAAAGTCTGCGGTATATGTACCCTGAACCTTTCCACGGAAATTTCTTGATACATTGTGTATAATCAAGTTGTGGTCAAAGCTGAGATTACCCTTGCCCATCATCAGACCAAAGCCATGAAGTCCCTTTTTATGACCGCCCCATGAGTCAGCCGGACCTATTACAGAATACTGAAC
>JBJEQV010000052.1:0-15184 GCA_051881915.1 Porcipelethomonas sp. | reverse complement strand
CTGTCATGGGTCACACTCGTCTTACCACACAGGGTAATCAGAAGTTTAACTTCAACAACCACCCGTTTTATGGAAAGGCTGACAAAGAATTTGCATTTGCTCACAATGGAGTACTTTATAACGATGATACTCTCAGAAAAGAAAAGCAACTGCCGAAAACGTGCATTGAAACAGATAGCTATATTGCCGTCCAGCTCCTTGAAAAGGAGGGCAAGCTTGATTTTGATTCCCTGAAATCCATGGCAGAAGACGTACAGGGCAACTTCACTTTTACCGTACTTGACCAGTATAACACACTTTACTTTGTGAAGGGGAGTAGTCCAATGTTCCTGATTTACTTTGAACAGTTAGGACTTTTCGCATATGCTTCAACTGAAAGTATTATGTCAAAGGCAATGAGAAAGTCCGGACTGAATAAATACAAGCATAGTAGAATTATGCTAAACGAGGGAGATATTCTTTCCATTGACAAAAACGGCAAAACTGAAGTATCTGAATTTGAAACATTCTCGTACCAGTACACCCTTGGTTACTCAGGCGATTACGGCTGCCCGGAAGAACTTCTCCTTGAAATTTGTACAGGCTTTGGAGTATCGGAAGATGATGTAATGTTACTACTTGACTTTGGATATACCGCCGATGATATTGAAGAAATGCTTATGGATTCTGATTTGCTGGAAGAAACTCTTGCTGACATAAAGGAAATGAACGAGTATGAGGATTTGTGGGAGTACTGTGAAAAAATGCGGTGAAATTTTCATCGTGAAATTTCACTTTAAATCACATATAATTAGGTAGTCAGTATGGAAATTGAAAATCTCAGAGATATTTACAAAGAAATTGCAACAGAAACTGATATTGAAACAGCAATGGCTATACATAAACTGTTCGGTGGTCAGCAGATATCATTTCCTAAAAAGCTTTATTGTTCGGATTACATAAATTCATGTATACAGGGGAGTTATAACGGCAGAAATATCCGTGAACTTGCACAGCGGTTTGGCATATCCGAACGGCGTGTCAGGCAGATTTTACATAAACCAAAATAAACTAAAACAAGCTGCTCAAGCATGAGAGCAGCTTGTTTTTTTCTCAGAATAAATCCATCTGAGAAGTCGAAAAAACGCAACATTATCCCTTATAATTATACTGGAAATTGTATAAAATGTCAATGTTTTCAGGTGATTCTTTGAGTTTAATTGTAAGATATATAGTCTGATATAGTTGCGTTTTATACAATTCGCCGTCAAAATATCCGTCAGAGGAGGACAAATAATGGCACGTAAAGGTGAAAATATCTACAAACGCAAAGACGGAAGATGGGAAGGAAGATGGATTTATTGTTACGATGAAAATGGTAAAGCCCATTATCGTTCGATCTATGCCAAATCTTATACCGAGGTAAAAGAACTTTTATCAGCATGCAAAGTGGAAATTGCATACAGCCAACACAATTCTGCTCGTAAAACTCTGCAGTATTTCTGCGAGGAATGGCTTTCTGTTGTGAAGTTAAAAAATAAGGAATCAACGTATTGCAAATACCGTACAATCTGTTTAAATCATATAAATACGGCATTAGGAAAATATCCGATTACAAAAATAAGTACTGAACTGGTTGAACAATTTTTATCTCAGAAAATCAATGCAGAACACCTGTCTTCTAAAACAGTCAACAGTATTCTTTGCATACTGAAAATGGTATTTGACTATGCAAACCAAAATAATTATCAGACTATTTGTAATTTTTCTGTACTTAAAATTCAGCAGAATACTGAAGCAATGCGGATATTATCAGTAGAGGAACAAAAAAGATTTACTGAGTTCCTCTTAGAAAAAACGGACTTATATAAACTTGGAGTATATCTGAGTTTATACACCGGAATACGTATAGGAGAGCTTTGTGCTTTGCAATGGAAACATATCTCTTTTGAAAAGCGGATTCTGTATATCGTGGCAACAATGCAGAGAATTTCAGCCAATGATAAAAACGACGCTAAAACCAAAATAGTAATTACTCCGCCCAAAAGCAAATCTTCAGTTCGTGAAATTCCAATTACCAATTCATTGATGAAACTTCTTGAACAGTACCGGTGCAGTGAAAATGCTTTTTTGCTTACAGGAGAAGAAAATAGATTCTGTGAACCTCGTATTGTTCAGTATCATTTCAGAAAGTTTGTTAATCAATGCAATATAGAAAATATAAATTTTCATGCACTAAGACATACATTTGCAACAAGGTGTGTTGAAGCTGGATTTGAAATTAAAACTCTCAGCGAAATTTTAGGACATTCAAGCGTTAATATTACACTGAACAGATATGTACATTCTTCTATGGATTGGAAACGGTCCAACATGGAAAAACTGGAAAAGTTTTTATAAAATTCGCCGTCAGAATTATGGTCAGAAAATAATTTTTTCCTGGAAACAGCGCATAATTCTGAGAGTTTATCTCAGATGGATTTATTCTGAGAAAAATAGGAGAATTAGTATGAATAGTGTTTTTGAAAAATTGGGAATATATGATTTTATGGGAATATGGGCTCCAGGAGCTATAACTGTGACGTACTACTTGTTTTCATTTTATATTGTTGTGAATAGAATTATAAATGAATCTGGAATTAGTGCGAAATATGTACATATTCTATTATTTACTGCCGTAGCCTACATATTAGGTGTTATATTTCATGAAATTGGAAAGATTATAGTTGACTGCATACCCAATTTTTTTAATGCAGAAATATATACATTAGATTATAGAGAAGGTAACTATAATAAAAAGCCGAAAAATCCTTTTAGGCTTATTAAGCGTGATTTTAAGAGAAATATTGATTCTTATAGTATTGAGCCGAAAGTTAATTTTGAAAAAGCACTGGCTACTTTAAGAAACAGTGATTCAGATATTGGAAGAATAAACACATATCATTCTATTTACGCATTAGCAAGGGGCTGTTTCGTAGGAATTATATTTCATATCTTAACAATGGTTATTTTACTTATAGCGGGAGAAGTAACTGTAAAAATATTATGGTGGATTATACCTGATGTACTTTTAGGAACTTTATTTTTTATTCGTTCACATAGATATTTTGTGAGTTGGATAAAAAACACATATATTCAATATTATTTTTACATAAATAGGGGTGCGAAAAATGAATCTGACTAAACCACAGCAATTAATTTATGAAATGGAAAAATTTTCAGGAGGAGCAATATCTGTTATATGTGGAAGTATGCTTCTCAAAGGCAGCAGAAATCCACAGGAAATTATAACTGCTATAAATGAATTATATAATATAAATGATGCGTTAAGAATAAAAATTTCCGAATCAAACGGAAATGTACAGCAGACAGTTTGTGAGTACGCAGAGCAGGTTTTTGAAATACTGAATTTTAACAGTAAAGATGAACTTGATGCTTATGCGGAAAATTACGCCACAGAACCATTGGATTTATATGGCTCACTTTGTGAATTTAAGGTTGTAATACTTCCTGAAAAGTACGGTTGTCTGGTAAAGCTTCATCATATAATTGGTGATGCATGGACACTTACGCTTTTTGGTACACAGCTTAACTTCATTCTTAATGGTGAAGCTGTACAGACATATTCTTATGCTGACTACATTGAAAACGAAAAAAAGTATCTTGACGGTAAGCGTTATGAAAAGGACAGAGCATTCTTCCTTGAGCAGTTTAAGAAATGTGATGAGCCTACTTTATTAAACGAAAAGAATGTTGATTCATTAAAATCGGTTCGAAAAACATTTGTAATTGAAAAAGTAAACGCAGAGGCAATAAGAAAATATTGTTCTGATAATGAATCTTCTCCATTTATGCTGTTTATGTCGGCTCTTGCTGTCTATATGAACCGAATCAAGATGAATCGGGAAAAGTTTTATATCGGTACAGCAGTTCTCAACCGTAGCGGTACAAAAGAAAGAAATACGGCTGGTATGTTTATAAATACTGTGCCGCTTCTGATTGAACTTGACAATACAAAATCATTCTCAGAAAATATATCGGCACTTGAAGATAGTGTTATGAGTGTTTTCCGACACCAAAAGTTCAATTATAGTGACATACTCAAAAGTATTCGTCAGGAGTATAATTTCACAGAAAAGCTTTATGATGTTATGCTCAGTTATCAGAATGCTGTGATTACAGGAAATGAAATTGAATCTACATGGTATCACAGCGGAATGCAGTCGGAAAGTCTGCAGATTCATATTGATGACCGTGACAACGAAAATATTTATCGTATTCACTATGATTATCAGACTGATAAATTTTCTGGAGATGATATTTTTGCTATGCATTCGCATATCTGCAAACTTCTTTTTGATGCTATAAATAACAGCAATAAAAAGATTTATGAACTTGAAATGTTGAGTGATGCAGAATATCAGAAAGTGATTTTTGACTTTAATGATACGGCGGTGGACTATCCGAGGGATAAGTGTATACATGAGCTTTTCAGCGAACAGGCGGCAAAATCACCTGATAAGGTTGCACTTGTATTTGAGGAAAAGAAGTTCACCTACAGGCAACTTGACGAAATGTCCAATTCTCTTGCACACTATCTGCATGAAGAAAAAGGTATAAAGCCAAATGATATTGTGCCGATTATCGCAAAAAGAAGCTGGCATATAATTGTTGCTATGCTTGGAATTTTAAAAGCTGGTGGGGCATATATGCCTGTTGACCCAACTTATCCTATGGATAGAATTTTATTTATGATAGAGGAAACAAAATCAGAAATTGCTTTAACTTTCGGATATGAAGGTAAACTTGAAATAGACACAGTTTCACTTGAGAATTTTGATTACAGCAGCAATATAAAATCTATTGAAAATCTCAACACATCAAGTGATTTATGTTATCTTATCTTTACATCTGGTTCAACAGGAACTCCCAAAGCTGTTATGATTTCACACTTGAATGTTAGTAATTATACGAATGACAATGAAATTAATGTAGTTCATAGGATTATTAAGAAATCATACAAAAGTATTTTATCTGTAACTAATATTGTATTTGATATTTTTGTGACTGAAAGTATTCTTTCTTTACTTAATGGCATAACTATATATTTTACAAATGATGAAGAAATACTTTTACAGGAAAAACTTGCTATATTGATTCACAATAATGATATTGATGTAATGCAGACAACACCAACAAAAATGCGTGGATATATGCTTGATAAGAATAATCTTAACTATCTAAAAAAACTGAAAACAGTTATTCTTGGTGGAGAAGCGTTACCAACAGATTTGTATGAAGAATTATCAAGATGTACAGAAGCAGAAATTTACAATATTTATGGTCCGGCAGAAACAACGGTTTGGTCTACTAATTCTTATGTAGAAAATATTGATATAACAATCGGCAAACCAATCGCAAACACTCAGATTTATATTCTTGATAAGAACAGAAAACCTCTTCCAATCGGAGTTGCAGGTGAACTGTGCATATCCGGTGACGGCGTAGGCAAAGGCTATCTTAATAGACCTGAACTCACAGCTGAAAAGTTTATTCTGAATCCGTTCTATGATGAAAAATCAAATCCGACAGCAGGAAAGATTATGTACTGCACAGGTGACCTTGCACGTTGGAGAGCTGACGGAGAAATCGAGTATCTCGGCAGAATTGACACACAGGTAAAAATCCGTGGACTTCGTATTGAACTTGGCGAAATTGAAAGTGTTATGAGCACTTTTGACGGTATAAACATGACAGCCGTAACAGACAAGCGTGACGAAAGCAATCGTCAGTATCTGGTAGGCTATTACACAGCTGAAAGGGAGATTGACGAAAAGGAACTCCGTCAGCATTTGTCTGCGAAACTTCCGAAATACATGTTGCCGAACTATTTCGTTCACCTTGACGAAATGCCAATGACAGCAAGCGGCAAGACGGACAGAAAGAGTCTTCCCCTCCCCGATTTTACGCAGTCTAAGAATGAATATACTACGCCGGAAACGGAAACAGAGAAAAAAGCAGCCGCAATCTGGAGTGAACTCCTGAACATTGAAAACGTCGGAAAAACAGACGATTTCTACGACCTCGGCGGTGACAGTCTGCTTGCAATTTCTCTGCTGAATCACCTTGAAAATACTTTCGGCGTGGAAATTTCCATGAAGGATATTCTGGAAAATCCGGTACTTGAAAACTTAGCAAAGTGCATAGACAATGCCGGAAAGAAAGTACAGAAAATCGCTGTAACAGGCGCTGACAGATATGTTCTGCTGCCTCAGCAAAAGGCAATTTACGCAGTGTGCAGTAAAAATCCCCAGACGCTGACCTACAACATGCCTGCACGAATTGCACTGGACAACAGCATTGACCGTGAAAAGCTTAAAGACTGTTTCCGTGAGGTAGTGAATGCGCATCGTTCCCTCAAAACCTACATCAAAGCGGAAAATAACGAGATTTACGGCATTTACGATTCGGCGGCAGAGCTTTGCTTTGAAGAATATTCCGACAAGGATATTTCGGGATTTATCCGTCCATTTGACCTTGAAAAAGCGCCGCTCATACATATCGGCTTTACAGAAACTGCTATGCTTTTCGATATGCACCATATCATTGCAGACGGTGAATCGCTTAATATTATCCTGCGTGACCTGGCAAAGTTGTATTTCGGAGAGAATATTTTCGTAAATGACGTACAGTATGCAGACTATGCGGAGTATTTCCATAATTCTGATTTTTCTGCACATAAGGCATATTTTAAAGAAATGCTGAAATGCGATTTTGAGCCAACTGTACTGCCGGAAAAGAAACACGCAAGTGAATCAGCTGGCGTTTCCAAAATATATCAGCTTAACGGTTATACTTTTGCAATGGGAAGAAAATATGCCCGTGAAAATGGGTTGACTGAAACTATGCTGTTCCTGGGCGTATACGGTATCTTGCTTTCAAAATATACTGCAAAATCAGAGGTTCTCAGCAGCATAATTCTGACCAACAGAACTCACAGAGAAACACAGGACATTGTAGGAATGTTTGTCAATACCCTGCCGGTTATGATGAAAGCCAGCGGTACGGTTTCCGAGTACTTTGAAAATGTTAAACAGCTTGTACTGAATCTTTTTGAGTATCAGGAACTGCCGTTTTCTGAGGCGGCGGAGGCTGTCGGTATGATGGATAAATCGGTGGTAAACACGTCCTTTGTGTATCAGGCAGACGGCGAGAAGAAACTGTACGTTGGCAACACAAAGCTTTCTCCTGAATTTATTGATACCCATACATCAAAGTTTGACCTGACCTTTGAACTGACCCCAAATGAAAGCGGCTGTATGCTGAGAATCGAGTATAACAGCGGAAAATATGAGGAAGAGCTTATAGACAGGCTGTTTGCGGCTTATGTAAGAATCATCAGTCAGCTTGATAAGGAAAATATTTCTGACATTTCAGTGCTGTCGGAGGAAGAGTATCAGAAAGTGATTTTTGACTTTAATGATACGGCGGTAGATTATCCAAAGGATAAGTGTATACACGAGCTTTTCAGTGAACAGGCGGCAAAAACTCCTGATAAGATTGCGCTTGTATTCGAAGATAAAAAATTCACCTACAAACAGCTTGACGAAATGTCCAATTCACTTGCACACTATCTGCGTGAGGAGAAAGGCATAAAGCCAAACGATATTGTACCGATAATTTCAAAAAGAAGTTGGCAAGTCATTGTTGCTATGCTGGGAATTCTGAAAGCCGGCGGTGCATATATGCCTGTTGACCCGTCTTATCCGATTGATAGAATTGAGTATATGATTTCAGAGGTTAATGCAACTTTAGCTCTTACATGCGGATTTATCGAAAAAATTTCTGTTTCAACCCTTGAACTTGAATATTTTGATTATAACATTAATTACGCTATTATTCCAAATGCAAATGTTTCCAGCAATAAATGTTATGTCATGTTTACATCCGGAACTACCGGAAAGCCTAAAGCAACCGTTGTAACTCATCAAAATCTCAGTAATTTCATTAATAATAATGACAATAACATGTATCAGTTTAACATGCTAAGAACTTGCAGTACAACACTTGCATTAACAAATTACACTTTTGATATATCAGTATTTGAAATATATCTTTCTCTGCTGAATGGTTTAACGGTTGTAATTTCAAACGACAAAGAAAATTTATCTGCGTCCCTTCTTGCAAAGCTTATTGAGGAGAATCATGTTGATGTAATTCATTCTACACCTACTAAAATAGCTATGCTTCTTGAAAACGCTGACTTTAAAAAGGCTGCACAGAATTTGAAGATGTTGATGGCAGGAGCCGAAACTTTCACTGAAGATTTCAGCAATAAAATCAGAGAGTATACAAATGCCGTAGTATACAATGGTTACGGTCCGACTGAAACAACTATAGGTGTTAGTTTCAAGCGAATTAATGGCTCTCCGTATGCAGTTCATGAATTGTTCCGTAAACAAGCAACCCAAACCCCTGACAGAATTGCACTTGTATTTGAGGGCAAGCAGTTTACTTACAGACAGCTTGACGAAATGTCCAATTCTCTTGCACACTATCTGCATGAAGAAAAAGGTATCAAGCCTAACGATATTGTACCGATAATTTCAAAAAGAAGCTGGCATGTCATTGTTGCAATGCTGGGCATTCTGAAAGCCGGCGGCGCATATACGCTTATTGACAGCAATTATCCAGCCGAACGTATCGAATATCTGGTTGAACTTTGCAATAGCGAAATTGTGCTGACATGTGGTTGCGAATATACAAACGGAGTGAGATTGGAATCTTTTGATTATACACATAATGTCAATCCTATTGCCAATTGTAATAAAACAACTGACTTATTTTGTGCTATTCATACATCAGGTTCTACAGGTACACCTAAACTGACGACTTTAACTCACGCCAATATTTCCCATTATATCAAATACTCAAAATATTTTTTCAAAGATACTGAACAGACAATTTCCACGACAATCATAACATTTGACGCTTTTATTCAGGAAACTATTGTTGCATTATGTAACGATACAACTGTTGTTCTTTGTACTGATAATGAAATGACAAATCAAAACAGTTTTGAAACAATAATCAGACAATACAACAATTCGTTCCTGTTTCAGACTCCTACAAAACTGCTCAGCTATATCAGAAACAGCAGGGATAAGGAATTTATCAAGCATATCAGCTGTTTTGTAATTGGCGGAGAGATTTTCCCTGATGAGCTATTTAATCTGATATCAGAATATAACTCTGATTGTAAGATTTACAATATATATGGTCCAACAGAAACTACTATCTGTGCCACAACAGATGATGTAATTGATGAAATCGATATCACCATCGGCAAACCAATTGCCAACACACAAATCTACATTCTCGACCGGAACAGAAATCCCCTCCCTATCGGAGTATCAGGTGAACTGTGCATATCCGGAGACGGCGTAGGCAAAGGTTATCTTAATCGCCCTGAACTGACGGCGGAAAAGTTTATTCCTAATCCGTTCATCGAAGGGAAAACCATGTACTGCACCGGTGATCTTGCTCGCTGGCGTGAAGACGGCGAACTTGAATATCTTGGCAGAATTGATACACAGGTAAAAATCCGTGGTCTGCGTATTGAGCTTGGTGAAATAGAAAGTGTTATGAGCAGCTTTGGTGGAATCAGGCTGACCGCCGTAACAGACAAGCGTGACGAAAACAACCGTCAGTATCTGGTAGGTTATTACACAGCTGAAAGGGAGATTGACGAAAAAGCACTTCGCCAGCATTTGTCTGCGAAACTTCCAAAATACATGGTACCGAATTATTTTGTTCATCTTTCAGAAATGCCAATGACAGCAAGCGGCAAGACGGACAGAAAGAATCTGCCGTTACCTGATTTTACGCAGGCTAAAAATGAATATACTGCGCCGAAAACAGAAACAGAAATCAGGCTTTGTAAGCTTCTTGAAAAGCTGCTCGGAATTGAACAGGTTGGCGTTACTGATGATTTCTTTGAGCTTGGGGGCGATAGTCTGAAAGCGATTGAGTACATCGCAAAGGCTCATAATCTCGGCATAGAAATCGCATTACAAAATATTTTTGATTATCCGACTGTACGAGAATTATGTGATTTCCTTAATAATGGTGCAGAAAAAATTGCAAGGTATACTGTTTCTGATTTTCAAAAGTATCAGGAAATTCTGAACAGAAATGTGATTGATGATAACTTTGTACCTCAGAAAAAGTCACTTGGAAATGTATTGCTGACTGGTGCAACCGGTTTTCTTGGTGCGCATATTCTTGATAACCTTATGAGGAATGAAGCAGATAAGATTTACTGCCTCGTAAGAAGTAATTCAGAAGATGACCGCAGAGGAAGAATTAAAGAAACACTTCAGTACTATTTTGGCAATAAATACGATGATGAAATGGGTAGAAGGATTATACCAGTTGTCGGTGATATTACAATTTCAGATTTATCAGACGAAATACCATACGATGTGCAGACTGTTATTCATACTGCTGCTACAGTTAAACATTACGGTTCATATCAATATTTTTATGATGTGAATGTGCAGGGCACAAAAAATGTTGTGAATTTTGCAAAGAGAGTAAATGCGAAAATGATACATATATCAACACTTAGTGTCAGTGGAAATAGTCTTGCAGACGAATTCAGTATCTATCGTTCAAAAGAAGAAAAGAACTTCTATGAAACATCACTTTTTATCGGACAGCCACTTGAAAATGTTTATATACGTAGTAAATTTGAAGCTGAAATGGAAGTTCTAAATGCTATACTTGAAGGTCTTGACGCTAAAATTGTTCGTGTAGGAAATCTGACAAACAGATTGTCTGACAGTAAATTCCAGCCAAACTATGAATCAAATGCATTCCTCACAAGATTCAAAGCAGCTGTTGAACTTGGTATGTTTCCTGAACATCTGTTGCCGCTTTATGCGGAATTTTCACCCATCGACCAGACTGCAGATGGTGTTGTCAAAATTGCTCAGTATGCAGATAAGCAGTGTGTGTTCCATCTGAACAGTAACCGACCAATCTATTTTACAAGATTACTGAAAGTTTTCAGACAGCTTGACATAAAGATGGAACTTGTCAGCGGTGAAATGTTTAATAATGTTTTACAGCAGATTGCAAGAGACTCAAAAACTGAATATATTTATGAAGCTTTCCAAAATGATATGGACGAAAATGGTCAGCTCGTTTATGATACAAATATTCATATAATCAACGATTTTACTGATTGGTTTATGAAAAAAGTGGGGTTTGAATGGGCACAGATCGATTTTGAGTATGTAAAAGGTTATGTGGAGTATTTCAGAAATATAGGGTATCTGGAGGTATAAAATGAAGAATAAAACTTATCCGCTGTATTCATTGCCGGAAATCCGTGACCTGAAAGATATGGTGAAAAGGCGTGCGCAGAATACACCGGACGAAACAGCTTTTTCCTATTCTGCCGGAAAAAATAAAGTTGTAAGGAAAACTTGCAGTGAATTCAGCAGTGATATTGACGCTCTGGGAACGTTTCTGTATGAAAAAGGATTCAGAAACGCCCATATTGCAATTATCGGTGAAAATTCTTATGAGTGGATTGTTGCTTTTCTTGCAATAGTCAATGGAGGAAATGTGGCTGTTCCCATAGACAAGGAACAGCCTGCCGAAAGAGTTGCGCAAATGCTGGTGCAGAGTGACTGCAAAGCGGTTTTCGTATCAAAAAGCTATGCTGACCTTGTTGATGAAAACAGCGATGTTACAGTGTTTTCTTTGTCTGAATTTCAGCAGTACATTTCTGAGGGACAAAAACTTATTAACAGCGGTAAAATGGAATATATTAATTATTCCATTGATGCTGACAAACTTGTAGCTATTTTCTTTACATCAGGTACTACAGGAAATGGTAAGGGTGTTATGCTCAGTCATAAAAATATGGTAGCAGACATAAATTCTGCCTGCAAAAATTTCAGACTTGACGGCGATACGCTTGCTGTGTTACCGTTCCATCATACATTCGGACTGATAACTGCAATTTTCAAGGTTTTCAATTATCAGCATTCTGCATTTATCAATAAAGGTCTGAGATATATTCAGAAAGATTTGCAGACGGTGAAACCTCAGACTGTATTTTTTGTGCCACTTTTTGTCGAAACTTTCTACAAAACTATTATGGAAACAGCAAGAAAAAGCGGCAAAGAAAAAACACTTATCTGTGCAGCTAAGCTTAGCAATATTCTGCTGAAATTGGGTATTGATCTTAGAAAAAAACTGTTTAAGTCCGTACATGCTGCTTTTGGAGGAAATCTGGAATATGTCATCTGCGGCGGTGCTCCACTTGATGCAAAGTATGTTAAAGCATTCCGTTCCTGGGGTGTAAATATTCTGAATGGTTACGGCATTACAGAATGTTCGCCGGTTGTATCGGTCAACAGGAATTTCTATTGGCGTGACGGCAGCGTCGGACAGGTTCTTGACGGTTGTCAGGTTAAAATTGCAGATGACGGTGAGATACTTGTAAAGGGCGATAATGTGATGATGGGATATTATAAAGATGATATCTCCTCAAAAGAAGTTCTGACTGACGGCTGGTATTCTACCGGTGACTTAGGTCACATTGACAAGGACGGATTCCTTTTTATAACAGGCAGAAAGAAAAATCTCATTATTCTCAGTAATGGTGAGAACGTTTCACCGGAAGAAATTGAAGCAAAAATCCTGCTTGATGATGCTGTTGCAGAAGTTGTTGTTTATGGGGAAAATGGTATGCTGTCTGCTGAGATTTTTCCAAATGAGGCATACTTTGATAATAATAAATATTTTGATGATCTCATTGCAGAGCTGAATAAAGAACAGCCGCAGTTTAAGCAGATACGCAAAGTACGGCTCCGGGACAAGGAGTTTGAGAAGAACTCTACGAAAAAAATATTAAGATACAAAGTTATGGAGGAGCATCATGATTGAAAAAGTTATTGAAATTCTCTCGGAATTTACAGAAATGAAACCGGAACAGATGAACCGTGACACAAAGCTTGTTGCTGACATGGGCTTGAATTCTTTTGATGTGGTAAATGTTGTTGTATCATTTGAAGAGGAATTTGATATTGAAATCCCGGACAGAGCTATCAGGGATTTGCAAACAGTAGGAAACATTGTAGAATACCTTGAAAGTCATGTATAAGCTTTATCTGTTCGATGATTTTGAACACATTACAGAGCATTTTATGGAGCAGTGTATAGCAGTACTTCCGCCGGAACGCAAAGAAAAAGCTATGCGTTATCGGTTTGAAATAGACCGTAAGCTATCTGTTATATCATATCTGCTGTTGTTATATGCTTTGCGTGAAAACTATGGGATAAATAACCCTCAGATAGTTTATGGCAGGTACGGAAAGCCTTATCTTAAAGATTATCCTGATATTTACTTCAATATCAGCCATTGCCCGAAAGGATGTATATGTGCTGTATCAGACAGAGAAATTGGAGTAGATATTCAGGATATACGCCCATTTTCATGGAATATTGCAAAGCGGGTTTGCTGTGAACGTGAATTGAAAATCCTTCAAAATGCAACTGATAAGGATAAAACATTCACCAAAATCTGGGCTATGAAAGAAAGTTATTTAAAAATGACAGGAAATGGCATTACAGATATGCTTTTTGCAGATACAACTAAACTGACAAATCAGATTGATGTTTTTGAAAATGAAGATTATGTTATAGCAACGGCTGTAAATCATAATCTTATATCGGGTAATTAAGATGAATTTTTTGAATACAATTTTTCATGAAAGATGATATAGAGCTAAAATTCCTGAAATGTGCTCCAGTCAGTGGTATAATATAATTAGTTGAATAAAAAAGTGCATAGTAGTGTCTGAAAAAACATGATTCACAAGACATTTTAAAGCATTATATGTAAATTCAGAAGAAAACATACTAAATTAGAAGAATTTTACAAGAAAAACAATAGAAAATCAGAATAAAGTTTATTAGTTTTTCTTCTGATTTTCTCATAAATTAACATAAGTATTTCAAAAACATAAACGCATCACAAAGTTGCCGTGATTTTTCACTAAAAAATCGGCAGAAGAGTTGAAGAAAAAATCAAAATGCGGTATGATTATAATATAAGCAAACTTATACTGGGGGATTTATTGTGAGCAAAGAAAGCAGGAATTTTGAAAATGAGACTGGAAAAATCGCTTTTTTGGCAGGTGTTGTTGACTGTTTGTCCGATTATTTGTCTTGTATTTGTGATTGGGATATTGCTTTTGATGCCGATATCTTTTACATAAAAGATAATGATTATACATTATTGAATGATGAAATAAAGAAAAGATTACACCAATATCATAAATATATTGGTGGCTACTGGGATCCTGTGGCAAAAAAATTGATATCTGATATAACAAGTCAGGATATAGACAGGCTGAATTTTAAGCTGGAAGCTGTAAATACAGATATAAAAGAATATATTTGCAAAATGTTTTCAAAATACTTGTCTTCATCATCTTCAGAAGATATAGCCGCAAAAATAGAAAGTTTTTTCAGTAATTTAAACTGGCATCTGGGTAAACCAATTTGTTTATATGAAACAAGTGAAGACACATTTAAAAACAATCTAAATGTACTGGGACAAATCTACCTCTATATGGCTTTTGATTATTTCTTTATTGCATATGACGAATATGTTGTTCTTTTTATATTTGGTACGGTAGAATAAATAAAATTATTATAACAAAATTATATGTCCTATGCGCATGTGTATGTTATCTCTGATTGCAATCCACCGTTAATTTTTATATAATGTGGTTATTCACAGTTCATTATTATACATCATAATATAAAAATAATATAAAAAAATTATATGTAATCTGCCCCGTAGCAGGCAGGTAGCAGGCAAAAAAGCCGGCAAAGCCCATAGATACGCCTCCCGGAATTATCAAAGAGATAATAAGTATTCACAAAAGAATATCCACAAATGGCTTGTTTGCGTACTTCACGGTATGCATACAAGCTTTTTTATTGCTTTTTGATGTCCGTTTGATGTCCGGAGAGGTGAAAAAGTATGTAGCGCACTGAATTTAACAGGAGAGATTGAACAGAAATATTGAGTTTTATTGAGGTTTCCCCAGTTTTGTGGACTACTCCGCAATTTTGCGGAGTCCTAAATTTTCAGGAGTCGGACAATCCAAAATTGGAC
>JBJEQV010000051.1:0-2881 GCA_051881915.1 Porcipelethomonas sp. | reverse complement strand
CATGGGACAGCATTCTGATTATCCAGATAAATCTGAATGGTTTCATCATCAAAAAGAAATCTCAGCACTTCGTATGCAGCCTCTTTATTTTCACATAATCATTATTTGTTTCACTACGTCATTTCCGGTACAGGAACACTTATGGCAGACGACAGCAAGGGGAATACAAAAACCTATTCTGTGAAAAGTATGCAGGGATTTATGATTTTTCCGGATCAGATAACGACATATATCGCTGATAAGGAGCTGCCATGGGAATATGTGTGGGTGGAATTCGACGGACTGCGTGCCAAGTCCATCGCTGAATCAGCAGGTTTAACGATGGACACACCGATATATCATGCACAGTCCAAAAGCCTCAGAGAGGATATGATGAACGAAATGCTGTATATGACGCAAAACCGTGAATCGTCACCGTTCCATCTTATCGGGCATTTATATCTGTTTCTGGATTATCTGATGCGTTCCTCCGCCGGTACTAATATTCAGAAAGGCAGTCAGCTGCGTGATTTTTATATCCATGAAGCGCTGAACTTTATGGAGCATAACTTTCAGAATGATATTTCTGTAGAGGATGTGGCTGCTGTATGCGGGTTAAACAGAAGCTACTTCGGAAAAATCTTCAAACAGGCGGTTGGGAAATCTCCTCAGGAATTTCTTCTGAGCTATCGCATGGCTAAAGCTGCGGAGCTGCTTAAACTTACACAGCTTTCAATAGGAGATATAAGCCAGGCAGTCGGATATGAAAATCAGCTGCACTTTTCCAGAGCTTTTAAGAACATATATGGCATGTCACCGAGGGAGTGGCGGAATCGTAACAGGATAAATATATAAACAGGTGCGATTTTTACAGTTTGGACGGGATAATGCCCTGTTTTTGAGGAATGCTCCTGCTTCGACGTGTAATTCATAAAAAGTACATCATAAAATCAGTTAAATCGTCGTTGCGGTTGTGATGTTAAAAACGATGCTGTAGCGCTGTATTTATCATTTTTAATGCTGTCCGGAGGTATTGCTGCAGCATTTGCCGGAATTAAGATTACAGATTTTCTTGAGACAGCTGGTGAGGATTTTGTGTCGGTTCACAGATATTATGTAGTAAACATTGATTATGTCTCGGAACTAAAGAGATATGCCGTTGTTATGACAGACGGAAGTGAAATTCCGATTCCTGTAAAAAATATAATCAGGTAAAAAAAGCTTGTTAAAAAGCATATTTGAATTTTTCACGTTCTTAAAAAGGTTATTCACGGAAAAGGTATTGAAAAATGATACGCAAGGTGATATTATAAATATATATGTAAAATAAATTTATTTTTAAAAGGCGTTGAGGATTCCAGTTTCGCTGTGAAAATAGAAAAATGCAGTGTTATTGCATTTTTGTTAATATAAATTCAGAAAGGAATACGTATAATGGGAACTGAAAAAATCAATTACGAGCATTGGCAAAGAATTATAAAAAAAGCAATAATCGGAATGTCAGTCTGTCAGTTCTGTGTTGAGGTTGTTGTTAATACTCTTCTGTTTATAACAGGTCAGCAGGGATATAACGAAAACACTATCGTAGGCAAACTGATCCGGTACCAGCTTTTGACAACACTGTTCAATTTAGTTGTAATAATGATCTGCTTTATTTTGTGTGAGAAAATTAAAAGTAATGAAAAGAAAAAATATATACTCACTATTTCCATAAGCCTTATCTGTCTGAATATTTCATTTTCTCATTATCAGTTTGCACCAACATTTTTAACTTTCACTATGCCTCTTATTTTTACAATTATGTATGAAGATAAAAAGATGTGCCGGAATGTTTCTGTATTTAATATAGCCATGCTGATGATTGCTGTTATTGCAAGGGGAACTGATTCTGAATATAATGCCAATATTGTTCCGGAAGCAATTATTACTGTAGCAATTTTACTTATTCAGGCTCTCTTTTCCACATTTGTAATTGATATATTGTATACCAGAAGAAATGAACTGAATGATGCATTAATTCAGGCTGAAAAAGCAAAATACATTGATGAACTTAATCTGAAGAACCAGGAACTGGAACGACTTTCACAAGAAACTTTTGAAGCAATTGCAAAAGCTATTGACGCTAATGACCCCTACACCGCAGGTCACTCAAAACGAGTTGCCAGATACGCTCAGGAACTTGCATTCCGCTTAGGTTTTTCAGCACAGGAAGCTGATGAAATTTATTATGCCGGTTTGATTCATGATGTCGGAAAGATGGGAATAGATAATAGTATTATCAATAAAAAAGGAAAACTTACAGATGAAGAATATGCTGAAATTAAACGTCATCCGTCTGTAGGATATGAAATTTTAAAAGGGATTTCTATCAAAGGCAAGTTCGCAGAAGGTGCAAAATGTCATCATGAAAGAATTGATGGCAAAGGATATCCAAACAGTCTTAATGATAATGAAATTCCGTATCTTGCTAAAATAATTGCCGTTGCTGATGCTTATGACGCTATGACAAGTAAAAGACCATACCGTGATGTCCTTCCGCAAAATGTTGTCAGGGAACAAATAGAAAGCGGAAAAGGTACTCAGTTTGATTCTGAAATTGCTGAAATTATGCTTGTTATGATTGATGAAGATGTTGATTACCAGATGAAACAGCAAAGCACTGAATAAAATTTAAAACTACTGATATAATAATCCCCTTAGAGCAGATACCCGATAATATTGGTTTGTATTATATTTTGCAACGATATATGCCTATGATGCCACAAAGCTGGAGGAAGATCAGAGTGTCTTCACCATGAATGAGGAAACCTATTACAATTGACGTTGCAAACAGCAGTATTGTATGGCTCTCCTTTGCAACTAACGGTACATATGGTATTGGTTCTGTTGCAGTTGATTCTGA
>JBJEQV010000050.1:0-15852 GCA_051881915.1 Porcipelethomonas sp. | reverse complement strand
AAAAGCACCGCTCACAAACTTCACGTTTGATGACTGTGAGCCCGGTATTGTTGCAGAAAGGGGATAATGTATGTTTAAAATTTCAAAGGCAGATATGCCGGCATTATTCCGAATGATCGCTGAAAAACAGGATTTATATCTTCCTGTAAAGACAGCAGGTCAGGTAAATTTTGCGGCATGGACTGAGGACGCAGAGGTTTCTGTTGAAACCCTCAAAACCGTTAAGTCTCCGAAGGATGCTTTTTTCCCGCAGAGCGAGAATCTTTATAAGTGTACAAGAGACGGTAAGAATATTTCAATTGAGCCTGAAGCGCTCAAAGACAGAGATTTTGTTATATTCGGCATGAAAGCGTGTGATCTCAGAGGCGTAGAGGTTCTGGATAAGGTATTTTTATCAGATCCTGTTGACACATTCTATAAGGCTCGGCGTGATCACAGCACAATTATTGCCATGGCATGTCATGAGCCTGTTGAAAGCTGTTTCTGCAAGGCGTTCGGAATTGACTGTGCAGACCCAAAGGGCGATGTTTCGGTGTGGCTCACAGACGATACTCTTTACTGGAATCCGGTTACAGAAAAAGGTCAGGCTCTGACAGACGCAGTAAGCAGTCTTCTGGAAAATGCTGACGATTCAGCAGTTGAGGCTGAAAAGGCTTCAATCAGGACTATTGTTGACAAGCTTCCTTATTCGGGTCTTTCGCTTGAAGGCTGGAACGACGACGTTCTTATGGAAAAATTCAATTCACCTGTCTGGGAGGAATTATACAAGCCATGCCTTGCTTGCGGAACATGCACATTTGTGTGTCCGACCTGCCAGTGCTACGATATCAAGGATTATGATACAGGTCACGGTGTCCAGCGTTACCGCTGCTGGGATTCATGTATGTATTCCGACTTTACAATGATGGCTCACGGCAATAACCGTACAAGCCAGATGCAGCGTTTCCGTCAGAGATTTATGCATAAGCTCGTATACTTCCCTGCAAACAATGACGGAATGTATTCATGCGTCGGCTGCGGAAGATGTGTTGAAAAATGCCCCGCATCACTTAATATTGTAAAGGTCATCAAGTCATTTCAGAAGCAGGAAGGTGAAAAAGCATGAGTGAATGTACCTGTCATAAAAATTATACATTAGATACGCTGATTCCGAAGGTCGGCGTCATCACAGATATACGTCAGGAGACTCCTGATGTAAAGACTTTCCGTGTTAATGCACCGGAAGGCGGCAAGCTTTTTGAGCATATGCCTGGTCAGTGCGCAATGCTCTGCGCACCGGGTATCAGTGAGGGAATGTTCTCGATAACATCCTCTCCTACAAACAAGGAATATCAGGAATTCAGCATAAAGAAGTGCGGTTCTCTTACGGAATATCTTCACGACTTACAGGTTGGTGATGAGATCACGGTACGCGGACCTTACGGAAACAACTTCCCTGTTGATACAGAACTCAAGGGAAAGGATCTTCTGTTCATCGCCGGCGGTATCGGTCTTGCACCGCTCAGAAGCGTAATCAACTACGTTCTGGATAACCGTGACGATTACGGAAAGGTGGATATTCTTTACGGTTCCCGTTCAGCTGATGACCTTGTACAGCTCAAGGAAATTCAGGAAGTATGGATGAACGCAAAGGATGTAAATGTTCATCTTACTATTGACCGTGAACAGGAAGGCTGGGACGGACATGTAGGCTTTGTTCCGGCATATCTGAAAGAGCTTGAATTTTCTACTGACAAGACAGCTCTTATCTGCGGACCTCCGATCATGATCAAATTTGTTCTTGCGGCACTTGAGGAAATGGGCTTTTCCAAGGAGCAGGTTTATACTACATTTGAGCTTCGCATGAAGTGCGGTATCGGCAAGTGCGGACGCTGCAATATCGGTTCAAAGTATGTCTGCAAGGACGGTCCTGTGTTCCGCTGCGATGAGATTGACGCACTTCCGAATGAATATTAGAAAGGACTTTTTAACATGGAAAACATGGTAAATGTATATTTTTATGGTAAAAAATACAGTGTACCGGCTTCTCTGACTATTATGACTGCAATGGAATATGCCGGCTACACACTTAAAAGAGGCTGCGGCTGCCGTCACGGATTCTGCGGCGCATGTGCAACAATTTACAGAATCAAGGGCAAGAATGAGCTTAAAACATGTCTTGCATGCCAGAAGCAGGTTGAAGAAGGCATGTATGTTGCAAGCATTCCTTTCTTCCCGACTGACAAGAGAACATACAGCATTGAGGATATCAAGCCCACTCAGCAGATCATGATGGAGCTCTATCCGGAGATATACAGCTGTATCGGCTGCAATGCCTGTACAAATGCCTGCACACAGAACCTGAATGTTATGCAGTATATTGCATACGCTCAGAGAGGCGAATTTGAAAAATGCGCTGAGGAATCCTTTGACTGTGTTGCATGCGGATGCTGTACAGTAAGATGCCCTGCCGGTATTTCACATCCTATGGTAGGACTTCTTGCAAGAAGACTTACAGGCAAGTATATCGCTCCTGAAACGGAACATCTTGAAAAGCGTGTTGAAGAGATCCGTCAGGGCGCATATGATCAGCTTATAGAACAGATCATGCAGAAGCCCATCACAGAAATGCAGGAACTCTACAATACAAGAGAGATCGAGAAATAAGGAGGGATATCTATCATGTTTACACCAGAAATGCTTGAATCCATCAAAAAGGTGGAGGCAACAAGAGAAGAACGTATGAAGCACGAGCCCCGCAGAATGACTGCTGAGGAAAAAGATACCCTTCTCAAGAAATATCATCCGGATTACAGAGCTGACGGTTTTGAGGAGATCAAGATCGGTCCCAATAAGGGACAGAAGGCTCCTAAGGAGCTTGCTGATCTGCTTCATTCAAACAGCAGGCTTTTAACTGACGAGGTTGACATTAACAAGGTTGATTATGATGTTGACGTTCTCGTAATCGGCGGCGGCGGTGCCGGTTCATCTGCTGCTATCGAGGCTCATGAAGCAGGCGCAGATGTAATGATCGTTACAAAGCTGCGTATCGGCGATGCTAACACAATGATGGCTGAAGGCGGTATTCAGGCAGCTGACAAGGAAAATGACTCTCCAGTTCAGCATTACCTCGACGCTTTCGGCGGCGGCCACTTTGCTGCAAGACCTGAGCTGCTCAGACGTCTTGTTATGGAAGCTCCGGACGCTATCCGCTGGCTCAATAAGCTCGGCGTTATGTTTGACAAGGATGCCGACGGCAATATGGTAACAACTCACGGCGGCGGTACTTCAAGAAAGAGAATGCATGCCTGCAAGGACTATTCAGGTGCAGAGATCATGCGTAATCTCCGTGATGAGGTTATCAACAGAAATATTCCTGTTGTTGAATTTACATCAGCAGTTGAACTTATAAAGGATGACAAGGGTCAGGTTGCAGGTGCTGTTCTCCTCAATATGGAAACAGGCGACTACCTCGTTGCAAAGGCTAAGACTGTTGTTATTGCAACAGGCGGTGCAGGAAGACTTCACTATCAGAACTTCCCTACATCTAACCACTACGGCGCAACAGCTGACGGTCTAGTACTCGGCTACCGTGCAGGCGCTCCGCTTCTTTATCAGGATACTATCCAGTATCACCCGACAGGCGTTGCGTACCCTTCACAGATCTTCGGCGCTCTTGTAACTGAAAAGGTGCGTTCACTGGGCGCAATGCTTGTAAACGTTGACGGTGAAGCGTTTATGCACCCACTGGAAACACGTGACGTATCGGCAGCTTCAATCATCCGTGAATGCTCTGACAGAGGAAAGGGCGTTACTACACCTCTCGGAACAGGCGTATGGCTTGATACTCCTATGATCGAAATTCTCGGCGGTGAGGGAACAATTGAAAAGCGTATTCCTGCAATGCTGCGTATGTACCTCAACTATGATATAGATATGAGAAAACAGCCTATACTGATTTATCCTACACTTCATTATCAGAACGGCGGTCTTGAGATCGGCGGCGACGGATATACAAAGGCTATTCCGAATCTTCTTGTTGCAGGTGAGGCTGTCGGCGGTATCCACGGAAGAAACCGTCTTATGGGCAATTCACTTCTTGATATTATCGTATTCGGACGTAATGCAGGTAAGGCTGCTGCGGCAAGAGCCAAGGAGACAACACTTGGTACAATGACGCTTGAGCATATCAATAAATATGCTGAGGAGCTGAAGAATGCCGGAATTGAGAATGACGGCGTTTCACCTTTGCTGCTTCCTAAGTATGCGCGTCACGAAAGATAATAGTTGGAGGTTATAATCAATGCGTGAAATTAATGCTGAGCTTATTACAGATGTAGTTGAAAAGCTTTGTATTGAAGCTAATCAGCATCTGCCGGAGGATGTAAAATGCGCTATAAAGAACTGCCGTGCCTGTGAGGACGGACAGATCGCACAGGGTATCCTCGACGATATTATCAAAAACTATGAGATCGCTGATTCTGAAAACGTTCCGATCTGCCAGGATACAGGTATGGCATGCGTTTTCCTTGAAATCGGTCAGGATGTACATATTTCAGGCGGAGATCTTGCAGATGCTGTAAACGAGGGCGTCCGCCGCGGATATACAAACGGATATCTGAGAAAATCAGTTGTCAAGGATCCGGTAAGACGCGGCAATACAGGCGATAATACTCCTGCTATGATTTATACAGAAATCGTTCCGGGTGAAAATATTAAGATCACAGTAGGTCCTAAGGGCTTTGGCAGCGAAAATATGAGCGCTATCCGTATGTTCAAGCCGTCTGCCGGACTTCAGGGTATCAAGGACTTTATAATTGAGACAGTTGAAAATGCAGGTCCGAATCCATGCCCTCCTATGGTAGTAGGCGTTGGTATAGGCGGTACTTTCGACAAGGCGGCTTTGCTTGCAAAGAAAGCGCTTATGCGCTCTATTGATTCTGAGAATCCTGATCCTTTCTATGCTGACCTTGAAAAGGAAATGCTCGAAAAGATCAACAAGCTCGGTATCGGTCCTCAGGGCTTCGGCGGAAAGACAACAGCTATCGGACTGAATATTGAAACAATGCCTACACATATTGCAGGTATGCCTTGTGCGATCAATATCAACTGTCATGTAACACGTCATAAAACGGAGGTGATATAAATGGAAAAGCATATTACACTGCCTTTGACAGAAGAACTTGCAAAGACTCTTCATGCAGGTGACAGAGTTTATCTTACAGGTACCATTTATACATCCCGTGACGCTGGTCACAAGAGAATGTGCGAGTCCCTTGCAAAGGGTGAACCGATTCCTTTTGACCCGACAGATGCGACGATCTACTATGTAGGCCCTACACCTGCAAAGCCGGGACAGGTTATAGGTTCCGCAGGTCCTACAACAAGCGGACGTATGGATGCTTATGCTCCTACAATGATGTCCGTAGGCGCAAGAGGAATGATCGGAAAGGGCGCACGTCTTCCTGAAGTAGTTGAGGCTATGAAGAAGTACAGCGGTGTTTACTTCGGGGCAATCGGCGGTGCAGGCGCACTTCTTGCTAAGTGCATCAAGAGTGCTGAGCTTATTGCTTTTGAGGATCTGGGCGCTGAGGCTCTCAGAAAGCTCTATGTTGAGGATATGCCTCTTATGGTTATAATAGACAGCGAAGGAAACAACCTGTATGAGACAGGCCGTGCTGAATATCTTGCCAATGCAAAATAAATATATCAGAGACTGTGGTTTCACAGTCTCTTTTTTTATATGGTCTTTCAGAGCAAATTCTGTTTCTTGACAAAATCCGTAAGATATGATATAATTTATTTATAAAATAAAATAGTAAAAGAAAACGACACATGTTTTATCCATATGGGTATGTAAATCTGATTACGGAACTGTTATTTCCGGATCAGGGCTATACCCCGGGGATAGCATGTGTTTTTTGTTTTGCGAGAAAACAGGAGTGTGTTTTATGCCAAGAAATCAGTTTCAAAGAACAATTTTTGCACTTATGACGGTAATTGTTACTGTTCATGCGTACGTTTTTTACAGCCTTTATGTTGTAAACGGAAATCTGCTTATGCGATATAATCCTGATGCATCGGGTGTGCTTGACGCTATCGGTCAGCAGGGCGGTGTATATATGTTCGGTCACTATCTTCCGATTTGGGCGGTAGTGATCGTTGAATTCTGCTTTGCATTCAGTCTTGAACTTGTAATGGGAAGTCCATGTTCATTCAAACTTGCGTCAAAGGTATTTGACCCGAAAACTACGAATCCGGTACTGTTTGAAACAGCCATCATAAGCGCAACAGTGGGACTTATGTGTCCTGCAATGAGCTTTATTGCAGCATTGCTGTATTATCCTTATAATATGGGATTTGATGTTTTTACGCTTCTTGCCAACTGGGTAAAGCTTGTATGCTTCAATTTCCCGTTTGCATTTTTCAGTCAGCTTTTCTTTATCCAGCCGCTTATAAGAACTCTTTTCAGACTGATTTTCAGGAAGGATATTGCCGCAAGAAAAGAACAATATTAATTACATAGCAAAAACACCGGGAAATACCGGTGTTTTTTGTTAACATTATATTCATAAATGGGTGATATAATAAAAATAATTGATATGGAGGAAAGGTGATTGCTCTGAACAGTGATTTTTCCGTAGGAAAAGTCCGGCGGAATATTATAGCCCAGTCGGTTCCGCTTATGCTTGCACAGCTTATACAGATAATGTATAATCTCATTGACAGGATTTACATAGGGCACCTTGAAGGAACGGGTAAATTGGCGCTTACGGGTATAGGTCTTGCCTTCCCTGTAACGACTCTTATAGCTGCTTTTACAAACCTTTTCGGAACGGGAGGAACTCCGCTTTTTTCAATTTCCAGAGGAGCGGGGAAGGATAAAAAAGCAGAAAAAATCATGGGTCAGACAGCCGGTATGCTTCTTATCTGCTCAGCTGTGATTTTTATTCTGTGCTATTGTTTCAGAAAGCCGATACTGTATCTTTTCGGCGCGGGTGATGAATCCTACGTTTTTGCTGACCGCTATCTGCGTATCTACCTTCTGGGTACGGTCTTTCTTATGTTTTCCACAGGAATGAACGGTTTTATAAATGCTCAGGGCTATCCCGGAACAGGAATGCTCAGCATAATAATCGGAGCGGCTTTAAATATTGCCCTTGACCCTTTGTTTATTTATGTACTGGATATGGGCGTAGAGGGAGCGGCATGGGCGACGGTAATAAGTCAGGCAGCGTCTGCTCTGTGGGTACTGCACTTTTTTCTCAGCAGGAAAAACCGTTACAGGCTGCGCATAAAAAACATGAAACCTGATTTTCGCTTTATAAGGAAAATTACCGGACTTGGAATGGCAGGCTTTATAATGCAGGGGACAAACTGCCTTGTTCAGGTGGTGTGCAATATGACGCTCAGAACATATGGCGGAGATCTTTATGTAGGAATTATGACAGTTCTGAATTCTGTACGGGAAATCCTCTATCTGCCGGCAAACAGCGTCGCAAGCGGAGCACAGCCGGTACTGGGATACAATTACGGTGCAGGGCAGTACAAACGGGTAAAGCAGGGGATATGGTTTGCTGCGGTGATAGGCTTTGTTTATACGGCTGCTGCATGGCTTTTTGTGCTGCTTTCCCCTCATCTGCTCATGTCTGTTTTTACCGATGACGCTGAAATGATAAGGGACGGAGCGGCGGCAATGAAGCTGTATTTCTTCGGATTTTTCTTTATGGCGTTTCAGTTTTCCGGACAGTCCACTTTTACGGCTCTCGGATGCGCAAAACGTGCCATATTCTTTTCGCTTCTCAGAAAGGCGATCATTGTTGTTCCGCTTACCATTATTCTTCCGAAAACGGGGCTTGGCGCAGACGGAGTTTTTATTGCAGAGCCTGTTTCAAATGCTCTCGGCGGAATGGCGTCGTTTATAACTATGTGGTTTACAGTGTACAGAAAGCTTCCTGATAAAGATGCAGGATAGTTTGAATATCAGGATCCCGATAAGTATGATGTGAACGGAGACGGCGGTTTTTAATAAATTAAAGTGTTATGCGTATTGACAAATTATATAAGAACTGGTACAATAAAATCATGTATTTTATCAAAAGCGAGGTATTGGATAAATGGAAAATAAAATCCCATATAAAATCTATCTTGAAGAAAAGGAGATGCCTAAGCAGTGGTATAATGTCAGGGCTGATATGAAAAAGAAGCCTGCACCGCTTCTGAATCCGGGTACACTTAAACCCATGACTCTGGAGGAGCTCAGCGGCGTTTTCTGTACAGAGCTTGCAAAACAGGAGCTCGACAACGATACAGCTTATTTTGATATTCCGGAGGAGATCTGCGATTTCTACAAGATGTATCGTCCGTCACCGCTTGTCCGTGCTTACTTCCTTGAAAAGGCTCTGGGTACGCCTGCAAAAATCTACTACAAGTTCGAGGGCAACAACACATCCGGCAGCCATAAGCTCAACAGCGCTATCGCACAGGCTTACTACGCCAAAAAGCAGGGACTCAAGGGTGTTACGACCGAAACTGGTGCAGGTCAGTGGGGTACAGCGCTTTCCATGGCATGTTCTTATTTTGATCTTGACTGCAAGGTTTACATGGTAAAGGTTTCATATGAACAGAAGCCCTTCAGACGTGAGGTTATGAGAACATACGGCGCATCCGTTACGCCTTCTCCGTCGGACACAACAAATGTGGGCAGACAGATTCTTGAGCAGTTCCCGGGAACAACAGGCTCACTGGGCTGTGCGATCTCTGAGGCAGTTGAAGCTGCTGTCTCCACGGAAGGATACAGATATGTGCTTGGTTCTGTTCTTTCACAGGTTCTGCTTCACCAGTCTATAATCGGTCTTGAATCCATGGCAGCATGTGACAAGTATGACATAAAGCCTGATATCATTATCGGTTGTGCAGGCGGCGGATCCAATCTTGGAGGACTTATTTCACCGTTCATGGGACGCAAGCTCAGAGGTGAAGCTGACTATAAGTTTATTGCGGTTGAGCCTGCATCCTGTCCGTCAATGACAAGAGGAAAATACGCTTATGATTTCTGTGATACCGGTAAGGTATGTCCGCTTTCAAAAATGTATACTCTGGGCAGCGGATTCATTCCGTCAGCAAACCATGCAGGAGGACTTCGCTACCATGGCATGAGCAGCGTTGTTTCCGAGCTTTACGACGAGGGACTTATTGAAGCAAGGTCTGTTGAGCAGACTTCTGTATTTGACGCAGCAACAATGTTTGCAAGAATTGAGGGAACGCTTCCTGCACCTGAAAGCAGCCATGCTATCCGTGTTGCTATCGATGAAGCTCTCAAATGCAAGGAAACAGGCGAGGAGAAAACGATCCTGTTTGGTCTTACAGGTACAGGTTACTTTGATATGGTTGCATATCAGAAATATAATGACAAGGAAATGTCCGATTATATTCCGACAGATGAGGAGCTTTCAGCAAGCATGAGCAAGCTTCCTGAAGTATAATTTACAGTCAGGTCCGCAGCGATTAATGCTGCGGATTTTTGTTTTTATTATATAATAAGATTGTTTGAAAAACAGGACATGTTTTTTTGCGTATTGTATTGCAATGCGGAAGAAACTGTGATAAAATCATAACATCTTGAAATTTCGGGGTGAAATATGAAAACTGTTTGCTATAAATATAAAAATATGCCCATAGGCGGAGGCGGCTATGTTACCGGGATCGAGTTTGACAGAAACCGTCCGGATCTGCTTTACGCAAGAACAGATATTGGCGGTGTTTACCGATTTGACCGTGAAAACAGCAGGTGGATAAGTCTTATGGACAAGGTTTCGCAGGAGGATCTGTCCGAAAGCTATCCGTCGGAAATCCTGAGCGCTGACGGCGTGCTGTATATGACTTGCGGATGCTATGATAAAAACTGCCGGCTTTGTGTGTCATATGATTTCGGAGAAACATTCAGCTGTTTCAGCATTCCGGCAAGAATTCACGGCAATTCCTCCGGAAGAGGAACGGGAAACCGCCTTGCAGTGCTTGGAAATGTTATTTATTATGCATCTGCTGAGGACGGGCTTTTAAAGTCGTCTGACGGGGGAAAAACATGGGCAGAGTGCAGCACCGGCGGCGAAAGGCACATGACTCTTGTTATGGCATATAAGGACGGCACTGTTATTGCAGGCACAGCAGGGGCAGACACGCTTACCGGAGGAAGGTTACGCGGAAAGAGTCTTTATGTTTCCTATGACGGCGGAGAAAGCTTTGAGCTTATGCCGCAGCCGGGGAATTTTGATACTGATGATTCGCTTATGCCCGGACTTGTTGCTCACAGGATCACGGCTGAGGGAGAAAATGTTTATGTTACCATGAATATGACAGGGAAATGCGGATGGAAAATCCCTCTGAGTTACAGCTGTGACGCAGGCGGTATCATAGGTGGTACAGTTTTGAAATATACCCGTGGCAAAAACGGCAGATTTTCCTCGTATGAAAATATTACGCCGCCATGTGACGGAGAGCTGACTAAAAGCGGTCTTTATCCTTACGGCTTCGGCGGTATCTGCGCAGAAAACGGTATGCTGGCTGCGGCTACGATATGCAAGGACAGTGAGCTGATTTATCTTTCCTGTGACGGAGGAAAAACATGGAACACAATTGTGGAAAAGCTCCGCGGGATAAGCTTCAGTACGCCGTACATGAAACCGGAATGCAATGAAAACGGTTCGCTTATTCACTGGATGAGTGACATAAAGATAAATCCCCATAACAGAGACGAAGCGTGGTTTAACACAGGAACGGGGATTTTCCGAACCGATAATCTGACGGACAGTCAGCCGGTATTTTCTGACTGCTGCTGCGGAATGGAGGAGACGGTCCATCTTAATGTTTACAGTACTGCGTCCGGTAAAGTAAAAGTTATTGATATTCTCGGCGATCTTGGCGGATTTGCCTTTGAGGACAGGGACAGGCACTGCCCCAATACTTTTTCAGATGAGAAAAACAGGCGCTTTATAACCTGTATGAATGCGGATTTTCCGGACAAAAATCCTGAAATCGTTCTTGCATCTGCAAGAGGAAACTGGAACGGTACCACAAAGGGAGGAGTTATTGTGAGCCGTGACGGGGGATGCACATTCAGTCATCCTCAGCTGCCCTTCGGACTTTCCGAAAAAATTGACAGAAGCCTTGAGAGGATAAGCAGACCTAATATGAACAGTGGATGGGTATCAGTTTCTGCGGACGGAAAAAAGGCAGTGTGGTGCATAGCGGACGAGAGAAATCAGCTACCTGCGGATTGCGTTGTGTACAGTGATGATCTGTGTGAAAGCTATAAAAAATCAGTGGTATTAATATCTGAGGGTACTGCTTTTGAGGGAAATATCAAGGTTTTTTCCGACAGGGTTCATCCAGGTGTTTTTTACGGTTTTGGAAACGGAGGAGAGTTTTTTGTAAGCTCTGACGGCGGAGCGGTTTTCAGTCAGCTTTATTCGGGACTTCCGGAAACCGATTTTACGAAGATTGACGCCGGGAATAAAACCGATATAAAGCCGGACAGCGGCAGGTCGGGAGTTTTTTACATTACAGCAGACGACGGACTTTATAAGCTGACCTTTGACGGTGAAAAGGCAAAAACGAAAAAGCTGTCATCTGAAAGCAGCCGTATTTTTCGTGTGGGACTTGGGATCAGTAAAGACTCTGATTATCTGAATTCGGATAAAGTTCTGTATGTATACGGTGTCATTGAGGGGAAATACGGTTTTTACCGTATGGACAGCAATGGAGAAAATATTGTAAGAATCAGCAGTGACCGGCAGCTTTTCGGAGAGATAAATGCTGTTGAAGGCGACAGCAGGGAATACGGGGTATTCTATATCGGAAGCGGAAGCAGGGGACTTCTTTACGGAAGACCTGAATGACGATATATGGGAGGTATGATTTGAAAAAGAAACTTACGGTTCTTATACCGGCAATGCTTGATTTTCATTTTCCGTTGCTCAGATACGCTTTCTGCTCTCCGGATTATGAAGCGGTAATACTTGATAATGATGAAAATATTGCTTATACCGGTCTTAAATATCTTCACAATGATCTGTGCTATCCGGTCATACTTATAACAGGACAGTTTATAGCGGCACTTGAGAGCGGGAAATATGATGAATCTGCCACAGCTCTTATGATTCCGCAGGCAGGAGATGCATGCAGAGGATCAAACTACATTCATATGATAAGGAAGGCGCTGAAAAGTGCAGGATTCGGTCATATTCCCATTCTTTCTCTCAATTTCAAGGGACTTGAAAAGCAGAACAGGCTTAAAATCAGTATCGGTATGATAAGACGGGGGTTAGCTGCTGTTATGTTCGGTGACATACTTATGATACTGCAGAATCAGATATCCGCCTATGAAAAGCATCCCGGGGAAACAGCAGAAAAAGTGGAGATCTGGACTGAACGTATAAAAAACGGGCTTCTGGACGGCACTCTTCTTTCGGGAAGAGCAATAAAAAGGACCTTTTCGGAAATATCTGATGATTTTTACGGAATCGAAACGGTCAGAACGGAAAAGCCTGTTATAGGTATAGTAGGGGAGCTTTATATCAAATACTGTCACCTTGGAAATGCGGACATATGCAGATATCTTAATAATGAAGGCTGCGGTGTTTACATAAACGGTTTTTCATGGTATCTTCTTTATTATCTTGACACTCATCTTGCAAAGAGCGGTTCTGTTGCCGGTGCAGGGTATAAAGGGATCATGAAATACCTTTCGGGGATTCAGAGCGCTATGACGGACGCCCTGAAAAAGAACGGTTTTATATGCTGCGATCCGTTCAATGAGTTTAAAGAATACGCCGCTGAATATGTCAGCTTTGGCTGTGATATTGCCGACGGATGGCTTATAGGAGCTGAAATTGCAGGTATTTACAAAAGCGTCAGCAGGAAAATAGCCTGTATACAGCCTTTCGGGTGTATGCCCAATCATGTTTTCGGAAAGGGCATTTATTCTTCACTGCAGCGCCGGCTTGACGGGATAATGCTTTCAAGCATTGATTTTGATTCGGGAAGCGCTGATGTTAATCTGAAAAACAGGCTGAGTATGCTTTTGAATATGTGAAAATATAATTCATTTCAATGTCCTTGCAGATACGCAAATCAGAGATTTGCTCCCTGAATATCGGACAATAATATCCAAAATCTTCGATTCTATGCTGTTTTAAGCAATAAGGGACGCCCTGTTTCAGGACGTCCCTTTAAGTATTTTTATTTTTTTCCCTCTGCATGGTATCTTCGTATCATAGCAAATGAAATTAAAAGCAATACTGCTGCTATTACTGCAATGAAGCCTGTAAAATTCCATATGCTTTCGGATGACCATTTTAAAACTCTGAAAAATCTTCTGCTTATCGCATGACTGAATAATACACTGTCGGCAATGGGAAAGGCAACAAAAATAAGAATATATAATACGGCAGGAATTATAAATTTAAGTATTTTGGGCAGGCGGCAGAATGTGGACGCTGTAAGCATTCCGCCTGAAAGTGCGGTAAAGTTAAGTGCGATCTTGAAAATGAGCTCCTTCAGATATTCAGCAGCATGAGGCGTGTAATTAATTTTGTCGTAAACAGGTGCAAATAATTGTTCATAAAGTGACTCGAAAATAAAGCCGTTATCGGTATATCTTTCGTAGAGATTTCCAATGATATTTATAATAACATCTCCGGCAGACGCAATGGATGCAAAAATAATAAACATCACAACGGAAGAAATAAAGTATGTTTTTCTTGAAACTCCGTTCTGCACTCCCATTAACAGATGTTCACGATAGTTTACTATACCGGCTACAAAAAGGTAAACAACTGATGTTGAATCTATTCCTCCCAGCATCATGGACTCATTTGAATTCAGAGAAATAATTAAACCGATATGCATAATTGCAAAAATTATACCGAAAAATGCAAGATATGAAAGAACTGATGTGCTCAGAGAGTACTTGACCATTTGTTTTATTTTCATTTTAATGTTCTCCTTATTATGAATTTGTAAGCTTAACAAACAGCTTCTGAAGATCCATAGCTGTGATCTCCAGCCCGTCCGGAATTTTGCTTTTATCAGCATTTCCGAGAATGTATGCGGTTTTCAGTCCTCCGATAGTGTCGCATCCGATAACATTTCTGCCTTCTATGAAGCTGTCCACTGCGCCGGCAGAACCGGAAACGGTAAATCCGCTTTCGAGGAGGGAATCTCTTGACTGATTCCTGATCACCTGACCGCTTTTTATAATTACAACGTCTTCTATGACTGCGGAGACCTCTTCGATAAGATGAGTTGAGATGACACAGCAGAAAGGCTTTTGTGCATATTTTTCAATGAGAAACTGGTAGAAAAGATCGCGGTGATTTGCATCAAGTCCAAGTACTGGTTCATCAAGGAAAACGTAAGGAGTATTTACCGAAAGAGCTATGATGATTTTGAATATTGAAGTATAGCCTGTTGAAAGAGAGCCGAATTTTTTATTGGTATCAAGTCCGAAGGAATCTGCCAGTTTATTTGCATAGTCAGAATCAAAATCCGGATAGAAATTCTTTGTCCACTTGAATATGCTCTTTATTTTCATTTTCTGAGAATAAAGATTGCTTTCGCTCATGAGATATACCTGCGACTGCGCTTTGTCATTTTCACATGCATTTTCTCCGTTGATTGTAACGCTTCCTGAATCAGAAAAAATTCTGTTTGATATTATTTTCAGAAGTGTTGATTTTCCTGCACCGTTTCTGCCTAAAAGTCCGTAGATTTTATTTTCTGAAAAGGTGAGATTAATGTTATCCAGTGCTTTTGTGTTCTTAAAGCTTTTTGAAACTCCCTTTATCTCTATACAGTTCATAAAAGTTCTCCTTTTTCCTTGATCAGGTTTATTATTTCTTCATTTGTAATACCAAGTCGGTGTGCCTCTTCAAGCATTGTTTTCACATAACTGTCAAAAAATGCGTTGTGTCTTTTTTGGTTGAGCTTCTCTTTGGCTCCCTGTGCAACAAACATTCCAACACCTCTTTTTTTGTAAAGTATTCCGTTTTCTACAAGCATATTGATACCTTTAAGAGCAGTTGCGGGATTTATTTTGTACCGGACGGAAAACTCCGTTATTGAAGGTATCTGACTTTCCTCGGGAAAAGAATCTGTCAGTATCGCGTCTTCTATTCCCTCTGCGATCTGTATGAAGATCGGCTTGCTGTCGTTCAGATTCAGCTGCAATTAATCACTTCCTCTCTGGTGGTTAATTACTTGACTAATTAACCATAACTGTATATTAACACATATGTTTTTGTTTGTCAAGACTTTTCAGAAAAATTTTATTATGCTTTATGTAAGAAAATATATTCTAAAAACATATTGATATTTAATATATTATGGTTTATAATTGGAAATATTAAGGTTACAGGAGGAATCGTATGATATATAAAAACCCGATAGTAAAAGGATTTTATCCGGATCCCAGTGTTTGCAGGGCAGACGGCAGGTACTATATGGTGTGCAGCTCCTTTCAGTATTTTCCGGGAGTTCCGCTTTTTGAGAGCGAAGATCTTGTTAACTGGAAGCAGACAGGGCATGTCCTTACAAGAAAAAGTCAGGTCATGCTTGAAAAGGTAAACAGCTCCGGGGGAGTTTTTGCACCTACGATAAGGTATAATAACGGCAGGTTTTACATGGTGACTACCAATGACACCACCCACGAGAACTTTTATGTATATACCGATGATATTTACGGCGAATGGTCAGAACCTGTTACCGTCGATCAGGGAGGAATAGATCCTTCGCTTTATTTTGAGGACGGACATGCTTATTTTATAAGTAACACGGAAGAATTCCGTCAGGGGAAGATGAAAGCACAGATTAAGC
>JBJEQV010000049.1:0-16150 GCA_051881915.1 Porcipelethomonas sp. | reverse complement strand
ATGAATAAATGCTAAAGTCTGTATTTTGCCGATTTTTGTCACATTTCACAAATAATTACCAGATATTTCTTGTATTTTGTTGGTTGTAATATAATTCCAGTTATGGTATAATTTAGGTATCATTTAATATTGGAGGTACAATTATGGACAGTTCAATGACAATAATTTTAGTTTTAATGGCTGTTGTACAGATAATCATTATACTTTCTATTGTAAAAATTGCTGAAAAAACAAAAGAAATTGCTAATCATCTTTATAAGACAAATGAACTTCTCGATGAAATACTGAAAAACCAAAAGATTAATTAATACGATAATGTGTAGGAGGAATATAATACATGAAACCAATCAAACAAATTATCTGCGCACTCATATCAGCGGCTATGTGTTTCTGCCTTTTTGGCTGTGGTTCTGAGGAGAAAGAAAGTTCTAAGGAAGAAACCGTTGTTGAAACGACCGAACAAGAAACAACTGAAACAAAGTTAGACGATACTTTTACTATAGATGATATAACCATACCAATATCATCTAATTGGGAAATGTCCGATGAATCAGATTCCGTAACAGAATCTGAAAAGATGTATGCTTTTATATGCAAGGATGATACAGGATTTTTGATGATAAATCCAAGCTATCACAGCACCACACAGGTTGCTGAATCAATAATGCAATACAGATGCGTGGACTACGCAGGGGCTTTGAATAATATAAAAGAAATCGATGTTTCGGGTATAAAAATAACTGTATGCGAAAGAACACTAAACGAATCTGTATGGACAAATTACTTATTTATAATTGGCACAACTTTATATGATATCGGTTTTAGCATAAACCAAGATTATAGTGAAAGCTGTTACATGTATACTAATAGAGACGAAATAATCAAATCAATACAATTTGCTGATATTGAAACGACTAAAAACACAGATGAATCATCTGAAACAGAACCGCCTGCCGAAAACCAAACTGAAACAGACGAACCAGATGCAGAAATCATCGCCGAGGATGTTGAATCGTTTGAGGAATCGGAATATGAATACTTTGCCGAAGAACAAGACGAAATCGAAGAAGATGTCGAAGAAAATGTCGAAGAAAATGTGGAGGAAGAAAATCCCGATGACAGCGTAACTGTATATTATACAAGAACAGGAAAATGTTATCACTACGAGAACCCTTGTGGACGTGGAACTTATTATGAATGTTCACTATCTGAAGCAAAAAGCTGGGGACTTTCTCCCTGTGAAAAATGCGTTTTGCACTAGTATATATCCCCGGCTAACCCCGGGGATTTTTATAAAATGCTCTTTCCTTAAACGGCAGAGCGAAACTATAAGGAGGAAAAATGAAAACAGCAGCAGCATATATACGTGTTTCTACCGATGACCAAATTGAATACTCCCCCGACAGCCAGCTCAAAGCTATAAGAGATTACGCACGCAAAAACGATATGATTCTTCCCGAGGAATTTGTTTTTATGGATGAAGGCATAAGCGGCAGAAAGGCAGAAAAGCGTCCGGAATTCATGAAAATGATCGGCACAGCAAAGATAAAACCAAGACAGTTCGATGTCATTCTTTTATGGAAATTCAGTCGTTTTGCGCGAAACCGGGAGGACAGCATTGTTTACAAATCCATGCTCAGAAAGCAGTGCGGCATTGATGTTATTTCCGTTTCGGAACAACTGGGCGAGGACAAAACTTCAATTCTCATAGAGGCTCTTATTGAAGCAATGGACGAATATTACAGTATAAATCTTGCCGAAGAAGTCCGCAGAGGAATGACAGAAAAAGCACAAAGAGGTGAGGTTGTAAGTACTCCCCCGTTCGGCTACGATGTGAAGGATAACGTTTTTGTACCAAATCCCGAAAATGCACCTGTTGTGAGAATGATTTTTGAAAAATATCTGAGCGGTCAGGGATGCCTTGAAATTGCAAAGGATCTGAATGCTATGGGTATCAGAACAAAGTATGGAAACAAGTGGGAGAACAGAGGAGTTGAATATGTACTGCGCAATGTCGTTTATACTGGCAAGCTTACATGGACACCTGTCAAAAGCAAAACAAGAGATTACAATAACGGTGACACGATAGTAACTCAGGGTAAGCATGAGCCGATCATTGAACAGGACATATTTGATAAAGTACAGAAACTCATACTTGAAAAGAAAAAACTTTTTCCGAAGCATTCCCGTCAATCCTCCAATGAATTTATGCTGAAAGGATTTTTAAAATGCAGCTGCTGCGGAGGCGCACTTGTTTATTCTGCAAAAGACAGAGTACAGTGTAACAGGTATTCAAAGGGAACGTGTGAAGTTTCTCACAGTGCAAGTCTCAGCAAACTTAACGCATCAGTAATAAACGCTCTGAAAAATGACCTTGAAATTCAGCATTTTAACATTTATCAAAAATCTTCGGATGAACAAAAAAATGCAGATATCACTCCGGCACTGATCGAAAAGGAAAGAAAAAAGCTTGATCGGGTAAAAGAAGCCTATGAAGCAGGTATTGATACATTGGAGGAATACCGTACAAATAAGCAGAAGATCCTGGGTAGAATTTCTGAGCTTGAAAAGAGCTGTAAACCGCCCGAAACCACACAGAAGGATATTAATAAAAAACTGAGCAAAACTATCCGAAAAGGTCTTGAGATACTTGAAGACACCAACTGCAGCGAAAGTATCAAAAATATTACTCTAAGAAGTTTCGTCCGACAAATTGTTTATATGAAAAAGACCCAGTCCATTGAAATTCTTTATCAAATTTAATTTACCCGCTTTTTATCTCCTTTTACAATTAAGACCGCCAAGTTGACTTACTATAAATTTTGCAAGCTTTGGATTCGGATTCTTTATATTAATTGGATACTGGAGTTTTTTCTCATAATTCCACATTAATTATCACCTCGTTCCCACGGCCACGGATCATTCACCCATGTCCATCTGTCTTTGCTCCTGACCTGACCCGACACAATCGGACCGTAAAGGCTGGTGTATTCCTCCTCAGCTGCCGTTTTCAATTCATTGTAACGGTGAAAATATTCCAGCCCCTTTTTGCATTCGGGGTGCGTATCAAGGTAAAGCTTTATTTCATAAAGAGCAAAATCATACATCTGAATTGCCCTGAAAAGTTTATCTTTTTCGCTCATCATAATATCCTCCCCTCGGTTCAAACGGCAGATCCAGCTGCGGAAAAATTGTACCAGCTTCAAATCCTGCCTGAATTTCATAAGGCTCTTCCCATTCCTGAACAGGGACATACGCCATTCCTATGGGTGTATGCTCAGGAAATCTTCCGGTTCTGTTCATACTGCTTTTTTTCATATTTGAAACGGGTTCAAACCGCAGTCCGTCAAACATATTATAATCCAAATTTCTCCCCTCCTAAAACAGCATATATGACATTTATCAGCATGGTTTCCCATACAGTAACATATTATGATATTTTAACATGATTTGCTACCTTGACACAAACATTGCCTTATGGTAATATAAAGTCATAAAATAAAGAGCTTTGTTATTTTCACTTCAGATGCAGAATTCTCATTATCCGATAAAGAATCTGAAAATATAATTGCCGGCTCTTTCGCTTTAGCTTCCCTTGTTGAAACAGGAAACAAAATTTACGAAAGCGCATATAAAGAAAATTGAAAACAAAAGGAGAAAATGAAAATGTATATTGCAAGCGAAAAACGATACGAAAACTTAACTTACAGACATGTCGGAAAATCAGGACTTATGCTCCCTCCCGTTTCACTGGGAATGTGGCAGAACTTCAGCCATACAGATAATTTTGAAAACATGGAAAAAATGTGCCATACCGCTTTTGACATTGGCATAAATCATTTTGATCTTGCTAACAATTACGGAAATCCGTATAACGGAGCAGCGGAAGAAAATTTCGGAAAGATTCTTGACAGAGGCATGAGGCACTACCGTGATGAGCTTTGCATTTCCACAAAGGCAGGCTACGATATGTGGCCGGGACCTTACGGAAGAAAACACGGCTCAAGAAAATATCTTATCTCTTCTCTCGATCAGTCTTTAAAGCGTATGAAGCTTGACTATGTTGATATTTTCTATCACCATGTCTTCGATCCCGAAACACCGCTTGAAGAAACCGCCCTTGCACTTGACCATGCCGTGCGGCAGGGCAAAGCTCTCTATGTGGGGATTTCAAACTACAACAAAGCTCAGACCGATGAAATATCCGGAATTTTCCATGAGCTGAAAACACCGTTTATTATAAATCAGCCGTCATATTCCATGCTCAACAGATGGATCGAAACAGACGGTCTCAAAGATTATGTAGCTGAAAACGGAATAGGTCTTGCAGTCTTCTCTCCTCTTGCACAGGGCATGCTCACAAAAAAATATCTGACAAACGGAAGCGGAACTTCAAATCGTCCGTGGATGAAAAATCCGCCTGATGAAAACACAGTCTCAAAGCTGGAAGCTTTGAACGGGATAGCGGCTCAGAGAGGACAGACTCTTTCACAAATGGCTCTGTCATGGGTACTGCGTGACGGAAAGGTCACTACTGTTCTTATAGGTGCAAGCCGCCCCGAACAAATTACTGAAAATGCCGAAGCCGCAAAGAAAAGCGAGTTTTCAGAGGAAGAGCTGCTTAAAATCGAGGAAATCCTCAGATGAAACCAATTTTCAGAGCAATAAAAACAGTCCGGGAAGAAATAATCTTCCCGGACCTTTTTATACAAGATCGCACTCTACAAGGTTAATCCACAATACACACTTCAACCGTAACCGTTTCTGTTATGCTTTCTCCATACTCACCGATCGCAAATATTGTAACATCAAATTCACCAGACTGATCACCGGCAAAAACAGATTGTCCATCCGGACTGACAGCTGCATTGGTCGAGTCGGATGCACCATAAGAATGCCATTTTATACCCGGATAAATTTTCGATTCAACAGCTCTTTCTATATCTGCAAGGTCGTTTATTGATATTGTTGTCCCTGTTTCTGCATAAACAGGACTTTTTGAAGTTATCACAGGGACCTTATTCTTATAATCAATCATTTCGTATATCAAAAATGCGCCTCTTATTACAATCCACAGAATCAAAACTGCTAAAATGATTTTTACACGTTTTTTCATCACTCATAAAAATGTATATTACTTCTTTGACTTTCTCGATTTTCCGGCTGCACTGAGCATTCTGAACTGAGGCTGATAATCTATAACATCCTTACAGATTTCCTTGCTCAGAACCAGCATGATTATAACATTCGGAATAATCATAAGTCCGTTTGCAATATCTGAAAAGCTCCATACGATTTTAAGAGAAGTTGTTGCTCCTACAAAAGTAACGAGTGCAAATATTACACGATAGATCCTGTTGTATATATCTTTTTTCAGCAGGTATTCAAGCGCTTTTTCTCCGTGATATTCCCAGCCGAGGATGGTTGAATATGCAAAAAGCACAAGACCGATACTGATAATAAATCCGCCGAATTTCCCAAGCACTGTTTCAAATGCCGCTATCGTCAGACCAGCCCCTGTAATAATATCGCCGTTTGCATCACATGTTCCGAGCATTCCTGAAGATGCAATTGCAAGACCTGTTATTGTACATACAACAATCGTATCAAGAAATGTTCCGCACATATTTATGTAGCCCTGCTTTACATGATTGTCCGTATCTGCCGCAGCAGCGGTTATTGCCGCAGAACCCATACCTGCTTCGTTTGAAAATACGCCTCTGGCAACGCCCCATCTCATAGACTGCATAATGCTTGCAGTAATTGTTCCTGCAAGTCCGCCGCCTACTGCTTTCACAGAAAATGCCATTTTAAAAATCATTGCAATACCGGAAGGAAGATTTTCATAATTGAATATAATTACTATAAGTCCGCATATAATGTAAAAAACAGCCATGACAGGTACAAGAACGCTTGAAACCTTGGCTATTCTCTGAACCCCGCCGATAAGGACAAGGAGCGTACATGCCGCGATCACAAGACCGGTAATCCATGCGGGGATATGAAATGTAGTATCAAGGGCGCTTGAAATAGAGTTTGCCTGCGTAAGATTCCCGATACCGAAAGACGCAAAAACTGCAAACAAAGCAAAAGCAAAGCCTGTAATTATCCCGGCGATCCTTCCTTTTTTGCCGAATTTTTTCTCAAAGGCATGTCTTGCAGTATACATAGGACCGCCCGCCATTTCCCCCTTTGAATTTTTTGTCCGGTATTTTATGGAAAGTGAGCATTCCGTAAACTTTGAAGTGATTCCGAAAAGCGCCGAGATCCACATCCACACCAGCGCTCCGGGGCCTCCCGAGACCATTGCAGTTGCAACGCCTACAATATTTCCGGTGCCGATAGTTGCCGCAAGTGCAGTCATAAGCGCTGAAAACGGCGAAATATCACCGACCCCCTCGCCTGTTCTCCTTGATTCCTTGCTGAACAGCCGTTTCAGTGACGGAAACAGATTTCTCCATGTAAGAAATCTCATACGGATCGTAAGATAAATACCCGTACCAACAAGAAATATCAGCATTACAGGTCCCCATATTGCATCGTCGATTTTAGTCAGAATCCTGTTCAAATCCATATTTAAACTCCCTTAAAAATTTATCACAAAAATTATACACGATTTTTTCATTATTGTCAACCGCAGCACAATTTATCTTATAAAATAAGCCGTCCGCGTTTTGCGGACGGCCTTTATTTCAGTATCAGCTGTTCATTCCAAGCCTGAGTGCGTCAATATTCTTCTGAATAAGCGCTGCTCTTGAAGCAGGAATACTCTTGTTGAATGCGTCCTCAACGGTTTCAGCTGTAATTCCGTTAAGCTTATCACCGCATTCCTTTATAAGCTTTCCAAGCAGTATTATATTTGCCATTCCGTTAAGACCGTTTTCTGTTGCAAGCCTTGTTGCCGGAACGTAAAAGCAGCTTATGTCCTTTCTGTCGGACCTGCGTTCAGCCATGTTGCTGTCAATTAAAATTGTTCCGCCCGGCTTTACGGACTGTTCAAACTTATCAAACGACGGTGTATTCATAACAACAAGTATATCAGGTTCTGTAACAAGCGGAGAACCGATAGGCTCATCGGATATGCAGACAGAACAATTTGCCGTTCCGCCCCTCATTTCTGGACCATAGGAAGGAAGCCATGAAATTTCCGTTCCCAGAGTCATTGCACTGTATGCGAGGCTTTTTCCGGCAAAAAGTATTCCCTGTCCTCCGAAGCCCGAAAATATTATTTCAGTCAGCATAACAATTTCCTTTCAGATTATATTATTTATCTTCATTGCTGCTCCATACGTCAGTATCCTTATACACACCAAGCGGGTAATAAGGTATCATATCTGTACGGACTCTCTCCATAGCCTCCTGAGGCGTCATTCCCCAGTTTGTAGGACAGGTCGAAAGGACCTCGACAATAGAAAATCCCTTCTTGTTAACCTGATTTTCAAATGCCTTTCTTATAGCCTTTTTCGCCTCACGTATATGAGGGATACTGTCAACTGCAACACGCTGTGCAAGAGCAGTACCATCGGCCTGGGCAAGCATTTCACAAACCTTTACAGGAAATCCCTGGATTTCAGGATCACGGCCGTACGGAGTTGTCTGTGTTACCTGACCCGGAATGGTTGTGGGAGCCATCTGACCGCCTGTCATTCCGTAGATCGTGTTGTTTACAAAAATAACCGTGATATTTTCTCCTCTTACAGCTGCATGTACTGTTTCGCATGTACCGATCGCAGCAAGATCTCCGTCGCCCTGATATGTAAATACGACCGAGTCGGGCATGGCTCTCTTTACACCTGTTGCAACAGCCGGAGCTCTTCCGTGAGGCGCTTCGATCATATCGCAGTTAAAATAATCATACGCCATAACGGAACATCCCACAGGGCAAACGCCTACTGTACTGCCCTCTATTCCCATTTCATCTATAACCTCTGCAACAAGACGGTGAATTATGCCGTGAGTACATCCCGGACAGTAATGATTTGCAACATCGCACAGTGCATGAGGTCTTTCAAAGATAACTTCCACCTTTATCTGCTCCTTTCACTGATCGATTCGATTTTTTCAAGAACTTCCGCAGGAGTCGGGATTATTCCGCCTGTTCTGCCGAAAAACTCAACAGGAATACGGCAGTTAAGCGACAGCTTTATGTCATCGATCATCTGTCCCATTGACATTTCAACGCTGAGCACTGTTTTTGCGCTGCGGCAGGCTTCATTTATTTCATTCACCGGGAAAGGCCAGAGCGTCTTCGGACGGAAAAGTCCCGCTTTTATGCCTTTTGCTCTTGCAGCATTTACCGCAGATTTTGTAACTCTTGCAGACGCACCGTATGCAACAGCAACTATCTCAGCGTCCTCGCAAAGATAAGACTCAGCATCAGTACATTCCTGTTTTACTGTCTCATATCTTTTGAACCTTTCGATTACGGAATCTTCCAGTTCGTCAGGCTTTAAATAAAGAGAATTCACAATATTGTGCTCTCTCCTGTTCTTATGGCCGTTACATGCCCATGGCTTTTCCGGAATCACAGGAACAACTTCAGGAAATGTTACAGGCTCCATCATCTGTCCCAGAAGACCATCGGAAAGGATCATCGCAGGCATTCTGTATTTGTCAGCTTCGTCAAATGCCCTGAATGTCATATCAACTGTTTCCTGAACAGATGCCGGAGCATAAACGAGAAGCTGGAAGTCGCCGTGTCCCAGAGCCTTTGTAGCCTGCCAGTAATCAGACTGTGACGGCTGGATTCCGCCGAGTCCCGGGCCGCCTCTCTGAACGTTTACGATAACGCAGGGAAGATCTGAACCTGCTATGTATGACACGCCCTCGCTCTTTAAGGAAATACCGGGAGATGAGCTTGAAGTCATAGCTCTTACTCCGCAGGAACTTGCTCCGAGGACCATATTTATAGCGGCAATTTCACTTTCTGCCTGAAGAAATGTTCCGCCTCGCTTAATCATATGCTTTGAAAGATATGCAGAAAGCTCTGTCTGCGGAGTTATAGGATAACCGAAAAAGCACTTGCAGCCCGCACGCATTGCAGCTTCGCCCAGCGCTTCATTTCCTTTCATCAAAACCTTTTCCACTTTTCAAACCTCACTTTTCAACTGTAATTGCACAGTCCGGACAAATCAGTGCACACATTGCGCAGCTGATACACTTTTCATTTTCGCTGCATGAAGCAGTATAATAGCCCTTTGCATTATGCTTTTCACGCTGCATTACTATGATTTTCTTCGGACAGGCGCCGGTGCACAGACCGCAGCCCTTGCATCGTTCAAAATTAATCTTGATCATTCTTAACACTCCAATAAAATAATATATTATTCTTCCCACGGAAATCTGACCATTCTCCTTACAGGAAAATCATTATTTCCACATTCCTCACAGTCTTCCGGAACACATCTGAACGCTATCGGAAGTCCCGTCAGCTCCGAAACTCTGTCTGCAAATTCTGCTGATGCCAGAACGGTTTCATAATCGGTTTCCGTTCCAAGATTTGAATTGTTCACAAGTGCGGTGCATTTAAGACCACAGGCATTTTCAATTTCCGGCATCATAGCAGCGGTTTCCTCAGCTGTCATATCAGGACTGCGATACATGCTGAATACATAAAGTACTTCTGTTTCGCCGGGATAGTTTTCAAACACGCCCCGGTATCTGCCAAGAGCATACGCCCCTGCGTCGCTTCCGCCGACGTCAATAATCATATAATCTGATTCCGAGGCAATACGCTCCATATCAAAATCAAGCACGGGAATATCAAGATTTGTATTTGCATACCGTGGACAGATAACCTCAATGTTGCTGCCTGAAAAGCTGTCCCGGAAATCAGCCGTACGAAAATAAGGATTCACCGTATCCATATCAACGACTGCGACTTTTCCGTAATTCTGCATCTTCACAGCAAGGTTAACTGCCAGATTTGTCTTTCCGCAGCCGTAATGCCCTGTCAGTATAGTTATTTTTTTGCATCTGTAATCCATTCAAAACCTCTCGAAATCCTGAGATATCGTATTTTTTTCATAAATACGCTAAAAACCGTTCTTTTAATTATATATCATTGTCGCAAAAATGTCAACAATCATTCTTTTACTGCATTAATGATATACAACAATTATCCCCCAGAAATGACATTATACCCGCTGAATGAACATGAAGTTTTTATCAGCATTTAATTTATAATCTTACCCTCGAAGTTTCGCTAAAAAATCACCGTTTCTTTTACAAAACGGTGATACATTTATATTCAGTTCTTTTTTTATTCCTTTATAAATCCTTTGCGAACCAGAGGAATAAACATTCCTCCTGCAGCATTTCCAAGAGACATTACCGCAAGATAACCGACAGTTTTCAGCGACCAGACCTTTGCTGCTGTAAAGTAAAACATATTGGCAACGCAGTGCTCATATCCGCTGAGGATAAACACCATTACCGGAAGGAAGACAGCAAGCATTTTTCCAACAGGATTTTCAATTTTCCTGAACCCGTCCGCTGCAATAAACATAAGAATTCCGCAGAAAAATGCAAGTATCACAATACTCAGCAGATCATCCTCAAACTTTATTTCACAGATCGCAGCAGCTTTTTCTTCAATCCCTGAGATTCTTGTGCATAAGATCATTCCGCCCATAGCTGCCGTACCGATAAGATTTCCGAACCATATTAAAAGCACATCAATTATATATGACGGCTTGTTTTCAACAATATACCCGACCTTCCCAGTAAAAAGATTAAAACCGAATGACAGGATCACAAAAAGTCCCGTTCCGAAAAGCATTGAGCCTATGTATTTGTTGTCACATGAAAGGTAAACCACACCGCCGATACCAATCGCAAAGCCGGTAAGGACCGCTCTGAGCAGTATATCAAAAAAACGCCTCATTTTATTCTCCGTTCTGCCGCACCGAAATTTTCTGCACACACCCGCGGCCCGGTGCTGCACATATGTATTTATTATATCATTCTTTTTCAATTTTTGCAATAGAAAATATGATTATTGACATGATATTACTATCATGGTATACTTATGTATATTATAAGTTTTATTTTATGAAAGGACATTTTTGATATGAAAATTGAAACTCAGGTTCTGCACGAAGGATATTCTCCTAAAAACGGCGAACCCCGTGTTATGCCTATTTATCAGAGCACAACATATGTATATAATTCTACGGACGCTGTTGCGGATGTTTTTGACGATCCGACTCTCGGAATGATCTACTCAAGATTTGAAAACCCTACAACAGACGCAGTGGAAAAGAAGATTGCAGCTCTGGAGGGCGGCGCTGCCGCTATGTGCACCTCCTCCGGACAGGCGGCTTCCATGCTGTCCATACTCAATATCTGCGATGCCGGCGACCACTTTATCTCAAGCTCTTCAATCTACGGCGGAACAGTTAATCTCTTTGCTTTCACATTTAAAAAAATGGGAATAGAGTGTACCTTTGTAGATGTTGACGCATCTGAGGAAGAGATCAGAGCGGCAATAAGACCCAACACAAAATGTATCTTCGGCGAAACAATCGCCAATCCTGCGCTTACAGTACTGGACATTGAAAAGTGGGCTTCAGCTGCTCACAGCGCCGGAATACCGCTTATAGTTGACAACACATTTGCTACTCCTGTTCTCTGCCGTCCTATTGAGTGGGGCGCAGACATTGTTATTCACTCCACCTCAAAATACATGGACGGGCATGCTGTTCAGGTCGGAGGAGTAATCGTTGACAGCGGCAGATTCAACTGGGCTGAATCGGGACGTTTCCCCGGACTTACTGAGCCTGATGAAAGCTATCACGGAATCATTTATACAGAAAAATATCCTGCTGCTCCGTATATCACCAAAGCCAGAATGCAGCTTATGCGCGACTTTGGCTGTTACCCTGCCGCAAACAGCTCCTTCCTGCTGAATCTGGGTCTTGAAACTCTTGCGGTAAGAATGCCGAAATACTGCGAAAACGGACTTGCTGCCGCAAAATACATACAGTCCACAGGAAAAATCAAGTCTATAAAGTATGCAGGGCTTGAAAGCGACCCTCATCACAAGCTCGCTGAAAAGTATCTGCCGCTGGGAGTGTGCGGTGTTATAAGCTTCTCCGTAGGAACACGTGAAAAGGCAGTTAACTTTATGGACGCTTTAAAACTTGCTTCAAATGAGGTACACGTTGCGGATATCCGTACCTGCGTCCTTAACCCTGCATCTGCAACACACAGACAGCTCACAGAGCAGCAGCTTGCTGCTGCCGGAATAGATCCGGGGCTTATACGCCTGTCAGTCGGTCTGGAAAACATTGACGATATCATAGCAGACCTTGAACGCGCTTTTGCCGTTATATGATAAATCCGGAATATGTAGAAAGGAAAAACCATGGAATTTCTTGAATTAGCAAAAAGGAGATATTCCTGCAGAAACATCTCCGAAAAAGCTGTTGAACCTGAAAAAATTCAAAAAATACTTGAAGCCGGAACAGCTGCACCGACTGCATGCAATATGCAGCCGATAAAAATATGGGTCATCGAAAAAGATGAGGACATTGAAAAAATAAAAGAAGTGACGAGCTGCACTTTTGGGGCAAGGTTGTTTTTTGTTGTAGGCGGCAGAAAAGACCAGGGCTGGGTCCGCAAATTTGACGGAAGAGAGTTTGCCGATGTAGACGCAGCGATCGCTGCTACGCATATGATGCTTGAAATTGAAGACTCAGGACTTGCATCTACATGGGTAGCCAATTTTGACAGCTGCAGACTGAAAAAGCTTTTCCCGGATATGGAGGAATACGATCTGATCGCAATCTTCCCCGTAGGATACGCCGAGGAGACAGCAAAGCCGTCAGACAGACACAGCCAGAGAAAATCTTTAGAGGAAATCGCTGTAAGACTATAAAACCGATAAAACAGCCTGAGAAAAAAATTCTCAGGCTGTTTTGTGTCAGCAGTGTTTACATTTCCGCCAAAAAGTATTATAATATAACAATAAAAACATGAAAGGGAAAAAGGAAAACAATGGATTTAAGCAGTATTAAGGAAAAAATAACAAAAAAGCACATTATTGTCGGAACGGCTGTGCTTGTAATAATTGTGGCAGCAATAATAATCTGCATGATATTTGCAGGAGGTTCTGACAATGAAACAGAAAGCGTAAATGCCGGTGTTACAACTACAACAACTGCTGAAACCACCGCAGTAACTACGGCGACCACCACCTGCACCACAACAGCGGTAACTACAACTACTGCCAAAACAACTACAACCAAACCCGAGGAAACAAAAGCTCCCGAGACAAAGCCGGCTGTAAACGAAGCAGAATATGAAGAAGAGTACGAAGAGGAAGAGTACGAAGAACCTGTATACGAAGAACCCGAATATGAAGAGCCTGCTGCTGAGGTGCAGCAGAAAGAAGAACCGGTTTATGAGGAACCGGAGCCTGAACAGAGCTATGCATATGGAACTATTCTTGACAGCTATGTTCCTGGATGTTATCTTATTGAAGGTTTATGGGCTTGGTATGATGAGTCAGGGTGGTTTTTTCAACCAATGTTTTCAGATTCAGAAGCAGCTTCCTGGGTTGAATCTACAGGCTATATGAAGCCATCATATGACGGACCAGCAGATCCAATCGATGTTTCCGGTTACGTTTATTTAGGCTGATTATTTACAAAGAATAAAACGGCGGCAGGGTCTGAACCCTGCCGCTTTTTGCTTTATATACACCCGAAAGAAAAGGAGCTGAAAACAGCTCCTTTGCATTAATTATATCTGAATCAGACGTCATTCCTGATGATATCGTCAAGTGTTTCTCTTTTTACAACAACTCTTGAATTGCCGTCCTTTACAAATACTACTGCCGGCTTTGCAACTCTGTTGTAGTTTGAAGCCATGGAGTAATTATATGCACCGGTTGCGCACACAGCAATAATATCCCCCGGAACAGCCTCCTGAAGAGCCATGCCTTCTCCGATAAGATCTCCGCTCTCGCAGCACTTCCCTGCAATTGTAACAACTTTGTCCTTAGGCTGAGATGCCTTGTTTGCAACAACAGCATCATACTCAGACTGATAGAGGGCATATCTCGGATTATCGGTCATTCCGCCGTCAATAGAAACGTATGTTCTGATACCCGGAATATGTTTTACGCCGCCGCAGGTATACAATGTAACACCGGCAGGACCTGCCATTGAGCGTCCCGGTTCAATGAGAATAAACGGCTGGTCGATCTCATACTCCCTGCATGCCTGGGCAACTGCGGAAGAAACCTTTTCCATATAGTTTTCATAAGGAACAGGATCGTCCTTTTCTGTATACATAATACCGAATCCGCCGCCGAGATTAAGCTCTGAAACGACAAAGCCTGTTTCCTTCTTTATATCAGCAATGAATTTAAGCATAACCTGTGCTGCCTCAACAAACGGGTCAATATCAAAGATCTGGGAACCGATATGACAGTGCAGACCTTTAAGGTAAATATTTTCAAAGCTGACAGCCTTTTTTACAGCTTCCATAGCCTCTCCGGTTTCAAGCGCAAAGCCGAACTTGCTGTCAATCTGTCCTGTTCTGACGAAATTATGCGTATGAGCGTCAATGCCCGGCTTAACTCTGAACATGATATTGGCTTTAACGCCCTTTTTCTTTGAGATTCTGTCAAGCCTTTCAAGCTCGTATATATTGTCAACGATAATTCTGCCGACCTTCATGTCAACAGCATATTCAAGTTCTTCGTCAGTCTTGTTGTTCCCGTGAAAACAGATATTTTCGCAGTCAGCACCCGCTTTTACAGCCGTGTAAAGCTCACCGATTGAAACAACGTCAAGACCGATTCCCTCGTCCTTCATAACTCTGCACATTTCCTTACAGCAGAAAGCTTTGCTGGCATAGCAAACAAGGCCTTTTCCGCCGTAGAATTTATCAATACTGCTTTTGAAGCTGCGGCAGTGTTTTCTGATAAGATCCTCGTCCATTATGTAGAGCGGAGTACCGTATTTTTCCGCAAGCTCTACTGTATCAACTCCGCCGACAGTAAGATTTCCCTTTTCATTTACGCCTAAATTTTCAGATACAAACATGTTCAACAGTCCTTTCATTTTTTACTGTTCTGACTGAGAGTCCTCACTAGCCAGTTCTTCAATAATATTCCTGACCTCCTCAACGCCTTCAAAGGTCTGTGAGGAAAACGGAACAATATGAATTTCATCAAAGTACGGGATTTCCTTTGCAAAGGCTTCCATTCTTGCGATCCTCTGCATTTTCCTGAGCTTGTCCGCCTTGGTGAGGATTATCACAAAAGGCAGCTCGTACTCAACAAGATAATCTATCATTTGCAGATCGTCCGCCGACGGCGCATGGCGCATATCAATAAGCAGAAAGACAAGCCTTATGTCCCTGTCAGAATTAAGGTACCCCTCAATAAGCTCCGACCAGCGCCTTTTTTCGGATTTAGCGACTTTTGCATAGCCGTATCCGGGAAGATCCACAAAATAAACATTTTCAAGGCTGTAAAAATTTATCGTCGCGGTCTTTCCGGGAACAGAGCTGACCCTTGCAAGATTTTTCCTGTTGAAAATTTTATTGATAAGCGTGGATTTTCCGACGTTTGATCTCCCGGCAAATGCGATCTCCATTCTGCTGCATTCCGGAATCTGGGAAAACGTTCCGTAGGACGCATGAAATTCCGCTTTGTTATAGTTCATTTTCTCCTCCTGTTACGGTCTGCACAGCGCTGTTTCAAGAACCTGTTCGATACCGGATGCAAAAACAAATTCAACCGATTGCTTTACGGTTTCGTCCACCTCGTCAAGATCTCCCCTGTTCAGTTCAGGAATAATAACAGTTTTTATTCCTGCTTTATACGCCGCCATGGTCTTCTCCCTGAGTCCTCCGATCGGAAGTACCTTTCCATGAAGAGTGATCTCACCTGTCATGGCAACATCGCACCTTACAGGAATACCCGACAAAGCCGAAACAAGAGCCGTTGCCATTGTAACGCCTGCCGACGGACCGTCCTTCGGAACAGCCCCCTCGGGAGCATGGATATGCAGATCACAGTTTTTATAAAATCCCTTATCAATGCCGTATTTTTCAGCAACACTTCTTGCATAGCTCACAGCAAGTTTTGCGCTTTCCTTCATGACATCGCCCAGTGAACCGGTAGTTTCTATAT
>JBJEQV010000048.1:0-3088 GCA_051881915.1 Porcipelethomonas sp. | reverse complement strand
CAACAGTTACAACTACAGCAGGTGGCGGACAGCCAGTTGAAACAATCGTTATTAATGTCAGTAAGCTTCACAGTAAAATATGACGGACAGGAAGCAACAGGCGAAATTCCGGTTAAGATCGGTGTTCGTGGTGACTCCAAGGTCAACAGTGAAGTAGACGTATTCGACTCAGTAGCAATTCTCATCAACAGCGTAAAGCGGAACATCCTGCAACAGCTTATAAACTATAATTTTTTCTTCATTTACAACTCTCAAATCAATATTTGTTGGTATCGAATCGATGATTTCTTCATCCTCGATAGGTTGGTTTGAAAAAAGAGTAATATGTAAATTCAGCAAGTCATCATTTGAAATACTGCCGTCATCAACTTTCTGATTATAGTATTTATTAAGCAGAATACCGATATTTAAATTTTCATCTGATTCTTCAAGAAGCAAATAATTAACAGATTGTTTTTTCAGATTCAAATTAGGAAGATGAGATATCTCCACGTACATTTTCCATTTTGTTTGAACTGACTGATGAATTTGCAGATGTAATATTTTATGATAATCAGAAGTTAGTATGTTCTTTAAAAGATATTTTTGCAGAAAAAAGACACCTTTTATATTTATTATAGATGAATGGGACTGTATATTCCGAAAGTCTAAAGAGGACAGTAAAGTACAGACTGCTTATCTTGATTTTCTTCGTAATCTTCTGAAAAATCAGAGCTATGTTGCACTTGCCTGCATGACCGTCATACTGCCAATCAAGAAGTATGCCGAACATTCGGCTTTGAATATGTTTACAGAAATTTCTATGACAGATCCCCGGGAATATGCTGAATTTACTGTTTTTACTGAATCATAAGTCAAACAGCTTTGTGATGAATACAAAATGTCGTTTGATGAAACAAAACGTTGGTACAATGGCTATAATCTTATGGGAGTTTCAACTTATAATCCACGTTCGGTAGTTATGTCCATGACAGGTGGATATTTTAATAATTACTGTACTTCCACAGAAACTTATGAAGCACTTAAAGTTTACATTCAAATGAACTTTGACGGCTTGCGTGATATACTGTAGTAAGGCTTCTTGCAGGTGAAAATCAGGTTATAGATACAACAACTTTTACTAACGATACGGTAACATTAAATACAAAGGATGATGTGCTGACACTTCTTGTTCATCTTGGGTATCTGACATATAACTTTGATACCAGGAAAGTTTCAATCCCAAACTACGAAATATCAGAACAGTTTGCAAGTACGATTAAGGTTATGGGATGGTCTGAAGTTGCAGATTCACTTAAAATATCAGACGAATTACTGAAAACAACCCTTGACTGTGACGAAGAAAAGGTTGCCTAACTCATTTAACACAGGCGCATCAGGACAATACTTCCATTTTAAAATATAATAATGAAAATTCACTCTCTTGCATATTATTCTGCAGGAAAGAACTATACAGTTGAACGTGAGTTACCAGCGGGAAAAGGTTTTGCAGATTTAGTGTTTAAACCAAGAAAAAACCGCCAGATACCTGCCCTTATTGTTGAGCTTAAATATGACAGTTCCGCAGAAAGTGCAATTGAGCAGATAAAAAATAAGCAGTACACCGACTGTCTGAAAGATTATTCCGGTGAAATACTGCTTGTTGGTATTAATTATGATAAGGATTCAAAAAAGCATTTTTGTTTTTCGTTAATCATTTTGGGCGATACGGTCGTATGGATTGTTTCAAAAGTTTCCTTGTGGCAGTCTCTTAACATTTTCTGATACTGCGCACGGCTTGAAGTCTTTGAGCCTTTACCGCTTAACGCCTCATCTGCATACACGTCAATGACGTTGTAATCCTTAACAGCTGCATAGTCCTTACACGCTCTTACCTTGTGCAAAATTTGCGTACTTATAAATATCATCTTTTAATTTTATAATAAACTGCTCTGCCGCTTTTGAGAAAACCTGTCCTTTTTTCCAGACAAGGCTCATGCCAATTTCAAGCCTTGGACTAAGAGGTCTGAAACAAAGCCCGATTTCTCCGGTTACATTTATGATTTTGTCAAGGCAAAGTGCAGCTCCGATGCCCTCATCCACCATAAGAGAGGCATTGTATACAAGGTTGTATGTGGCTGCTATCTCCGGTTCACCTTTTCCGGATTTCAGCCAGTTGGTAAGCTCACTGCCGTCTGATGCCTGACGTGAAACGATTAAAGGGACACCATTCAAATCTTCAGGAGTGATAAAGTCCTTTTTAGCAAGCGATGAGTCACGCCGCATAAGTACGCCCCATGTATCTTTTACTGGCAGCTTTATATAACTGTATTTTGCGATATCAACGGGTTCAAGCAGTAATGCAAAATCAATAAGTCCCTTGTCAAGACGTTCCATAATATCAACAGCGTCACCGCTTATAATATGAAAATTTATATCATGATACTTTTCACGAAGTTCTTTTGCTGATCGTGCAATGATACGCAGACCGTCAGTTTCACCTGCACCTATGTAAATATCTCCTGAAATGCTGCTGTCTGAAAAGCTTATTTCCTTTTCGGTACGGCTGATAAGTTCCATTATTTCCTCAGCTCTTTTACGCAGAAGCACGCCCTCCTCAGTGAGGGTTATTTTTCTGTTTCCACGGATAAAAAGCTGTTTACCCAGTTCTTCTTCAAGTTCCTTTAACTGCCTTGAAAGCGTAGGCTGTGAAAGAAACAATGAATCTGCAGCAGCTGAAATGCTCTGCTCTCTTGCAACAGCAAGAAAGTATTTCAAAACTCGAATTTCCATTCTGTCACCTCTGCTTTATTCTACCATAGTCTGATATAGCCGTCAAGCATAGCAAGGTATTCAATACAGGCATTTGCTATTTCTATGGCACAGGTGTATAATTTAAGTACAGTAAAAACGAAACAGGAGATAAAAGCATGAAATATACAAAACTCGGAAAGAGTGATCTGAATGTATCAAAAGTATGCCTTGGATGTATGGGATTTGGAAATCCTCAAACGGGACATCACAGCTGGACTGTCGGTGAAGAAGATACACGTACAATAATAAAACGTGCCCTTGACCTTGGAATAAACTTTTTTGATACGGCTATTGC
>JBJEQV010000047.1:0-17654 GCA_051881915.1 Porcipelethomonas sp. | reverse complement strand
TCTGCTCAGACGCTTTTTCAGTAATCTTTCTGTATACAGCCGGCAGATTATATAAATTAAACAAATTCCGGTATATTGACTGTGCTATTATAAAAGAAATGCTCAGATATTCCCTCCCCCTTATTCCTACTTACCTCCTATGGTGGATTACCTCCTCTTCTGACAGGATTTTTGTAATAAAAATGGAAGGCAGTGAGATAAACGGAGTTTATGCGGCCGCTTACAAACTTCCGACACTCCTTATGTTTATGACAACTATGTTTTATCAGGCGTGGCAGATTTCTTCTGTTGAAGAAAAAGACAGCAGTGATGTCGGAGAGTTTTACAGCAATGTATTTAACATATATTCTTCACTGATTTTTGTTGCAGCAGCATTTCTGATTTTATTTGCAAAGCCAATTACAAATATACTTCTTTCCGGAAAAACTTATTCTGATGCTGAAAAATATACTGTAATACTGATATTGTCTATGGTTTTCCAGTGCTTCTGCCAGTTTCTTTCAAGTATTTACAGCATAAAGAAAAAATCTAAAAAAAGCTGTATTACTGCCCTTGCAGCAGCGACTTGCAATATTATCTTAAACCTGATCCTCATACCGTTATTCGGTGTTTACGGTGCATCCGCAGCAACAGCCGCTTCCTATTTTGTTTGCTTTGTAATAAGATCAGCAGATACAAGAAAATATATTTATTTTAAACTTAATAAAGTCAGGATTTCAATAAACACATCTCTGCTCATTATTATGTCTATTGTTTCAATAAATGAGTCAAATCATATTATTTTAATACTTACCTGGCTGTTCATTGTTATTGTTCTGGTTAATATTCAGAATTTTTTAAAGGAAACGCCACGCAATCTAAAAAGAGAAAAAATATAATGCAGATCTGATACTTCTTGGTACTGATAACAACAGCTGTAAAACATAAATAATTCTCACATAAGAAAGGCTGTGTAACGCTCAGGTTACGCAGCCTTTAATTCATTTTACACGAAACGCTATTTGATGCTTCCTTTTTGCTGTTTTGCCAATTTATAAGCCTTAATAACTTTAAGTCGTGAAAATTCTTCACGTTCCTTTTCTTCAAGACTGTCAGTAATATACTTTACCATTTCCGCATATTTCGGTATTAGTATATTCTGAAGGGCGTTGGCACGCTTCTGAGCCTTTTTTATTGCAATCGCAAGACGATAGATACTGTTTTCCACCTCTGCAAGAACAACTGTTATTTCCTTTACTTTTGAAAATGAAACGTATGCTTTATCGAGCTGAGAATTAGTTGAATAAAAGCCATACGGAACTCCGTGAAATTCCGGCTCGCTGATAGAAACTCTGGGAATACTGACGCCCATAACACTTTTGTAGGAAACAGAAATTCCGTCTTCAACAGGAACACTCTCAGCTATTTTATCAATAACACCAAGTGTTATATTTGCATACTGCAGAGCCTCATATGCCTCTTTGTAAGTATCCTCAATGGTTCCTCTGAGTGATTTGGCTTTTTCCATAAGAGTCATCATTTCCCTTATGAGGATATTCCTTTTCCTGTCCATAAGGTCATATCCGAGACGGCACAGGGAAAGGGTTTTTCGCGCCTTCATAAGATTTCCTTTGGTTGGAAAGACCTGTTCTGCCATCTGTTTTCTGCCTCCTTAATCCTTGAACCTTGCGGCTCTTGAGGAATCATACTTTTCTTTCAGCAGCTTTTCATCAATACGGTCAAGCTCGGATTCCGGAAGCATTGCCAGCAGATCCCATCCAAGCTCAAGTGTTTCCTCAATAGTCCTGTCCTCTTCAAATTCCTGATTTACGAAATGCTTTTCAAACTGAATACCAAACTTCATATACTTACGGTCAGTTTCGGAAAGCTCCTCCTCACCGATAACCGACGCCAGCGATCTTGCATCCTGAACCTTTGCGTAGGCTGCAAAAAGCTGATTGGCAACTGCCGAATGATCTGATCTGGTATATCCTTCGCCGATACCGTCCTTCATAAGTCTTGAAAGAGAAGGAAGCACCGAAACCGGCGGATAAATTCCCGTCTGGTCAAGGCTTCTGTCGAGAACAATCTGTCCCTCAGTAATATAGCCTGTAAGATCGGGGATAGGATGTGTTATATCATCATTGGGCATTGTAAGGATCGGTATCTGTGTAACGCTTCCCGATGCACCTTCAACGATACCCGCTCTCTCATAAAGAGAAGCCAGATCCGAATAGAGATAGCCGGGGTAGCCCTTTCTTCCGGGTATCTCACCCTTTGAGGAAGAAAATTCACGCAGCGCCTCACAATATGATGTTATATCCGTAAGAATAACAAGAATATGCATATTTTTTTCAAACGCAAGGTACTCCGCCGCTGTAAGAGCACATCTTGGAGTAAGAATACGCTCAATGATCGGATCATTGGACAGATTCTGAAACATAACGACCTTCTGCTGAACGCCGCTTTCCGCAAAGCTTTTTCTGAAATAGTCAGCAACGTCGTTTTTTACACCCATTGCTCCGAAAACGATCGCAAAGTCCTTTCCGCTTTCATCAGCGATCTTTGCCTGACGGACTATCTGTACCGCAAGCTTATTATGGGAAAGTCCCGAACCGGAAAAAATCGGAAGCTTCTGACCTCTGATGAGCGTCATAAGGCAGTCGATCGAAGAGATTCCCGTTCTGATATAGTTTCTCGGGTACGTTCTTGAAACAGGATTCAGCGGCTTTCCGTTAATATCCGCATACTTTTCAGGACAGATGTCACCCAGTCCGTCAATAGGCCTGCCGGAACCGCTGAACACACGTCCCAGCATTTCCTCGGAAAGGGCAAGCTCCATGGGTTTGCCGGTAAAGGAAGTACGGGTATTTGTCATTGAAAGTCCTTTTGTCCCCTCAAATACCTGAAGCACAGCCTTGTCCCCGTGAATCTCAACAATCCTTCCTGTCCTTTCAGTGCCGTCACTGAGACGGATATTTGCAATCTCGTCATACCCTACATTCTTCACCTTATCAAGGGCAATAAGAGGGCCGTTTATTTCACTGAGTCCCAGATATTGTACACTCATACAGCGCCTCCTTTACTTTTTTCTGCTTTGAGTTTATCAAAAACGCCGTTTATTTCATCCTGATACTCTCCGAACATCTCCGGTTTATCATTAGGAATATCATATTTCATTTTTATGACCTTTTCAAACAATCCGCTTTTTGAAATCTCGTCCATTGTCACGCCCGATGCAAGAGCGGACAGACCTCCGTGATACAGAGTCAGAATAGTTTCCATCATAAGCATCTGCTTTGAAAGCGGAACAAACGTATCATCCTTATGATATGCATTCTGCTGAAGAAATCCTACTCTTACCACTCTTGCAAGTTCTATAACAAGCTTCTGGTCATCAGGCAGAACGTCCGCACCAATAAGCTTGACGATCTCCATAAGCTGATTTTCCGTTGTAAGAATATTTGAGATCTCCTGACGGTATTTCAGAAAATCGGGACCAGCTTCCCTGTCGTAATATTCACGCAGATCTTCAATGTACTCACTGTAACTGGTTGTCCAGTTTATGGCAGGATAATGTCTTGCATAGGCAAGGGACTTGTCAAGCGCCCAGAAGCATCTTACAAAGCGCTTTGTATTCTGAGTTACAGGCTCTGAAAAGTCCGAACCCTGAGGCGAAACGGCGCCGATAATAGTAACGGAGCCTTCCCTGCCGCATAAACTTTCCACATAACCCGCACGTTCATAGAATTCGGAAAGACGTGACGGCAGATAAGCCGGAAAACCCTCCTCAGCAGGCATTTCCTCAAGACGCCCCGATATTTCTCTGAGTGCCTCCGCCCACCTTGAAGTAGAATCAGCCATAATTGCAATATGGTAGCCCATATCCCTGTAATATTCCGCAAGGGTAATACCCGTATAAATAGAAGCTTCTCTTGCGGCGACCGGCATATTGGAGGTGTTTGCAATAAGAACTGTTCTGTCTGTCAGCGGACGGTTCGTTTTCGGGTCAATAAGAGCAGAAAACTCCTCAAGAACCTGAGTCATCTCATTTCCGCGCTCGCCGCATCCGATATAGACAATGATGTCAGCATCGCACCATTTTGCAAGCTGGTGCTGAGTCATAGTCTTGCCCGTTCCGAAACCTCCCGGAATAGCAGCAGTTCCGCCCTTTGCGATCGGAAGAACTGTATCAATAATCCGCTGTCCCGTTATAAGAGGCTTTGAGATCATAAGACGTTTAGAAACGGGTCTTGGCTGTCTTATAGGCCACTTCTGACAAAGTGACAGTTCATGTTTCCTGCCGTTTTCATCCTCGATTATGCATACTGTATCGTTTACTCTGTACCTGCCGTTTTCAGCAGTCCAGACAACAGTACCGGACAGCAGCGGAGAAAGCATGCAGAAATGTCTTATTACCGGAGTTTCAGGACAGGAAGCATAAACATCACCGCCTGAAAGCTTTGCGCCTTTTTCCGTCTCAATGGTAACATCATATTCCTTTTCCGTATCAACAGCAGAAACATCTGCTCCCTCATTAATAAAAGCACCGGAAACCTTTTCTATCTCCTTCAGCGGGCGCTCGATACCGTCATAAATATTGGAGATAATTCCCGGTCCCAGAGTTACACACATAGGTGCGCCTGTCGGTTTAACCGGCTCACCGACCTTCATTCCGGTAGTGACCTCATAAACCTGTATTGTGGTAAATTCTTCATTTATGCCGATAACTTCGCCGATAAGGCGCTTATTACCTGCATAAACCATCTCAAGCATTGAGAAATCCTTTGTATCACGAACCTTGACAACCGGTCCGTTTACAGAATAAATCGTGTTCAATCAGTTCACCCCTTAATGCCGTCCTGCGATCTGAAGCTGTATCTGCTGCTGAAATTTTTCCGCTGTTCCTCAAGATTGCTGTCAAGAGTTTTATCAATTACGATCCCTCTCCCGGAATCAATTATTTCAAGTCCGCCAAGCTTTATTTTATCGCTTGTTTCAACATGAAACCCTGTCTTTTTTTCGAGCTTTTCAGAAAATGCCCTGTCCTTAGGTGAAACGGCGATAACTGTGCCTTCACCTGCATCCTCGCCGTCTGCAAGAGACAGAAGATAGCTTTCATATTCTGCTGAACCGGTAAAATCTTCAATTTTCTGCCTTACTGCCGAAAAAATGCTTTCAATAAGCTCCCCTCTGTGTTTTAAAACATCGGTTTTAAGGGACTGCTGCTTCAGAGCGTATTCTCTGCGGCAGCTGCCCTCTATCTCTCTGACCGATTTCTGAATCTTATTGTATGCATCAAGAAGAGCTTCGTCCTCCGCACGGCTCAGCTGTTCTTTTCTGAGCTTTTCGGCATCATCAATAATAGCTTTAATCTGACCGTCAACCTCACTGTTGACAGAGACTGTAAACCTTTCAAGCTTTGCTGCCTGAAGTTCATCCATAACGGATACCACCCTTCTTTACATTTTAAGTCCTATGGCTTCGCTGACATAACGGCTTATATTTTCTGTTATCTGGCTTGTACCGTGTCTGTCAGGGATCTCAACAATAAGCGGAGATTTCCTGTTAAGCTTTATGTCATAAACAAGCTCATCGCAAAGCCTTACAAGCTTTTCAGTCATGAGTATAACAGCTGTATCTCTGTCGGCAAGCGCCTTTTCAAGCTCCTGTCTGACCTCATCTGGTTCGTGAACAACAGCTCCTTTTATCCCGGCAAGCCGCATACCCATCTGTGTGTCGATATTATCGCTTATCAGATAAAATTTCATATTTTGGCGCCTTAAAGCTTATTGAGGATCATAAATGAAATAAGGAAGCCGTACAGCGCAACACCCTCGCCGAGAGCTACGAAGATCAGCGACTTTGAGAACGACTTCGGCTCTTCCGCAACTGCTCCTATTGCGGCAGGAGCTGCTGATCCAACGGCAATTCCGCATCCGATCGAACCCATTCCGACAGATACTGCCGCAGCAATATATCCAAGACCCGCATTTCCAATTGCAGAATCTACAATCTCAGCAGCCTCGGCGCTTACAAGAGATCCTATCGGACAGATGCATGCAAGAGCCAGAACTGCAAAAAATGAACATATGTTAACAATAAAAGCTGTTTTTGCTGATTTATTACTCCTCTTTTTCTTCATAACGTAAACCACCGGAAGTATAAGAAGAACAACCGCAAAAAGCGGTACTATCATAATTTCAAAGATATTCATAACAAACTCCATTCTGCCGCTAAAAAATCACTGCGCTTCCTCTGCGGCTCCGGAAGCATTATTCCACATCGGTATTATATTTTACGGCAACAGGCTCAAATGCATGTCCGTCTCCGTCATAAAATCTTGAGAAGATCTCATAAAATTCAAGTCTCAGGACCTGTATACCAACGATCAGACCCTCCATCCCCATAACAAACAGGTTTCCTATAATAATTACCACAGGTGACGCGCCCTTTGAAACGCTTTCCGAAAGAAGCATTACAACCGACATCATTCCTGCATGGGAGAAGATAAATCCGCCTATTCTGACAAAAGAAAGTGTATTTGTCGCGTACCCCAGGAAAAATTCAAATACCTCAAAGAAATTTGAAGCAAGAAAATCTCCGATACCGCCCTCCATGCGGAATTTCTTTCCGGACACAAGGCATCCTAAAGGTTCCCTGAAGAACATTATTACAAGAGGAAGGACGATAAGACCCAGTATATACGGAAGTGTAAAAAGATCATACATTCCTGTAAGCATACCTGCAAGTCCTGCAAGAAGAGCTGTGAAAAACACAAGCCCCGCCGCTCCGTTATTTCCGAAGATAGCTTCTGAATATTCACGGCGCTTCAGATTGATAATAATGCTTATCACAATGGAAACAAGAATTATCACAACACCTATTGCAATTGCCCCGATAAGAATCGTATTTGTATTATCCATAACCTCAAGAGGCTTATGCCCAAGTCCGATCTTCCTGTACAGCGGATCAAGAAGATGCTCGAATCCGAACACCGAGCCATATATGAGCCCGAAGAAAGCGCTGGAAATCCCGATCCTCTCCATGATCGCTCCAAGCTTATTTCCGGATTTTTTGTATACGAGCCATCCGATCAGAGAAAGGAGAATCCCCTGTCCCAGGTCTCCGAACATTATACCGAAAAGTAAAGTATAAGTAACCGCCACAAGCGTTGTAGGGTTAAAGCCGTTATAGGAAGGCAGTCCGTACATCTCAACAAACATTGAAAAAGGTTTAGAAAAACGGCTGCTTCTGAGTTTTACAGGAGGCTTGATCACTCCTTCATTTTCTGCCGGCTTCACAACCACCGAAACATCATCAACCGAATCAAACATTCCTCTGAACTTTTCAGATTCTGATTTAGGAATAAATCCTACTATATAAAATTTATCCTTATAAACCGCTGCATTCTTGCGCATTTCAAATATATCATATCGATACTTCATGCGGCAGAATAATTTATTAAGGGTATCTCCCCTTTCATTTATCAGCTCTTCAAGTCTCTTTTCAGCAGACATCTTTTTCTCTTCAAGTTTCTTTATGTCTGCCGCAAGTTTTTCCTCTTCCTCTGCCGGGGTTGCTTTTACAAAATCCGGAACAGAAATATTTTCAAAATAAAGATTTCTGAAAATACCGTCTGTTTCTGCGATATTTGCGGCAGGAGCAAAGTAAAATCCCCATTTATAGCTCCCGTCATCATCATACGGGATAAAAATAAATGTTTTATCACTGTAATACGCCAGCTTATCGTACCCCTCACACGGAAGCTTACCGAATCTTACGATAATATGTGAGCATTCCGAAAGCTTTCCGAAATCAATATTCATCCCCCTCAGATGCTTCAGCTGAGTCAGGACAAGGCTTCTCTCACTTATTTCGGATCTGCATTTTGAAATTTCTTCACTTATTTCACGAAAATCCCTTTCTGCCTCCGAAACAAATTTTTCAATATCCTCATCAGACATTCCAAGAATACTTTCAAATGAATCCTCTGAGAACTCAAATCCGTTTCCTGTTTCAACCGAAACTATGCGTTTTACCAGAGTCTTATAGGGATTTTCGCCTTCAGCCCTGACAAAACCGTTCAGAGAGCTCTGAGCATCCTTTGTGGCATCTCCCATATGAAAGCATCTGCTTTCAACACATTTTTCAAGCGTCCTGTCGAGATCTTTCATAAGTCCTACCACAGTAACAAATTCCATTTTTTCTATTGACACTGTCTCACCTCCGATCTGTTTACTGCGTTACAATAATATTTTCCATATAGTTTACACTTTTTTTGTACCTTATACATTCAATGATACTGATAATATTGTTAAGCTCAATCTCTGAAAGATACATAAAAGAATAAATGCTTACAGCTGCATTGTCCGAGAACATAAGAGACCGCTTTGCCGCAGCGCAGCGCACCTTGACAAGTTCCCTCTCAAACTGCTCACTTGACATATTTTCATCAATAAACTCCATATGTCTTCCGTAAGATGTTTTTGAAAGCATGCGCAGATAATCTTCCGCAGTTTCACTTTCATAAAGCTGATCTTGTTTTTCCGCAGAAAGTCTGCCGTGAAACGGGATCATAAACTCGCGTATCTCCTTTGCAGACGCACCGAAAAATTTTTTCATGCGATACGCATTGATAAGATTGATGACATCCGTCTGAACTTTGATCTGGTCGGTCAGTGCGGATTCAGTACTCCCGTGAAACTCCTTCACGGCAGTTTCAAGAAGCCATTTATGATAGTAAGTTCTGAGTGCGACCTCACATTTTGTATAGGGAATGTGGCCGTCAGCATCAGGCCGGATGTTTTTAAGAACATCATAATACGGCGTATGCTTTATAACCTTCAGAACCGATGAGAAATCAGACGCCTTTGCAAGCTCAATCAGATCAAATCCTGCCTTTTTAAGAAGATGCGCATGCATTGATTCAATATACACATCCTCATTGTCATTGTTCAGAAAAAGCAGAGCCTTTAAAAGTTCCCGTATTTCCGATCTTTTAAGAAGAAAATTATAAAACGGCTTTTCGTTAAGCCCCTGAAAACGGCAAAGCTTTTCGTAACGGTCATAAAACGCTCTGTTGAGAAGTGATTCAAGAAAGCCTCTGTGAATCGAAGCGGTATCTACATTTGCCAGCACACCGGAATAATATGTGTTTCTTTTAAGGTATTCCGCAGCGTCTCCTACGGTTTTTCTGGACTCAAGCTCACTGTAATCTGCCTGTGTCAGTCTCTTACCGTAAACCGCGCGCACCTTTGCAACTGTCGCATTAAGTTCGGACTTCAAACCCGCTCACCTACTGTTTCCGCAAATATTGCATTTTCTATCACAAAGTGGTTTTTCTCAAAAAAATTGTCCATTTCCATGAGTTCCTGACTGTATTCCCTTTCAAGCTCGGACGCAGATGCTTCAAGCTCGGATCTGTTTATTTTTTCGACCTCGGCTATACGCCTGTCTGCTGCATCGGAAAGCTCTCTTTTTATTTTTTCGCATTCAGAAGAAATACCCTCAAGCATTTCATCACACTTTTTCCTTGCCTGTGCAATTTTTTCATCTGCCTGACGGTCGATATCGACAATTCTGTTCACTATATTTTCCACTGAAGATCCCTCCGTCAGTTTTTTATACTATGCATAGGTGCAGGGATTCTGCCGCCTCTTGAAATGAATTTTGCAGGAGATTTCTGATTTATCTCCATTACGGGTCCGCTTCCGAGAAGTCCTCCGAATTCAAGAGTTTCTCCCATTTTTTTGCCGATTGCCGGGATAAGTCTTACAGCAGTAGTCTTATTGTTCACCATACCGATAGCAGCTTCATCCGCAATGATAGCAGAGATCGTTTCAGGAGTTATATCTCCGGGAGTCACAATCATATCAAGACCAACGGAGCACACAGCTGTCATCGCTTCAAGCTTTTCAATGGAAAGAGAACCGCATTTTACAGCATCAATCATGCCCTGATCTTCAGAAACCGGAATGAACGCACCTGAAAGTCCGCCTACATTTGAGGAAGCCATTACCCCGCCTTTTTTTACTGCATCGTTAAGAAGTGCAAGTGCAGCCGTTGTTCCGGGCGCACCGCAGGATTCAAGTCCGATGCTTTCAAGAATATGTGCAACACTGTCGCCCACAGCAGGAGTGGGAGCAAGTGAAAGATCAACGATCCCGAACGGAACGCCGAGCATCTGTGAAGCCTTTGAGCCTACAAGCTGTCCCATTCTTGTCACCTTGAACGCTGTCTTTTTTATAATATCAGCTATTTCGTTTATCGAAGCGTCCGGATATTTCTGAATCGCAGAGCGAACAACGCCCGGTCCGGAAACGCCCACATTAATTACACAGTCCGGTTCACCTGTTCCGTGGAACGCACCTGCCATAAACGGATTGTCCTCAGGAGCATTGCAGAATACAACAAGCTTTGCAGGTCCTATACACTGCCTGTCAGCTGTTATCTCCGCAGACTTCTTTATGATCTTTCCCATAAGCGCCACGGCGTCCATATTGATACCGGTTTTACTTGAGCCGACATTTACCGATGAACAGATATTTGACGTCACGGAAAGAGCCTCCGGAATAGATTCGATAAGCTCCAGATCACCGGCACTGAAGCCCTTTTGTACAAGAGCTGAATATCCGCCGATAAAGTTTACTCCGCAGGTATCTGCTGCACGCTGAAGCGCCAGGGCAAACTTAACAGGATTCTTTTCTGTACAGGCAGCTGAAACAATAGCTATCGGAGTTACGGAAATTCTTTTGTGAATAATCGGAATACCGTATTCCTTTTCTATTCTCTCCCCTGTCTTCACAAGATCCTTTGCCTTTGATGTGATCTTGTTATAAACCTTTTCACATGCCTTGTCGATATCGCTGTCAATACAGTCAAGAAGTGAAATTCCCATAGTAATTGTTCTGATGTCAAGACACTCATCCTGAATCATTCTTATGGTTTCAAGTATGTCATATGCATTAATCATTTTTACAGCTCCTTAAAATAATCAGATACGATGCATGGAATTGAAAATATCCTGGTGCATTGTATGAATTGAAAGACCCAGAGAATTCCCGAGTTCTGCAAGTCTGTCGGAGAGAACAGCAAAATCAGCATTCATTTTGGAAATGTCGATCATCATGATCATAGCAAACATATCCTGCATGATGCTCTGTGTAACATCCGTTACATTTGCATTGTATTCAGCGCAGATATTGCTGACCTTTGCAAGAATCCCTACGGTATCCTTTCCTATTACGGTAATAACAGCTTTCATAAAAAGTCCTCCTTATTATTTATAATATACCGTTTCATGTACACTTAAATTCGTTATGTTTACCTACACTGCCATTATAAACATATTAATATTATATCATAAAAAAAGCCAAAAAAAAAGAGCAAATACAATTTTTTCAGAAAAAGATCGGATAAAACCTGATAAAAATGAAAAATGACCGGGAAGGTTCAACTTCCCAGCCTCTTTTCCTTTGCTCTTTTGTCTCTTTCTTTTTTGTCTGTATTTGTTCTACAAGTGTATTATAGCACAGTTTTTTATTTAAATCAAGTAAAAAAAATCGCAAAATAAAACAATTATCTTTATTTATCATAATTTTTATCGCTTTTTTCTCCTGTTTACTGTGTTTTCAGTGATTTCCGCCAGTCTTTTCACCGTCTGTTCGGGAAAACTCGCCAGAAACTGTATGCTCTGGTCATGAGCACTTTTTTCATCAAGCTTTATAATTTCTCTGAAAAACTTATTTATCATTCCGAAATTCTCAGAAAGCTTCCCGGCTGTTTCTGCACCATAATCCGTCAGAACCACATTTGTAGAATAATCCGGCTTTATAAGCCCTGACCCCGTCATACATTTAAGCATTCTGCTGACGCTTGGCCTTGTAACAGAAAGGCTTTCCGCTATATCAACAGAACGAACCGTTCTTCTTTTCTGACTCAGCTCATACACAGTAAGCAGATATCTGCACTGTCCTTCACATATCTTCATATTTTTTCTCCGTTCAGCTATTGACTTATTAATAATAATGGATTAAAATATATTTTAATGCGATTAACGGCATTTGTCAAGAACAATAACTAAGATTATACGGAGAAAATTTTGAAATACAGAAAAATCCTACTGTGGCTCCCTGCCGCATCAGTTATGCTGCTTATATTTTTCTTTTCATCCCAGAACGGAGATAATTCATCAGAAACAAGCGGAGGCTTCGCCCGGTTTTTGGCAGAACTCCTGCATCCGGATTTCAGCAGCCTCGGTTCTTCTGAAAAGTCGGAGATCATGTCTGACTGTCAGTTTATCATAAGAAAAACAGCGCATTTTTCAATTTATGCCGCGCTGGGCTTTTCATGTGCTCTTCCTCTGCAGAGCCTTGGCATAAGTTCTTTTTCAAAGCGAAGCTTTTTTTCTGTATGCATCAGTGCTGTTTATGCCGTATCTGATGAAATTCATCAGTATTTTGTACCTGAAAGAAGCTGCCGGCTGACTGACGTCCTGATCGATTCATGCGGTGCTTTTGCAGGCGCAGATGTATTCGCTTTTATATTTTTTATTATAAAAATGAAAAATCTGAAAAAAAACACTTGACAAATGTTTTTTACAGGAATATAATATAAGCATAATATCGTTAAATTCTTAGAGCAAAGGTAAGTAGTCTGCAAAACGATGTTCCAGAGAGCCGGCGGCTGGTGTGAGTCCGGTACACACGCTGTATGATGAATGGATTTGTGAGAAGCACAGTGAACAGTTTTCTAAGTATCTGTCGCCGTTTCCCCACGTTACAGGGGTAGGATATGAATGTATCTGAATTGAGGAGAGTTGTTTCTGAGAACTCTTGAACCTGGGTGGCACCACGATGTCTATCGTCCCTTTTTTACGGACGGTAGACTTTTTTTATTGCCTTTTTCAAGTTAACGATTGCAATTGAACACTATATTTTTAAAAGGAGTAAGATTATGATTTATCCTTCAGCTGATGAAATCCGAAAAAAAGCCGGACAGTTCAAAATTCATCCGGTCTTCATGGAAATCCGCCCGGATTCCTTTACACCCGTTCATATTTTCAAGGCGCTTAAACGCGGCGAGGAAAACGCATTTATGCTTGAAAGTGTAAGCAATGAAAATCAGTGGGACAGATATTCTTTTATAGGTATCAATCCGAAAATGGAAATCAGGATTGACAAGGGAATTGCCGAAGTCACAAAGAAAAACAATAAAACCCGTTCAGAAATAAGCAGCCCTGTTGACTTCATTGAAAACATCATGAAAGATTACACCTCTCCAAAAATCGAGGGCATGCCTAAATTTACAGGCGGCTTTGTCGGATATTTCGGATACGACACTGTGAGATATACTGAAAAAAAGCTTGTAAACGTCCCTGAGGATGATACAAAAATGCCGGACTGCCATCTTTTCCTGTACGATGAGCTTGTTGCATACGACCATCTCCAGAGCAAGGTAGTGATCATACTCAATATTGACCTTGACGGAGATATTGACGCACAGTACAAAGCTGCTGAAGAAAGATTTGCTAAAATTGAAGACAAGATCAATTCCTATTTTGAAAGGCCACACAGCACCGGAAAATACACTGACTACGAAGTCAAGTCCAACGTTACAAAGGAAGAGTTTATTAATAATGTAAATATTGCAAAAAAGCATATTGTTGACGGAGATATTTTCCAGATTGTTCTGTCGCAGAGATTTGAGATCGACAATCCGCCCGACAGCTTCAACGTTTACAGAATGCTAAGAGCAACAAACCCTTCACCTTATCTTTACTATTTCACAAGCCGCGACTATCAGATCGCAGGCGCTTCTCCTGAAATGCTTGTATCAGTTATGAACGGAATCGTAAAAACAAAGCCGATTGCCGGTACCGTTCCGAGAGGAAAAACGCCTAAGGAAGACGCTGTTCTTGAAAAAAAGCTTAACGCCGATCCCAAGGAGCGCGCAGAACACACAATGCTTGTTGACCTGGGAAGAAACGATGTGGGCAAGGTTTCAAAATTCGGAACAGTTGAAGTCGAAAGCTTTATGAAAACTGAAAAATATTCAAAGGTCATGCACCTTGTTTCGGATGTCAAAGGTGAGCTGCGCGATGATAAAACCGCCCTTGACGCTCTTATGGCTGTTCTCCCTGCCGGAACTCTCTCAGGTGCTCCGAAGGTAAGAGCAATGGAGCTGATCGACGAGCTTGAAAACAAGCGAAGGGGTCTTTACGGCGGAACTGTAGGCTACATCGGATTTGACGGAAATATTGATACATGTATCGCTATCAGAACCGTTCTTTTTAAAAACAGCAAAGCTTATGTCCAGGCAGGTGCCGGTATCGTTCACGATTCCATACCTGAAAAAGAATATGAAGAAACAAGGAACAAGTCACTTGCAATGATCAACGCTATAAGGGAGGCTTCAAAATTATGATTCTGATGATTGATAATTATGACTCTTTCACATATAATCTTTACCAGTATATCGGCGAGCTTTATTCTGATATCAAGGTAGTGAGAAACGATGAGATAACAGTCGAAGAGATCGAAAAGCTGAACCCGGAAGCACTTATTGTTTCACCGGGTCCGGGATATCCTAAGGATGCCGGCATATCAGTTGATTCCATAAAACACTTCAGCGGAAAAATACCTGTACTCGGAATCTGTCTCGGTCATCAGTCGATTTGCGAAGCCTTCGGAGGAACTGTCGTTCCCGCAAGTGAGCGTATGCACGGCAAGTCAAGCAAAATAAACCTTGACCGTTCATGTCCTGTTTTCAAAGGTCTGCCCAAAACAATACCTGCTGCAAGATACCACTCACTGATCGCAAGACAGTCAGATCTTCCGGAATGCCTTAAAATCACCGGTATGGATGATTCGGGTCAGATCATGGCTCTTGAACACAGAGAACACAAAACATACGGACTTCAGTTCCATCCCGAATCAGTCCTCACTGAAAGCGGAAAGGCAATTATCAGAAACTTTCTTGAAACAATTGATGGTATCAGGCTTAATGAGAATGCAGTTATTCCTGCTGCTCCCGTTCAAAAGACTGCACTCAAGCCATATATTGCAAAGGCGGCAGACTCAGTAAACCTTTCCCGTGACGAAGCGGCTGAGGCAATGAACATAATAATGAGCGGCAACGCTACCGACGCTCAGATCGCAGGCTTCCTTACGGCGCTCAGGATCAAGGGCGAAACAGTTGACGAGATAACAGGATTTGCACAGGTCATGCGTGAAAAAGCGAATACTGTTCCTGACTCAAAGGATGCTGTTGACATAGTGGGAACAGGCGGCGATCTTGCAAACAGCTTCAATATCTCGACCACTTCCTCATTCGTCATCGCAGGCTGCGGTGTAAAGGTTGCAAAGCACGGAAACAGAAGCGTTTCCAGCAAGAGCGGCGCTGCAGATGTTCTTGAGAGCTTGGGTGTCAAAATTTCTTCCTCCCCTGATCAGGCAAAGTCTCTTATCGACGAGATCGAAATATCCTTCCTCTTTGCACAGAGCTATCACGGGGCAATGAAATATGTCGGTCCCGCAAGACGCGATCTGGGTATAAGAACAGTTTTCAATATTCTTGGTCCTCTTGCAAATCCTGCAAACACAGACTACATTGTTCTGGGTGTTTACAGCAAAGAGCTTTTGGATCCTTTGGCCGGAGTTCTCATGAACCTTGGAATAAAAAGAGCCATGCTGGTATACGGAAACGACCGTCTTGATGAAATATCGATATCAGACAAGACATCGGTCTGCGAGATAAATAACGGAAGCAAGTCATTTTATGAAATCAATCCGGAGGATTATGGCTTCACTTTAGCTTCAAAGGAAGATATCGTCGGCAAAGACGCAGACTATAACGCTAAAATCACGCTCGGCATCCTCAAAGGAGAGATCAGAGACGCAAAAAGAGACATTGTTCTGCTCAATGCAGGCTGTGCTCTCTACATCACCGGCAAAGCCGACTCAATCAAGGGCGGCATAGAGCTTGCCCGTGCAAGCATTGACGGAGGCTGGGCATTTGCAAAGCTGAATCAGCTTATAGAAGCCACAAACAGACAGTGAGGATCACCATGATACTTGATGAAATAATAAAAAAAAGAAAACTCCAGCTTGAAAAGGAAAAACAGATACTTTCCTTTGAAAAGGTAAAAAAAGCTGCTGAAATGATGAATACGCCGTGCAGAAGCTTTTACAGTGCCCTGAAAAAAGATAAGCTTTCGGTAATAGCTGAGGTGAAAAAGGCTTCTCCTTCAAAATCGGTTATAAAAGAGGATTTTCATCCCCTGGAAATTGCTGTGAATTACGAAAAAGCAGGTGCTGACGCAATCTCCTGTCTTACTGAAGAACATTATTTTCAGGGAAGCAGCAGTTACCTTAAAGCAATAAGGGAAAAAGTCAGCATTCCTATTCTGCGCAAAGACTTCATCTTTGACGAATACCAGATCTATGAGGCAAGAACAATCGGTGCTGATGCGGTGCTGCTTATTGCAGCCGTCCTCGATACGGAAACTATGAAACAGTTCAGTACAATTGCGCACAGTCTTGGTATGGACTGTTTGTTTGAAACCCACTGTGAAGAAGAACTTGAAAGCGTATTGAAATGCTCCCCTAAAATTGTCGGAATAAACAACAGAAATCTGAAAACCTTTGAAGTGAGCCTTGAAAACACAAAAAAGCTTGCCAGCAAAATCCCGCCGGAGTGTGTTATAGTGTCGGAAAGCGGAATTGCTGACAACAGCGACATGAAAACAGTAAGGCAAAGCGGCGCTGACGCTGTTTTGATCGGCGAAACACTCATTAGAAGCGATAATATTGCAGAAACCATGAAAACTCTGAGGGCAGGAGTATGAAAATAAAACTTTGCGGAATGAGACGACAGGAGGACATAAGCTATGTCAATGAGTTTGTGCCGGATTATGCAGGTTTTATTCTCTCCGGCGGATTCAGAAGAAGTATTGACTCTGATACCTTCCGTAACCTCGTAAGCTCTATGCGGAGCGATATAAAACGCGTTGGTGTATTTGTAAATGAACCGCCTGAAAACATTCTGAAAAATTATGCAGAACTGCTGGACGTCATTCAGCTTCACGGTGATGAGAACGAAAAGTATGTTCAGACGCTCCGGCAAAGCTGCAGCTGCGAAATATGGAAAGCCGTCAGGGCACGATCCTCTGCTGACATTGAAACGGCAGCTTCCACAGGCTGCAATAAGCTTCTTATTGACAGCTATGTCAAAGGCAAGGTCGGAGGGACAGGTCAGAAAGCTGATCTTAAAATAATAAAAAAAGCCCGTATCAGTCTCCCCTTTTTCCTTGCCGGAGGACTGAACGCCGAAAACATTGAAGAATCCCTGAAATCCGTAAAGCCCTACGGCGCAGACCTTTCAGGCGGAATAGAAACCGATGGTTTCAAGGACAGGGAAAAAATAAGGGAAATTATTAATATAGTAAGGAGTGCAGATCTTGAATAATAAAGGTAAATTTGGAATCTACGGCGGACAGTATGTTCCGGAAACAGTTATGAACGCCGTTTGCGAGCTTGAAGAAGCTTACAACAGATATAAAAACGACCCTGAGTTCATTGCAGAGCTAAAAACGCTTTACAGGGATTACGCAGGAAGGACATCCATGCTCTATTACGCAGAAAAGATGACCGAAGATTTAGGCGGACCTAAAA
>JBJEQV010000046.1:0-17953 GCA_051881915.1 Porcipelethomonas sp. | reverse complement strand
TCTGATAAATGACTTTTACTCTGTCTTTCGGTTTTGGTAAAACTGAAACTATCAGGCTGCCAATAATCATAGCGATACCAGAGCAGGATGTGACAATTCCGAGAACAGATGAACCGCCTTTCGGATTAGGAATCACATACCCGGGCAGAGTTGCATCAAAAGCTGAAGCCACAAGATTGACGCCTGACATAAATAATATCAGTGTCATAATCATTGGATTTTCTTTTAAAAATGCAAGTCCTTCTTTTGCAAGATTAAGCACACTTTCTCTATTATCGATCTTGTTTTCCGGGATTCTGATAAAAAACAGTAAGGCAGCAAATGCAACTATAAAACTTGCGATATCAACCGCTATTACACCATTAAGACCTGCAAATGAGTACAATGCTGTTGCAATCAAAGGATTCAGTACAGACACCAGCGATCTTGACAGGGAGCGAAGCCCGCTTGTCTTCTGATAATACTTATCAGGAGTGATAAGCGTCATAGCAACTTCGGAAGCCGGTTGCTGTACTGTATTCATCAATCCCGAAACAGCATTCAGAACATACAAATGCCATACCGTCAGACGATTTGTACTGAATAACACAAATACAATTAAAGTACATATTGCCGCAAACACATCGCAGCCAAGCATAGTTTTCTTTTTATCAAACCGGTCTGTCAATGCTCCGGCAAATATGCTCATTAACACATATGGTGCATAAGAACATATGGTAAGTGCCGCTGTGCTTAATGAAGAGCCTGTCTTCTCATACAGCCATAAAGTCAGTGCAAAAGCTGTAATACTGCTGCCGAGCTGAGATATACTCTGGGTACTCCAGAGAATCAAAAAATCTCTCAGTTCAGATAATTCTTTCTTCTTGATATTTTTCATTTCTTTGCTCCTTTTTGTTTCAGATATTTCTCAAAACAGAAGCAAAGTCTGAGGATATCAGCGAGGTGCTGTTCCTCCATGCAGTCTCCTCAGACTCTGCATGGAGCTGTTACAATACAAAGTTTCATTTTATTTCCTTTCGTGTCTTTTTTCAGTCATAATAATTATTTTAATGCACCATTTGTCCGGACAACCGTACAAATGGGAATTTATTATATTCCTAATCTGATGAATTCTTCTATTTGACCTATTGTTATTTTTTCCAGATAATCGTAGAAATTGTTCGAAAAAAACTTCATAGCACAATCTACTTTATCTTGCGTTGCATTCTTGTGATAATCAAAATCAAACATCTCATCATGGTCGATTTTATAAATACCACAATCATTATTATCTGCATCAATTTTAACACAGAATACACAGCCTTGTTCAGCATCCCATGAAAAAGGAAGGTAGCCAAAACTTATCATGTATTTGTTATATGCAGTCCAGATTCCTTCCATTCTATGTTCTGGGGAATTCTGAGAAAAGTTTCTTTGCCAGTCAAACAAATGGAAATAGGAAGTATAATAGGCTTTTAACGGAATGGGCAATTTCATACCAATTGTATTTTCAAGTTCCAGTATTTCATTTTCTGTAATATCAGAAGGAACATACTTCCATGTCTTGAATTTTAGTATTGTTCCTTTCCAATTTTCTTCTTCAATCTCGCCTGTAAGAAATTCGTTTGGTATTTCTTCTTCTACAAAAACCTGAATCCATCTTTTGTTATAGATCTTTAGCATCTCATAGAATTTATCTAAAATATCTATTATCTTATCTCGATGATCTGCGATAATGTCATTCATCTGTTTACCTCCAAATTCCGATTTGCAAAGTATTTTGTACCTCTGCCGATTTTTCCTATTATATCACACACCCACCCTAAACGTCAATGAAAGGAGCTGATTTCTTTGGGTGTTCTTTGTAGGGTTACAACAGTTCAAAAAATTTTTTCTCAGGTTTTTTAAATGCAAAAATACGGATGCTCCAAAAAAAGCATCCGTATCTTGAAAGAGGTATAAATAACAGAACAGTTATTAAACTGTAAAGAGCAGATCTGTGTATGTAGGGATCGGCCAGTATTTTGCAGGCACAGCCATTTCCAGTTCATCAGCGACAGCTCTGAGGCTCTGCATTGCAACGAAGACTTCGTCTCTGTAATACCTTGCAAGAGCTTCAACCGACTCTTCATGATCCTTGGAAGCAATTCTCTTTTCATCAAGAGTACTAATTGCAGAGCTGAGTGAAGCAGTCATTGCTGAAAGATCATTTGCAAGCTTTGATTCAAGAGTGCTGTCAATTCCTGCTGCCTTTTTGGAAACCACTGAATCACACATAACCTTTGTATATTCAATTGCAGCCGGAAGAATAAGCTTCTTTGCCATATCGAGCATTGTAAGTGCTTCGATATTGATAACCTTATAGTAATTTTCAAGAAGAATTTCAGTTCTTGAAGCAATTTCAGTTCTTGTATAAATCTTGAACTTTTCAAACATGCTGACATATTTCTCATCAGTATAGTGAGGAATAGCATCAACCGTTGAAACAAGGTTTGGAAGACCGCGCCTTTTTGCTTCGTCTATCCATTCATCCGAATAGCCGTTGCCGTTGAAGATTATTCTCTTATGATCCTTTACAGTCTGAACGAGAAGAGTATTGAGCGCAGACTTGAAATCAGCAGCACCTTCAAGCTTATCAGCAAATTCGCTGAGAACCTGTGCAATGATCGTATTCATAATAACATTTGTACAGGAAATCGAATCAGCAGAACCGAGCATTCTGAATTCAAACTTATTGCCTGTGAATGCAAAAGGTGAAGTTCTGTTTCTGTCTGTTGCATCCTTCGGGAAGTTCGGAAGTGCGTCAACTCCGATCTCAAATGTTGTATCTGAGCTTGCCTGATACGGCTTTCCGCTTTCAAGTGCGTCAAGGACACCCTGAAGCTCATCACCTACAAACATTGAAATGATAGCCGGCGGTGCTTCGTTAGCACCGAGTCTGTGGTCATTTCCCGCAGAAGCAGCAGAAAGTCTGAGGAGCGGAGCATATTCATCAACCGCCTTGATAATAGCGCAAAGGAATGTCAGGAACTGTAAATTTTCCATTGGTGTTTCACCCGGGTCAAGAAGATTCTGACCGTCGTTTGATGAAATTGACCAGTTGTTGTGCTTACCGGAGCCGTTAACGCCTGCAAACGGTTTTTCATGGAGCAGACACACAAGACCGTGCTTCAAAGCAACTTTTTTCATGATTTCCATTGTAAGCTGGTTGTGGTCGGAAGCTATATTTGAAGTTGTAAAAATAGGTGCAAGCTCGTGCTGTGCAGGAGCAACCTCGTTATGCTTTGTTTTCGCGTAAATACCAAGCTTCCAGAGCTCGCTGTCAAGATCCTTCATGTAGTCGGAAACTCTCTGCTTGATATTTCCGAAATAGTGATCTTCAAGCTCCTGACCCTTAGGAGCCATAGCGCCAAACAGGGTTCTGCCTGTGAGCATAAGGTCTTCTCTCTGATCGTAGTACTTCTTGTCAACGAGGAAGTATTCCTGCTCAGGACCGACTGTTGTTGTAACTCTTGTAGCAGTTGTATTTCCGAAAAGTCTCAGAATTCTGAGAGCCTGTTCATTGATGACTTCCATTGAGCGGAGAAGAGGAGTTTTCTTGTCAAGTATCTCACCAGTATATGAGCAGAAAGCTGTCGGAATATAAAGTGTATTGTCCTTTACAAAGGCATTTGATGTAGGATCCCATGCTGTATATCCTCTTGCCTCAAATGTCGCTCTCAGACCGCCTGAAGGGAACGAAGAAGCATCAGGTTCGCCCTTGATAAGCTCCTTACCTGAAAACTCAAGAATAACCTTGTCGTCACCTGCCGGAGTTATAAAAGCGTCATGCTTTTCAGCTGTAACACCTGTCATCGGATGGAACCAGTGAGTATAATGAGTAGCACCCTTTTCCACGGCCCAGTCCTTCATTGTGTTTGCAACAACGTTTGCAACATCAATATCAAGAGCTGTACCGAATTTCTTTGTCTGCATAACTGCCTTGTAAACATTCTTCGGCAGTCTTTCTTTCATAACCGTATCACTGAATACGTTACAAGCAAAGTAATCTGAAACCTTCTGAACTTCTGACATAAGAAAAATCCTCCTTTAAATAAAAAACGTTCCAGAAAAAGGGCAGTAAAGACCCGGTTTTCTGAAACGCCATTGTTTCTTGCTATTTAGTTTATGCGTATATGATACACCAAAAAACAAAAAAAGTCAATAGCAAAATTTTATTTTGTATTTTTAAATTAATTTATTTCAACATATCCCCCGTCATTTGTTTGTTTTATATCAAAAAATCACTTTTCATTTTATATTATAATAAATTTCATCTTTTATGTTTACTTTTACTCTGAAATATGGTATAATTTAATTAATAATATTTTTTTGAAAGGACAGATAACAAAATGAGCAACAACAGGTACAGACGCCGCCCAAGAGTCAGATATGACCGTGTAATCGGTGTCGCAGCTATTTTTATTGTTCTGATCATTCTTCTTGTTTCCTGCTGCAAATCCTGCGGAAATGATGACGATAAGAGCAGCGGGACCAATTCTTCAATTGTTCCCACAGAAGACAAAAATGAAAAAAAGGATGAAAACTCCGACAAGAGCAGCGATGACAGCGGCGCTGACGATGAAAGCCAGACTGATCTGAGCTTTTCAAGTATAAGCGCTATGCCAAACGAAACAAGCAAGGGAGATCTGATACTTGTAAATTCCGATCATCCGTTTGAAGCTCCTGTGGGCGAAAATGATAATGAGATCGTCACTATTTATGATCATATGACCGACAGCTACATGGCAAAGGATTATGAGATCACCCTCGGAAAGAAAACGATCCTTGCTGTAAATAACCTTATGGACGCTTTTTACAATGAGACCGGATACAGCAATCTTATGGTCGTTTCCGGATACCGTACAAAAGAAGAACAGGATGCGGAATTTGAGTCAGGTTCCTCTGAAATCAAAGGCGGCTGTTCTGATTACAATACCGGACTCGGATTTTCCCTGAGCGTGTGGGGTGACAGCCCGTATTACTACGTAAACAGCGGAGATTATGCATGGATCGCCGAAAACTGTGCAAAATACGGTATCATTACCCGCTATCCTGAGGGAAAAGAAGACAAAACAGGTATTGAAGGAAAACAGTATCAGTTCAGGTATGTGGGAATCCCTCACGCTGTATATATGTATGACAACAAACTTTGCCTTGAGGAATACCTCAGCGAAATCAAGAACTATACCGCTGACGGAGAGCATCTCAAGGTAACAGCAAACGAAAAGAAATATGAAATTTATTATGTTGCCCAGGATCCGTCCGCAAATACCGAGATCCCGGTGCCGACAGACAAAACATATACTGTTTCGGGCAACAATACAGACGGATTTATAGTAACAGTGGAAATTTAACAAAAAGCCGCCGTAATAATACGGCGGCTTTCCTTTAAACAGCAACTATAAAATCACTGCTGGCATACCCTGTAAGCCCATTATAGCTTATAACATACCAGCCGTCTGTTGATCCATAGATCGTAACTGTCGCCCCATCGGGCACTGACCCTATTATGCTGCCCTCCATTGACGGATAAGAACGCACATTGAGATTTGAGCCTCCCGCCGACACGACACCTTTTATAACCGGTCCTGCCGGAATAAACGGTATTCCGAAGTAATCGCAGAGAGACTGGACAAGATTTTTTGCTATCGCTTCAAGATTGTTTTTCAGCCATGTAACATCTTCCGTGTTGTCATGATATCCAAGCTCACACAGCACAGCTGTTGCCTTTGTCCGGGTAACCTCCCCAAGGCTCGTTGTAGGCACTGCCCTTGTTTTATCGGGAAGCGGGTAAATCATTTTCATATTGTTTGCAATGATTGTTGCAAGTCTCTCACTGTCATAACTGTACGGCGAAAAATAAATATCGACACCTCTGAGCTTGCCTGCCAGGTGTTCCGGTGCAGCGTTTGAATGAAGGGCAAGGTGCACGTCATAATAAGCGGAATTTGAATCTGATATAGCGCCGCCTACATTCCTGTCAGGATCATTGCGGACATAGGTTATTCCGCTTGAACGAAGATAAGGTTCCATCCGGTCGGCCAGAAGATTCATGTACTGTTCTTCCGTTCCGCCGGTTACATACTCATTCCACTCCTGCGTGGAGGGACTAAGAAATATTTTTGGCATACATAAAACTCCTTTACGGAAATTGATTTTCTCTTTTTATTATATGCCTCATGTTATTAATATGTTAACCTTCTGTTTTATCCTCCACATATTCCATGAAATCACCCGGCTGGCAGCCAAGCATAAAGCAGATGCGATTTATAACGTAAACAGATATTTCTCCCCCGCACTCCAGACGGTAAACCGTTCTTGGAGAAAACATTTTTCTCAGTTCCTCAATACTGAGATTTCTTTCGGCTGCAATTTCAAAAAATTTGTTATATACAAGCATTTTACATTTCCCCTTACCAATATAATTAATTATTTAATTATATCATATAAATGTTAATTTTTTTGTATATTTTATGAAAAAAATTGTTAAAAAATGGATTTTATTTTATGAATTGCTTTTTTATTTACTCTGATGATAACAAAAGGTATCATACACTTGCCTATTATAACCGTCATAAATACGGATGTCGTGTATACAAAGCCGTTATTGACGCCGGTTTCACCTGTCCAAATAAGGACGGTTCAAAGGGCAGAGGAGGATGTATTTTCTGCGACGGCGGAAGCGGATATTTTACTCAGGACGCCTGTGTCCCCGTATCTGTACAGGCTGAAAATGAAATAAAACGTATTCATTCCAGACATCCCGACGCTTATGCTGTTGCATATTTTCAGGCAAATACAAACACCTATGCCGATGTTAAGACACTGAAAAAAATATATTCACAGGTGCTTGATATTCCGTTTATAAAAGGGATCTCCATAGGCACACGAGCCGACTGTCTGCCTGATGATGTTGCTGATTATCTTTATGAACTTTCACAGAAAACAGATCTTACGGTTGAACTTGGAATGCAGACGATACATAACAGTACACTTGAATTTATAAACCGTGGTTACAGTCATGAAGAATTTATCAGCGGATATAACAAGCTCAGGGATAGGAATATAAGAGTCTGCCTTCACATTATCAACGGTCTGCCCTGTGAGACCCATGAAATGATGATGGAAACAGCCATAGAAACAGGGAAACTCTGTCCCGATGCAGTGAAAATACAGCTTCTGCACGTCATCAAAGGCACAGAGCTCGAAAAAATATATAATTCAGGACAGTTTCAGACTCTTACAAAAGATGAGTATATCCGTCTTGTGGTAAACCAGCTTGAATACCTTCCGCCCGAAACAGTAATAGAAAGGATAACAGGTGACGGAGATAAAAATAAGCTTGCCGCACCGCTCTGGAGCACGGATAAAATCTCCGTTTTAGGCGGTATCGACAAGCTTCAGTCAGAGCTTGACAGCTATCAGGGCAAACGCTTCACTTTTCATCAAGAATAAATCTCCAGGGCTTTGATGCCCATTCTTCACCGGCATATTCAATACCGACACGTTTATCCGTTCGTATTTTCGGTTTCATCCCGTCATCCTCTATCCAGACAGCCTCGCTTTCCGCAAAGCTTCCCCAATTAAATGATTTGTCCACATGAAGCTTTTTGGTAAGCCTTGCAGGTCCCTCACAGCCCTCACCTGCTCTGAAAAGAACACCCTGCGGCTGATCCCGTTCACCTGTTATAACATTCATAAGCCAGTGAATCCCATAGCAAAGATAAACATAAATAATACCGCTTTCGCCGTAAAGGATCTCTGTTCTTTTGGTTCTCCCCTTTGAGGCATGACAGGCTTTATCCTCTGTTCCACGGTAAGCTTCAGTTTCAGTAATTCTCACACGTATTTCTTCCCCGTTTTGAAGCTTCCTGACGATCACCTTTCCCACCAGATCAGGTGCGACCTCAAGACAGTCCCTGTGAAAAAAATCATCTCCGAGTTTCATTTTCTAAGCCTTTCTGCAAGCTCCGTATCAGGCTTCACAAACAGAGTTCTGTTGTTTGTGAATATGACCATTCCGGGCTTTGCTCCGCCGGGTTTCTTTACAAATTTTACAGGGCAGTAATCAACCGGAACCTGCGCCGAATCCTTTGCCTTGCTGTTGACGGCTGCAATAATGGCCGCCTGCTCAATGGTACTGTCCGGTACTTCCCTGCCGTCTGCAATGATTATTATATGCGAACCTGCAATATTATGAGTATGCAGCCAGATATCCGTCCTGGCTGCTGTTTTTGTTGTCAGTCTGTCATTCTGCTTGTTGTTTCTGCCTGACAGTATTGTAAACCCGTCATCAGAAATATATTCAACAGGAGGAAGACTTTTTGGCGGCTTGTTTTTCAGCCTTACGGCACGTACATACCCCTGCTCCGCAAGCTCAAGTCTCAGCTCGTTTATTTCACTTTCGGTATCGGCTCTGGTCAGAGAATCAAACACACTTTCAATATATTCAAGCTCACTTTTCCCCGATTCGATCTGCTCCGTAAGCTTTTTCTCAGCTGTCACAGCTTTTCTGTATTCAGAATAATACTTCTGCGCATTTTTAGCGGGAGTAAGTCTCTCATCAAGTGCTATTTCTATCTGAGGACAGCCTTCTTCATAAAAATTTTCAAGCACAGCCTTTTTGTCTCCCTGCTGAATACGGTAGATATTCGCAGAAACAAGATCCCCCATAAGCTTCATCTTGTCTTTTTCACCGCATGCTGCAAGCTCCTCGCGCTGATTTGCGATTCGCTTTGAAATACGCTCCGTTGTGTTCACAAGCAGTCTGAAAAGATCATTTGCCCTCTGTTTCAGCCTTGACATACGGTCACGCTGCGCATAAAAGTAATCGAGCACCTTGCATGCGCTTTCAAGCTCTCTGGTGGTCATAAGCGCTCCATACTGCGAAAGCCTTATAAATGAGAAATCCTTCATAAGACCGTCCTTATCAGATACAACAGTATAGCAGCATTTTCCGTTTACCAGCTCATCCCTTGTCTTTCCGATAATAAAAACAAGTCTGTCAGACGTATCGTCATCCATTTTCTCAGAAGACATTTCCTTGCCCTTTGCGGCATAATAAGCCCATTCCCTGGCAAGAACAGGAGAAACCCCCTCAAACGATGAAATAATTGCCTTAGAAAGCTCCCCTTCTTTCATGGAAGATACAGACTCTCTTATCTGACTGTCATCCGCCTGCGTAAAAGAGATTCTTTCTCCTCTCGGAGGGAATTCATATAACACACCTGGCAGTACGATACGGGCTCTCGACATTTCATCGTCAACTCGTTTTATACTGTCGATTATCTTTCCGTTTTCATCTATAATTATAATGTTGGAGTACTTGCCCATGATCTCGCAGGCAATTGTAATTTTAACAGGGTCCCCAAGTTCGTTTGTACAGTCAAAAACAAAGTATAAGATACGCTCCAGACCGTCCTGTCTGATTTCGGAAAGCCTGCCGCCTCCGAGACGTTTTCTCAGCAGCATACAGAACATAGGCGGCGTCATGGGATTGTCAACCTGTGTTTCAGTTATATGCACCCTTGAACTTCCTGCCGATGCCGACATGAGGAGTCTGAAAAGTCCCTGTCTCGTTCTTATGGCTACAATGATCTCTTCACGGGACGGCTGATATATCTTGTCAACACGTCCTCCGATAAGTAAATCAAGCTCCTGTTTTACTGCAAATAAAAATGCTCCGTCAAGCGCCATTAAAATATCTCCTTCTTGTATACAAGTATTTCAAATTCTGTTTCCGTTTCAAGAGCTTCAAGTGCCTCAAGTTTATTTTTATCCTTTTCTCCGGTTTTATAAAAATAAGGTGTCATTGAAAAAAGACTCATTATGTCACAGATGTTTTCAAGATTTATTTTTCTGTGTTCATGATAGTGTGCTGCAAGCGAAAAACCCTCAACCGAAAGATCCTTCAGCTCATTCTCATAAGGATTATCGTAAACTATGCTTTTAAGCTGCCAGAGATGCCGCCTGCCGGGAACGACCATTATCATGTATCCGCCGTCTGAAAGCACACGTATGAATTCATCATGGCAGAATGGTGCGAAAATATTCAGCAGCACATTACAGGAGCTGTTTTGCACAGGAATATGAAAAACACTGCCTACTGCAAATTCTATACCATGAAAACGCTTTGCAGCGGAATTCAGTGCGAATTTTGAAATATCAATGCCGACAGCCGAAATATTTCTGCCGTCAGATTTAAGAGTATTGTAAACCCCTCCTGTATAGTAGCCCTCACCGCACCCTGCGTCAAGCAGTTTTATATCGCCCGGCATCTCCCTGACAGCACCTGTCACAGCTTCCAGAAGATTTGAATAATACCCCTTTTCCAGAAAATCCGTTCTTGCCTTTACCATCAGCTTATTGTCTCCGGGAGCTTTGGCATTCATCCGATTTGACAGAAGAAGATTCACATATCCGCTTTTAGCCATATCAAAGCTGTGAGAATTTTCGCAGGAATATGTCCGTCCTGTTAAATTCAGTGTCTTTGCGCATACAGGACAGGAAAGTCTGCTTTTTATTTTTTCACACATAATTTACCGGATCCTTATTTACCTGAGACATAATAAATTCAACCTGCGGAAATTCTGCTGAAAGCATGCGGCAAAGTCTTATCATACCCGGATTTTCCGTATGGAAATGACCGCAGTCAAACACAGCAATGCCAAGACGCCTTGCTTCAAGCCACTGATCATGCTTTACTTCTGACGTAATATACGCCTGTGCACCTGCTTTATAAGCTTCACCGATAAGATCACCGCCGCTGCCTGTGCAGACAGCTATGTTGCTGATCGGTCCGAAATATTTTGTATAACGGATCATTTCACAGCCAAGAACATCTTTAAGCTTCAATGCAAGCTCATCTGAAGTATACTCTTTGTCTGCTTCACAGAAGCATCCGAAGCCATAAGGAGAACCATCAGAAAGACTGCCTGTTATTTCAAGAATACCTTCCGTCTTTTTGAAACCGAGAAGCTCAGCAATAATATCGCTCATACCGCCCTTTGCGCAGTCATAGGGCGTATGCACACAAACAGAAGAGATCCCGCTTTTTGCAAGACGAAGCGCAGGGATATCCTCTGTAAGACTTTTTATAGCATTAAAAATCACAGGATGATGTGCTATTACAAGCTCCGAACCTGTTTCAGCCGCCTCATCTGCAACTTCATTTGTGATATCAAGCGTCACAAGAACACGGCTTACCTTTTTTTCAGCCGAACCTGTAAGAATGCCTGAATTATCCCATTTCTCCTGACTTGAAAACGGAGCAATAGAGTCAATAAAGTTATATATTTCTGAAATTGTAATCATTTTGTCCTCCATAATAAGCATTAAACTGTCCGCAGTACGCTGATATTTTTCGGCGTCCTCACTTTTGCCTGCCCTCCTCAGTCCGGCTGCAATATTGTTCAGCTTTTCATACTGCCGGCTTATGTACTTCATCCCGTCATCAGTTTCAATGCTTATACGTCCGATATTCTCCATAACCTGTCCTATGGAAACCCTTACACCGGTATAAGCTGCCCTGATAACCGAATAAACGAACCTTTCATGACTGACTGCTTCTTCCCGAACGATCTCAAAACCATTTGCATAAAGCCACTTTCTGAGGTGACCTGCCCTTGTCATCGGCTGAAGAACAAGATTGACATTCTTTATCCAGTCAGCCTTCCCGAGAATATCGCATATGGTTTCTCCTCCCATTCCTGCAATAACAATATCGGAAACATCTTCGCCGCTGATATTCTCCAGGCCATCAGATTTAACAAGAGTGACTCCTTCAATTCCGTATTTATTCAGTGTCTGTTCTGCAAATTTCAGCGGGCCGTCATTAATATCCGAAGCAATAACTCTGCTGCATTTCCCGGATTCAACAAGATAAGATGCAAGGTACGCATGATCTGTTCCCACATCGCACACGATCCCTTTGCCGCCGACCATTTCCGCACATACTGAAAGTCTTTTGTCAAGTATAATCATATTTAATCCCATTAAAACGCATTTCCCTGCGTACCCTGTCATTTAAGCGGAAGACAGCACCGTATTTTAACGAGTCTGCACATGATTTTATATGTGCAGACTTAGCAAAGACAGGAACGGCGGACATTTACGTCCGCCTGTTCAAAGCATTTTCTGTTATTTATGCCTCAGCAAAAAACTTGTTGAGCTTTTCAACAAGGGCGTCAGCATCTGTTCCGTGAACCTCGCATGCTTCTTCAATAGTCTCGCCTCTTGAAGCGGGGCAGCCAAGGCAATGCATGCCTATTTCAAGGAAAAAAGGTGCTGCATCAGCACTGTGGTCAAGAATATCACCGATAATTGTATTTTTGTTTACTTCATAAGCCATTTTGATTTCCTCCTGATAAAACATTTTATTCTATTATGCAGTAAACAGACAACGTTTATGCATAATACAGTAAAAGTGCAACCGTCGGCTGCACTTTTAAGAATCTTTAATTAAGCTTCTTCCTTCATCTTAGCGAAACATTCGCTGCAATATACCGCACGGTCTTCTCTTGGCTTGAACGGAACCTTTGCTTCTCCGCCGCATGAAGCACATGTTGCAGTAAACATTTCTCTGTCAGCCTTTGATGCATTCTTTCTTGCATCTCTGCATGGCTTGCATCTCTGAGGTTCATTCACAAAACCTTTTTCAGCATAAAATTCCTGTTCACCAGCTGTAAATACGAATTCATTTCCGCATTCCTTGCATACCAATGTCTTATCTTCGTACATTTTCTTTTACCTCGCTTTTTAGCTTTTTGTAGCAGACCGCACCGACAGATAACCGGCCGCTGTCATTATTATAGAATATCTACTGTCCGATTGTCTTAGATTTAATGCCTGTTACAATGAACAAGCAAAAAAGATAGCGACCATCCCTTTTAAAGAATGAAAAACAACCAACATCCCCGAATAAAGCTAAAAAACAAATTGCTGAACTGGTGACTGCAATGATTATTTCTAACAAGTACAGTTTCATTCTATGGTCAGCTGAATATACTTTAGCTGACATATTAATCATAAACGATAATCATGTTTTTGTCAAGCAAATTTTCAAAAAAAATATCCTTATTCTATAAAATGTCATAATTACCATATACAGCAAAAGTTTTTTGTAATTTTTCACAAATGTTTTTATAATACTATAACACTTTATAATTGATTATGCCAATAAAAGCTCTTCGCAGGCCGGAGTATACGCTCATCAGATAAACTGTTGTATTCCTTCTGCCATTGACTGCTTAGGCATCCGATGTTATAATTAACATAAACAGAATAAAAATACCAAACGAGGAATCAGAAATGAAAAGAAAAGTAAATTTTTCAGAAATCATCGCAGCTTGTATTCTTTTCATAGGAACTGTCTGCGGATGCTCAGATAAAAAAGAGATGTCTGCTTACTCCGAATGTGAAAATTCAATTTCTCAGACAGTCTGCATATCAGAAAACATTGCCGCAGGATCAGCTTACATATCAGAAGCTTCTGCAAACAATAACGCAGTATCAGAATCCGCTGAACACAGAGAAAAACAAATAGTCGATGCTGTCTGCACCGATATTTACGGATATGTTCCGGTATTTGATGAAAAAAACAATATGGATCATTCTGATTATCTGATAAATACCGCTGAATCAATTCCTGAAAGAGTCTTGGGAAACATTGATTCAGAAGAAGACGCAATAGAAAAAGCAAGGGACGTCTGGACTGAAAGGTTAGGGACAGACTTTATAGAAAAAATAGAATCCGACTATGTTGAATCAGATGGCGGTCGCGTAAAATATCAGCGGGATCATCCTCCATATAATGTGACATTTTACGAAGAATATGATGTATGGTTAATTAATCCCAATTATCCGTCAGGAATAACGGAAGACGGCAGACAGTTTTCGACTCCCGGCATGACGCCGTATCTTATCATACGCGGATCAGACGGAAAAATTCTGGGAGCATTAATATAAAGAGAATAATCCAAAAGCATATTCAGTCATATAACAGAAAAATAACCCGGGAAGAAAACAGATCTTCTCAGGTTATTTTTTGCCGTAAATTATGTAAATTCTTACTTATTCACTTTCTGACTCCGCAGCCGCTGCAAGCTCTGCAAGATCATTCAGATCCCCGAATCCTGGAATACTTCCGGACATGTTCACCGAATCTGACGCTTCTGCCGCCTCTGCTGCGTCTATATCATCATCCGCCATTGCAAATTTAGCAAGCTCATCCGGAAGTTCAAAGTCACCAAAAAGGTTAACATCATCATCTTCCGGCAATATTTCCTCAGAGGAAATTTCTTTCACCTCCGGTTCTTCCGGAACGATTTCGTTTGTATATTCAGTTTCCGTCAAAACAGGCGTAATATAAGGATCGTCGTCCTCCGGAGTAATGCAGTTAATACTTTCAACGGAAGGCACAGACGGTTTTTCATTGTATGCGGCAGTCTCACTTCTCAGTTCGTCAATAGATGAATTGATCTCAGAATCGCCGTCAATCACATCTTTTGCTTTGTCAAGTGTTTCCTGAGCCTCTGAAAGCTTTGCCGCTGATTTATCAGCCGCTTTGCTTATTGTATCGGCAAATTCCTCAAACTGTCTTTTAATTCTTTCGATTTCCTTTCTGAGAAGACACTTTACATACTCAGAATTCTTAACAGTATCAGTTGCAGATCTTTCAGCATCTGCCTTTGTTTTCTGAGCATCCTTCGCAGCATTGCTGCTGATTGTTTCAGCATCCTCCGAAGCATTTTTACGGATTTTTTCAGCCTCTTCACGTGCATCATTCACAAGCTTATCAGCTGCCATTCTTGCTTCAACAACTATTTTTTTTGCAGTTGTCTGAGCTTCACTGAACAGAGCACCCATATCGAATCCTCCAGAGTAGCTGCTGTCGTCAGAATCCAGTCTCAGTTCATTTATATCAAGCTTCAGATTTTCGATCTCATTATCCTTTTCAGCGATTTTTGCCTCAAGATTTTTGACCTGCTGCTCCTTTTCACTGACAGCCGTATCAGCACTGCGGAGCTTTTCTTCCAGTTCGCTTATTCTGTTATCAAGAGCTGTTGTATCTGCCGGCAGATATGAAACCGACGGCTCTGCCGCTTTGTCTCTTTCATTGGCAAGCTCGATTTCTATCCCGTTTTTTTCAGCAATAAGCTTTTGCTTTTCCGCTTCAAAATCCATTGTAAGCTGAGCAATTTCCTTGTTTACGCGTTCACAGTTGCTTTCAGCCGCAGCAAGCTTTTCGTTGCTTTCTTCCAGTTTTTTGCTCAGTTCAGCGGCTTCATTCTTATAGCGTTCAAGCTCTGAAACATCTGCGCATTTGGCATTTGCAGATTCCAGTTCAGATTTAAGCGAATCAATTTTTGCATTCAGCTCGTCAACATAAGTAAGAACATCTTCTTTATTAAAACCGCCTACTCTGGCAGTTCTGAGTACTGTTGAATCTTTCATTTCGATACACTCCCAAACAATAATTTTATATTTGTTATTATAGCATAGTATTTTCTCAAAATCAAGCTTATTTTAGTTTATTTTGTTAAAAACAAAAAACGGCCGAAAAAACTCCGACCGTCATTTTTATTTTATTATTTTTCAAGCATTCTGAGAATTTCATCAAGATCATCTTCTGTCGTGTCCTTCTTGCTGTCATCAAGCAGAGGATTATCGATCGGAATAACCTCTTCACCGCCGGGAGCAACATCGTCGCCGTATCCTGCAGCAATAACTGTTATTGTCATTTCATCATTCATGTCTTCCTTAAATGCCGTACCAAAGATAAACTCAACATCATCAGCAGCAGTATCTGTGATCATCTTTGTTGCAACGTCTACATCAGAAGCCATAATGTCTTCAGACATTGTAATGTTGATAAGGAGACGTCTTGCACCGGAAATTGAAGTTTCAAGCAGCGGGCTGGAAATAACAGACTTTGCAGCCTCAGCAGCCTTATCCTTGCCCGAACCATGACCGATAGCCATGTGAGCATAGCCAGCGCCCTTCATGATCGTTGATACGTCAGCAAAATCAAGATTTATGTATCCGTCCTCTGTGATAAGGTCAGAAATACTCTTTACACCTGTCTTGAGAATATCATCAGCCAGTGAGAAAGATTCTCTCATTGTAGGCTGCTTTTCAAGACCGTCAAGAAGCTTTTCGTTAGGAATAACGATAAGTGAATCAACGTATTTTTTAAGCTCGTCGATACCTCTTTCAGCCTGAAGCATCTTCTGCTCTCTTTCAAAGGCGAAAGGCTTTGTTACAACAGCAACTGTAAGAAGTCCCATTTCCTGAGCGATCTCAGCAACAACCGGAGCTGCGCCTGTACCGGTACCGCCGCCCATTCCGGCTGTAATGAACACCATATCAGCTCCCTTGAGTGAAGCTTCGATCTCATCTCTGTTTTCCTCAGCCGAACGCTCTCCGACTTCAGGTCTGTTTCCGGCACCTCTTCCCTTTGTGAGCTTTGCACCTATCTGAATTTTTGTTGTAGCCTTTGATCTGTTAAGTGCCTTGGCGTCAGTGTTAACTGCAATATACTCAATATCCTTGACGCCGGCATCAACCATACAATTAAGAGCGTTTCCGCCGCCGCCGCCTACACCGATAACCTTAATATTAACCTGCGGGTCAAAAGCTTCCTCAAAATTGAAGTCTGTCATTTAAAATTCCTCCTATGTTTATTTCAATCCCTGAAAACTCAGTCATTAAACTCAATATTACAATACATATTATTATATTAACATACTTTATTGAATATTTCAAGAGCTAATTGAAATTTTTTTAAATTTATTTTTTCACTTTATTCAGCAAAAATCACCATTCACCGTCATATTCTTCATCTTCGCTGTAATATTCATCCTCATAATATTCATCCTCGTAATATTCGTCTTCCTGCCATACTTCCTCAGTATCCTCATCAGGATATTCATCCGAATACGTATTTTCATCCGGACTTTCACTGCCGTTATCCGAAGACGGATCTGTCGCGTTTCCTCCGGGAGGAGCAACTCCCGAATCCGGCATATCCTCATCACTTACCGGGATCCTGGCACCGCTTCCTGTTGCTTTGTCATTACTGCTCCGGAAGGAAATCTGATTTGTTCCGACCATACTCATAGTTCCCGTTTTATCGCCGCTCATATCATCAAGCACCGTATCTGCAAGCTCAAGCTTATATGCAATGTCGTTTGAATTACCCATTTCAAAAGTGATTCTGTCCTCAAAATTCACTTTTATGTCATATTTGTCGGTCATATCGACCTGCCTTACACGCTGTTTTTCCTTGCTGAAAATAGCATCCAGAAGTTCAAGAACGATACTGTCCTTCTGCTCGTCTGAAGACTTCAGGTTGGTTCCGAGAGTTTCGTTTGCCGGCTCAAATCCATCTATCCTCATAAGTGAACTGTCTGTTTCGCTGACCTTGTCAAGTATTCGTCCCTTTGAAGAAACAAGCAGAAATCCGTCATCACAGCTGACACATGCCGCAATGCGGCTCCTGGTAATACTTATTTCTATGCTGTCAGGATATTTCTTCTTTACGTCTGCCTCTTCAATGTAGATCATACTGGCAAGTATTCTTTTTTCTGCGCCTTTGGCGTCAAGCCTTACAAGATTATCCCCCTGACGTATTCCAGAAACACTTATTATATCGTCATTGCTGTAATCAGACTCGCCCCTGACAGTAATTGTGTTTATATTGAAAAACAGTGTTATCGAAAGAGTAACGCCTATTGCAAGCACCAGCAGAAACACTAAAAAAACATAAAGCGGCATATTGCGTCTTCGCCGTCGTGTACGCTTACTGCTTTCATTTCTTTTTACATTTGTCTTTACTACTTCCCTCATTTTGTTATGACCTTTCGTGCAAGAATTTTCAGATCCTTTTTATTTTTCCTCCAAGAGATGAAATGACTTTCTCTATATTTTCATA
>JBJEQV010000045.1:0-18031 GCA_051881915.1 Porcipelethomonas sp. | reverse complement strand
AGTCATGTGTTGTAATCGGCAGAAGCAATATCGTGGGCAAGCCAATGGCAATGCTTCTTCTTCACAGAAGCGGAACAGTAACAATATGCCACTCTAAAACACAGAATCTGAAAGAAATATGCAGCAATGCAGATATTCTTGTTGCAGCTGTCGGCAGAGCAAACTTTGTTACTGAGGACATGGTCAAGGAAGGCGCAGTAGTTATTGATGTTGGAATGAACAGACTTGAAAACGGAAAACTTTGCGGAGATGTTGATTTTGAAAACGTAAGTAAAAAAACTTCATTCATTACACCTGTTCCTGGCGGTGTTGGCCCGATGACAATAGCAATGCTTATGAAAAACACTTTGACAGCTGCTAAAATGCATCATAATATCTGATAAAACAGTTAACGCCATAAACTACGTATTTTTACGTATTTATGGCGTTTTATTGTATAGTATAATGTTCAGACTGTATCTATTATTATTCCGAAATGGTCAGATACTTTATTAAAGTTTTTTTCATTAAATATCACTGTGGAGCTTTTTATCCTGCATCTGGAATTTTTCCAAATATAATCTATTCTAAGTCCATCAGTATCAGAAATTCTTTCTTTCCAGCCATCAATAATTGTACCTACAGTAATTCCGTTATCCTTAGTTTCTGCAAGTTCATAGGTGTCATACCATCCATAGCTGAGAACAGTATCGTATCCTTCGTTTTTTATATGTGCCGGATTATTGAAATCACCCATGAGCCATACGTTGTCTCTGTGATCCAAATAAGCACTTATCCTTTTCCATTGCTCAGAAAATGGCTCATCCTTATCGTTCCACCAGCTTGTATGAACGCAGTAGTACCATTCCCCGCCTGAAAAAATTCCTAGTGCCATTCTGGTTTTCCAGTTGAAATAGTCATTAGTTTTACTGATCCGGAATATATCTGTCTGCTCAAATGGATGAATACTCATAAGTGCCAGACCTTCGTCAAATCTGTCATATCCGTTTTTTATGGGCAGATATGTCCAGTAATATTTTATGCCTTTTTCAGAAAGCATCTTTACGGCGTTATAAACATGATTGTCTTCTTTTACGGGGATTCTGAACTGACATGGGATATACCCTGTCAGTTTTTCTTTCTGTATTTCCATTGATCCGGCTGACTGATTGACTTCCTGTAAAGCGATAATATCAGGTGAAAGCTCAGAAACCGCATTGACAAATTCATTGAGCTTTGTTTGATAATTTTCCTCTATAAGACTGTGTGTGTTAAGCGTCAGTATTCTGATGTTGACCACTCCCTTACAGTATATCGTTAATATCCGATTTCAGTATATCTGCTTTCGGTCCATAAATCAACTGAATGCCTGTGTCTTTTTTAACAATCCCAAGTGCACCTTCTTCTTTCCATTTATCAGGACCCGCTACAATATCAGGATTTTTCACCGTAACTCTGAGTCTTGTCATACATGCGTCAACGAGATAAATATTTTCACGACCTCCCAACAGAGCAATGATCCTTTCAGGCTGACTGTTCGTATCAGATGATTGTTTTTTTGGGGATTCTGAAGAAAAGTCAGTATTGTTTTCATCAGTGTAATTTCCAAGCCGTCCGGGAGTTGCATATCTGAATTTTCCGATCATAAAATATGCCACAAAATAGCCGATTATAAAGAACAATATTACTGCAATAACGAAATTTATAATGTCTTTTCCAAGTCCTGCTTTAAGAGACATTGGTATTCTTGTAAAAAGTTCAAGGTTTCCGAAGGAATGGAGACGCAGATCAACTATTCCTGCCAGGGCAAACGCCAAACCTTGTAAAATAGCATAAACAATATACAATGGAATTGCACAGAACATAAACATAAATTCGATCGGCTCGGTAACACCCGTCAGAAATACTGCAAGAGCAGTAGAAAAATACATGGATTTATATTTGCTTCTCCTGTCTCTGTCAACTCTGCGGTACATCGCAAGAGCAACACCCAAAAGAAGTCCTGTTGCACCAATCATCTGACCTACTTTAAATCTTGCAGGAATAACCGTTTCCATAAGATTATTATATGCGCCGGTGTTCCCGGAGCTTTTGAAGTTTATAAGATCAGTAACCCACGCAAGCCAGAGTGGATCCTGACCAAAAACGGCAGATCCCGCATTTGCACCTGTCTGGATAAGATAGGTTCCTCCGAAAGAAGTATAGTTCATAGGGATAGTAAGCATATGGTGTAAACCAAAGGGGAGAAGTAAACGTTCAAGTGTTCCGTAAACAAACGGAGCAAGTATAGGGGAGGTTTCTGAAGAGTTGGCAATCCAGATTCCAAAATTATTGATTCCAAGCTGAATTACCGGCCATACTATCGCAAGTATCAGTGAAATTATGACTGACCATAAAATAACCACAAGCGGAACAAATCTCTTACCGTTAAAAAATGCAAGAGCATCGGGAAGCTTTCGGAAATTATAGTATTTGTTGTATATAATGCCGCCAGTAAATCCTGCTATAATACCCACAAATACACCCATATTAAGTGCCGGAGCACCGAGAACTGAGGTGAAATATCCGTCAACGGCAATTTCTTTGCCAAACAGTGTATGAGTCACAGAATTCGGATCATTAAGCATTTCCGATGTGACTCCAAAAATTGTTCCTGTAATATTATTAATAAGAATAAATGCAATTAGCGCAGCAAATGCACCTCCGGCTTTTTCTTTTGCCCATGATCCGCCAATTGCAACTGCAAATAATACATGAAGGTTGTTAATAATGGCCCAGCCTATATTTTCCATGATTCCGCCGATTGTATTTATTATCTGTGTATCACCTCCTGCCATAACAACAAGTTTTCCCAAACTTATCATTAATCCCGCTGCAGGCATTACTGCAATAACAACCATAAGAACTTTTCCAAGCTTTTGCAGAAAGTCAAAATTCAAAGGTGATTTTTTAGCCTTTTTTTCTGTAATTTCCTCTTGTGTTGTCTTTTCATTAATGGTTATAATATTATCTTCAGCTGCTTTTACATTTCCTTCGTGTATTTTAATTTCCATTCCGTCAGCGCCGTCACAAATCAAAACAGGTGTTATAGGATTTATTTTTTTTGATTTAAGCAGTTCAATATCCACCTCACATATAAGGTCTCCTTTTCTGACTCTATCACCTGTTTTCACATGAGAAATAAATCCTTTACCATTAAGTGATACCGTTTCAAGTCCGAAATGCACCATTATTTCAATATTATCCGAAGATGTAAATCCGTATGCATGTTTAGTTTCTGCAACTGAGGATATAACACCGTCAACAGGACTGTATATTTTACCGTCATCAGGAATTATTGCACATCCGTCTCCAAGTACCCTTTCTGAAAATACAGGATCCGGCACACTGTCAAGTGAAACGACTTTTCCGCTGAGCGGAGCGGTGAGTTCTATTTTCTTTCCTTTGTCCATATTTTCCTCCGTTTTTATAAAGTATAAATTATTTGAGCTTCCAGATATCTCTGTTATATTCTGAAATAGTTCTGTCAGATGAAAAATATCCTGCTTTGCTGATGTTTACAAGCATTTTCTCAGCCCATACAATTCTGTTCACATAGTCTGAAAACGCCTGTTCCTTCCGGGAGATGTAGTTCTTAAAATCCGGGAATGTCATAAACCAGTCTTTATTGATAAGTTCACTTTTCAGTCTTTCGAGACGTTCTTTATTGCCGATTTCAAGCATCTCTTTTCCTGTGATAAAGTCAACGGCTCTTTGGATTTCCTTGTCATTTCTATAATATTCTTCTGCCTTGTAGCTGCTTTCTGCATAACGTTTTACAACCGTATCACTTGATTCACCGAATATATAAATATTATCGTCTCCAACGAGCCTGTGTATCTCTACATTTGCTCCGTCTTCTGTACCAAGCGTTATTGCACCGTTAAGCATAAATTTCATATTTCCTGTGCCGCTTGCTTCTTTTGATGCAAGTGAAATTTGTTCTGAAATATCACATGCAGGTATAAGATACTCTGCTTTGGTAACGTTGTAGTTTTCCACCATTACTACTTTAAGATAAGGATTCACTTCACTGTCATTATTGATCAGCTCCTGAAGACACAGTATAAGATGAATTATATCCTGCGCAATAATATATGCGGGGGCAGCTTTTGCACCAAAAATTACAGTAATCGGTAAAGAAGGTTTTTTGCCGGATTTTATTTCAAAATATTTATGAATTACATATAAAGCATTCAGCTGCTGCCGTTTGTATTCGTGAAGACGTTTGATCTGTATATCAAAAATCGTATCATGATTTATATCAATATTCTGAGTCTGCTTAAGATAAATGCAAAGCTTTTTCTTGTTATCTGATTTTATTTCAAGTAATTTGTTCAATACATTTTCATCATTTTTATAATCTGTAAGTTTTTCAAGTTCAGAAGCATCCTTCTTCCATTTATCGCCAATAAGAGAAGTAATAAAGTCTGAAAGATCAGGATTACAGTGCATGATCCATCTTCTGAAGGTGATCCCATTTGTTTTATTATTAAATTTCCCGGGATATATATCATAGAAATCCTTCAGTTCATTTTTTTTGAGAATGTCAGTGTGAAGACTTGCAACACCGTTAACACTGAAACAGTAGTGAATATCAATATGAGCCATATGAACAAGATCGTTCTTATCTATAATACAGAGATTATTATTATCATATTTTCTTCTTATCTTATTATCAAGAATTTCTATGATTGGTACAAGCTGAGGAACGGTTTTTTTCAGACTTGATATATCCCATTTTTCCAGAGCCTCTGCAAGAATAGTGTGATTAGTGTATGCACAGATTCTGCTTACAATTTCAATGGAATCATCCATTTCAATTCCCCGGTCACATAAAAGTCGGATCAATTCCGGAATTATCATTGTAGGATGAGTGTCATTGATCTGAATTACAGCATAATCAGGAAGATTATATAAATTGCAGCCCTTTGCTTCACATTCTTCAAGTATGAATCTCGCTCCGCAGCTTACCATAAAGTACTGCTGGTAAATACGAAGAAGTTTTCCTGTTTCGTTACTGTCATCAGGGTACAAAAAAAGAGTAAGGTTTTTTTCTATATCTGACTTGTTAAAACTTATTCCGTTTTTAATTATGGATTCATCTATGGTTTCTATGTCAAAAAGATGAAGTTTGTTTGTTCTGTTTTCATAGCCTGTAATATTTATATCATATAATCTTGCGGTTACTGAGACATCTTTAAAATCAACTTTATACGTTTTATCAGTTTTATAAAGCCAGTTTTTTTCTTCTATCCATTTATCTGGAAGTTCAGTCTGCATATTGTTTTCAAATTTTTGTCTGAATAATCCGCAGTGATAATTAATACCAATACCATCTCCGTTTAATCCGAGTGTTGCAATTGAATCCAGAAAACATGCTGCAAGACGTCCAAGTCCTCCATTGCCAAGTGATGGTTCGGGTTCAATGTCTTCTATCTCGGATAAGCTTTTTCCATATTCTTCAAGCTGTTTTTTCACTTCATCATATAAACCAATATTTATAAGATTATTGGAAAGAAGCTTTCCGAGCAGAAATTCTGCTGAGATATAGTAAAGCTTCTTTTTCTCATCTGAGAAAGAATATTTTGCCGACGAAAGCTTCTGAACAGTTTCAAGCAAAGCATAATAAATTTCCTCGTCTGTACATTCAGGAATTGATTTTCCATATTTTTTTAGTACAATTTCATTTACACTAAAATTCATAATAATTTCCTTTCAGATTATTTTACTATTTTATTATAGTACTGCCTTATTAGTTTATTATATACAAAAAAATATAAAATAAAAGACTGCTAAAAGCAGTCTTTTAAAATTTTAAATTATAATTATAAATGAAATAACTCCATTGCGATATTTTGCAGAAATGCTTCCATGATGAGCTTCAACAATAGTTTTTGCAATATTTAAACCAAGGCCTGAACCACCTGTTTTGCTGTTTCTTGAATCATCTACACGATAGAACCTATCAAAAATTTTGCTGAGCTGATCTGAAGAAATAGGTTCACTGGAATTTGAAACCTCAATACATGCTTTGCCTTTTTCAGAAGTAAGTGAAACAGAAATTTTACCGCTTTCTGTTGAATACTTGACTGAATTATCAAGCAGAATTGTTATCAGCTGTTTTATCTTGTCTTCATCCCCCTGAATACTGATACCATTATTTATATTTGTTTCAAGAGTTTTCCCGTTTTCAAAAATAATATTTTCAAACTGAAGACATGTACTGGTCAGCATATTGCTTAAATTAAAGGTTTGTATCTCCACATTAGCGTGATTGGTATCATATTTAGCAATATACAGCATGTTATTAACCAGCTTTGACATTCTGACTGTTTCTGATTTGATATAATTCAGCCATTTGGTCTGATTTTTCACCAAATCATCAGGACTTGACAATATTACATCCGTATTAGCGGAAATGACTGTAAGGGGTGTCTTCAACTCATGAGATGCATCAGCAACAAATTGTTTCTGCTGATTCCATGCACGATCAACAGGTTTTATTGTCCAGTTAGCAAGAAGAACACTTATACCGAATGCAAAAACCATACCAAGGCCGCCGATAATTATAAATATGAAAAGAAGACGATTAACAGTAGAGATTTCAAGAGTTCTGTCCAGAAGGACAAGTTCATAGTCGTCAAATGGTATGGATTTGTTTAAAAGATATCTGAATTTCTGATTATTAATAGAAATTTTTCCTCGTTCCTTTTTGCCTTCGGATATTATATGTACAGCCTCTGAAACGGCGCTATCGTCTTCCGTATTACAGTATCTGTAAAGGATTTCTTCTATATCATCGGGCGTTCTGAACCTTACATAAATGTGTGTTCGTTTTACATTTCCCATATAAGGATCAGGTTTATCCTTTTTTTCCGGAAGAGCAGGTTTTGTAACAACCTGACTCGTAACTGTTGCTTCGGTATTTTTTTCTGATTTGGATGATGAAATAGTGGTTTCTTGTTTTTGTGTTTCTTCTGATTGATTATTTGGATTTTTCTCTTCAGAACCATATGAATCGTCAGGTTTTTCATTAGATGGCTTACTGTTTTCATCAGTAGGCCGGATATGATTTTGTTCTTCTTTTATGGATTCCGTTGAGTCCATAGAATCGGAATCATCAGGTTTACTTTCATTTTCCCTGCCTTCCGTAGGCGGTTCTTCATATGAAGGGGGCCATATGTTGCCATTTTCATCTTCAAAAGGGGGATTCCATTTATCTCCGTTTTCATCAAAAGGAGGGTTTTTAATGTCCGGAACAAAATCATCAGGATACCTGTCATCATAATAATCATCATACATATTATCATCCTGAAAATCAAATGTAAGCGGAACAATGATACCCGAATCCACTGAATTCATATTCTGGATTTCGTTATCATCCATTCTATTCGGATCTCTGATTTCTTTCTGATAAAGAACAGATTCCATGAACTGATAAGAAACATTCACTTCGGAATTGTACATAAGTACAAATACGGATGACAGAATTGCAAGTAAAACGCAGGTAAGAATACTCATATTGACAATAATAAATCTGCGCTTCAGACGTTTTATCATTTAGTTTCCTCCAAACGATATCCCACGCCGCGAACTGTTTTTATTGATGAACCTGAATTTATATGATTGAGTTTTTTTCTTAAAAATGAAATATAGACCTCAACATTATTATATTCCGCATCAGAATCGTATCCCCATATTTTTTCAATGAGTGATTCCTTACTTATAACTTTGTTAGGGTTGCTTATAAACTGCTCCATTATGCTGAATTCTTTAAGACCGAGTGTAAATGAACCGTTGATTCCGGAAAGCTCATATGTCTGAAGATTAAGCTTTATGTCAGAAAAAACAATACAATTTTCGGTATTAACATTTGTTCTTCTTCTGCATAAACATCTTATTCTTGCAAGAAGCTCATCCATTGCAAATGGTTTTGTAAGGTAATCATCAGCGCCGTAATCAAGTCCTTTTACCTTATCGCTGATTTCATCCTTAGCAGTAAGAAGCATAACGGGGCAGGAGATATTATTTTCACGAATTTTACGCAGTATATCCAGTCCATTAATTTTAGGCAGCATGATATCAAGAATTATCAAATCATAAATACCTGACAGAGCATTATCCAGACCGCATTCACCGTCGTAGCATGCATCCGCAATGTATTTATTTTTAGTAAGGATATGGACAATAGCGTCAGCAATTGCTTCTTCATCTTCAACAATAAGAATCCTCATGAAATTCCCCCCAGAATATCATTTCTTTTTATTAGCTTTTTTCCTGTTGAATTTTTTGTTTCCGCCTCTTTGATGATTTTCAGACTTCGTTCTTGCATTTTTCTGACCGAAACGGGTTTCATATTTTTTTACGGTAACTCTGTTTCCGTTTATTTTCCCGTGATTCAATGATTTAATAATATATTCAATCTCAGAATCGGGAACCTCAACAGTTGTATGATGATCATGAATATCGATTTTACCGAAGCTTTTTCCTGACATACCGGTTGCATCGACAAGAGCACCCAGTATAAAATTGGGAGCGATCCTATGCATTTTACCAACGCTTATAACAACCTTTGAAAGCTTTGAATCATTTTTTAAAACTGATTGTTTTTTAGGATCGTTTCGGTATCTGACTGTTTTAACTTCGGGAATATTTTTTAGTTCTTTTACAAGACGTCTGTTTATAAGTGCTCTTGCAATATCTTCAGCTGAAAGACCGCTTTCCGCAAGAATATTCATCATATCATCAGTTTCCGGAATGAAATCGGATTTACATGCAAGCTTTACTTTGTCTGAAATTTTGCCGAGCTTGACAGAAATAACATCCTGTCGGGAAGGCAGTTCACTTTCCCTTATTTCAGATTTTGTATATTTTGCAATCGATTTCAGGTTATAGATCTGTTTCTTTCCACAGACCAGTGTATAGGCGGTTCCTGATTTGCCTGCACGCCCGGTACGGCCTATACGGTGAATATAGTATTCGTTGTCCTGCGGCAGATCAAAATTAAAAACCGAATCCACTCCGCTTACATCAATTCCCCTTGCAGCAACATCCGTAGCAACCAGAATTGAAGTTTTTCCCGACTTGAATGAATTCATTACAGCTGTGCGCTGATTCTGTTTCATGTCACCATGCAGACCATCGGCTCTGAATCCTGCTGAAATAAGAAACTGTGTAAGATCGTCAACCGTTTTCTTGGTGTTGCAGAAGACCATTGATGATTTTGGCGCAAAATAATCAAGTATGATATGGAGCGCATCAAATTTCTGTCCTGAAGGAACAGAATAATAAAATTGTTCAATCGCTTCTACTGTTCTGCTTTTGGCGAGCGCTTTTATCATAACAGGGGCATTCTGATACCTGTCTGTAATAGCAAGTATTTCAGGAGGCATTGTTGCAGAAAACAGAATAGTTTGCCTTTCCTCAGGTACATATTTCAGTATTTCTTCAATATCTTCTCTGAATCCCATGTTCAGCATTTCGTCCGCTTCATCAAGGATGATCATTTTCAGATCCTGAAGTTTAAGGGTCCTTCGTCGAATGTGATCCATAACACGTCCCGGAGTCCCTACTACTATGTTAGCACCTCTTTTGAGTTCAAAAATCTGCTTTTCCATGCTTGCACCGCCGAAAACAGCAGATGTCTTTACCCAGGGCATATACCTTGAAAATTTTTTTAATACCTCTGATGCCTGTAAAGCAAGCTCCCGGGTAGGACACAGAATAAGCGTCCTGACATAATCAGTATCCCTGTCAGTTTGTTCGACAGCAGGAATACCGAAAGCAGCTGTCTTACCTGTTCCGGTATTGGAACGGCCGATGACATCGGAGCCGCTTAAAATCGCAGGAATGCTTTTTTCCTGGATTTCGGTCATATCTGTAAATCCGATAGAGTCGATCGCCTTGAGAAGTTCTTCGGATAGCTGCAGTTCTTTAAATTGCATTTGACGATTCCTTTCAAATATTTAATAATTTATCATAACATATTTTTACAGATTTGTCAAATGAAGTACTTCATCAAGAATTTTATCAGCAGCGTTATCTTTACTCATTATAGGAAGTTCAGTAGTTTTTTCTTTAGTAATAAGGGTAAGTACATTCGTATCGGTTCCGAATCCGGCACCGCTGCAATTAAGACTGTTTGCAGCAATCATATCACAGCCCTTTCTCTCAAGCTTAGCTCTGGAATTTTCTATAAGGTTTTCTGTTTCCATGGAAAATCCGCATATAAACTGTCCTTTATGTCTTTTTTTGCATACGCCTTCAAGTATGTCCGAAGTCCTCTCCAGCTCTATGCTCATATTTTCATCTTTTTTCTTTATTTTGTTTTCCGCAACAACTGACGGTCTGTAATCAGCAACAGCAGCAGACATAATGATAATGTCGGAATTTTCTGAATTTTCCATAACAGCATTATACATATCAGCTGCACTTTCAACATTTATAATATTTATGAATGGGGGAGGGGTAATTGATGTTTTACCTGTTATAAGTGTTACATCAGCTCCTCTCAGCATTGCTCTGTTAGCTAATGCATATCCCATTTTTCCGGTTGAATGGTTTGTAATAAAGCGAACAGGGTCTATTGCTTCCCGTGTAGGACCTGCGGTGATGAGTATACGCTTTCCGTTAAGATCCTTTTTACATGCAGCAGCTCTCAGAATATATGATAAAAGAACATCCTCTGAAGGCATTCTTCCGATGCCTGAATCGCCGCAGGCAAGATGACCGCTGTCAGCAGGAATAACCTCCCATCCGAATCCGGAAAGTCTTCTGAGGTTTTCCTGTACGACAGGATTTGTGTACATATTCGTGTTCATTGCCGGAGCAATGATCCGACTGCATTTGCATGCCATTGCAGTTGTTGTGAGCATATCATCTGCAATTCCCCATGAAAGCTTGCCTATTACATTTGCAGTTGCAGGAGCAATCATCAGAACATCAGCTTTGTTCGCAGCAGAAACATGTTTTACATCATACTGAAAATTCCTGTCGAATGTATCAATAAGACATTTGCTCTGGGTAAGTGTTTCAATTGTAAGCGGAGTAATAAATCTGCATGCATTTTCCGTCATCATTACTGTTATTTCAGCGTTGTATTTTTTTAAGGTACTGCAAAGACCGGCGATTTTATATGCGGCAATTCCGCCCGTTATGCCGATAAGAATGTTTTTACCTCTAAGCATTTTCAAAAGCCTCCCTGTTATCATTGAAAATAAGATCAAGCCCTTTCAGCAGCAGATGCCTGTCCATGTTCATTTCATGTCGGCAGAAGGGGATTATAGCAGGCATATTGCCGCCGGTTGCAATTACCTTCGGAGAATAACCAAGCTCTTCCGATATTCTGTCCAGCAGTCCGTCAAGGCATGCAGCGTTTCCGTAAACGATACCATTTTCAATGGCGCTTACTGTATCATGACCGATTATCTTTTCTGTATGCTTTGGAAGCTTTATCTGCGGGAGCTGAGCAGTATTGTTAATGAGAGCGTTCATAGCTGTTTTCACACCCGGAAGGATGAGTCCGCCGATAAAGACATTTTTACGGTCTATCACTGAAATAGTTGTTGCAGTACCCATATCGGCAATAATGAGCGGAGCACCATACTTCTCAATTGCAGCGGCAGCACATGAGATTCTGTCGCTTCCAAGGCTTTCCAGATTTTTTACGCCTATTTTGAAATTATATTTTAAACCGGATTTTACAATAAGCGGATTTTTCCCCGTAACATTCAGTACTGCCTTTTGCAGAACATCAGTCATAAGAGGAACCACAGAAGAGATTACAACTCCGTCTATACATTCTGGCGATATTCCCGAACGTTCGATCAGAATGTTTATTTTGTCGGTATAGTTTATTTCTATTTCAGATGAATCAGTTACCGAGCGTTCATGGGCAATAAGCTTTCCGTTGTCCATGCAGCCCATAACCACTGTGGAATTTCCGATATCAATAGCTAAAAGCATATTTTAACCCTCCGGAAATCAGACGATGCTGCCGTGTGTCTCAGCATTTCTTGCTTCAATATATTTGTTTTCATCATCAACGATAACTACTGTCGGGATGTGATTTTCTGCTTCTTCTGGCGTCAACTGTGCATAAGCCATAATGATAACTTTATCTCCCGGCTGAACACACCTTGCTGCTGCTCCGTTAAGGCATATGACTCCGGAATTTTCCTCACCGCTTATAACGTATGTTTCAAGACGGTTTCCATTGTTTATATCAACTATCTGTACTTTTTCATACTCATAAATTCCCGCAATCTTCATAAGACGTGAATCAATCGTAACGCTTCCGACATAATTCAGGTTTGCCTCGGTAACGGTTACTCTGTGAAGCTTGCTTTTCAGCATTGTAAGAACCATATTTACTCTCCTGTAATAAAATTATCTATAAGTCGTGTTTTTCCAATGTAAACAGCCGCTGCTGCAAGGATCCTTCCGCTGACTTCTGATACAGGCTTTATGCTGTCAGCGTCCACAATTTTTACATAATCGATTTTAGCAAGCGGTTCCTTCTCAATAATGGATATGATCTCAGAGACAATTGTCTGACAGTTTTTTTCTCCGTTTTCTATCATCTGTCTGCCATGTGACATTGCCCTGTTTATAACAAGAGCCGCTTTGCGCTCCTCATCGGAAAGATAAGTGTTTCTTGAACTTTTGGCAAGACCGTCTTTCTCACGGATTATAGGACATCCGACTATTTCAATATTTATATTCAGATCTCTTACCATTCTTCTGATCACAGCAAGCTGCTGAGCATCCTTTTCACCGAAATAAGCTTTGTCAGGAGTCACAATATTGAATAACTTGTTTACAACTGTGCATACTCCTCTGAAATGTCCCGGTCTTGTTTTTCCGCAAAGATCTTCGGTAGGACCTGTCATATCAACAAAGGTGCTGAAATCTTCCATATACATTTCTTCTGCGTCCGGTGCAAAAACAAGATCAGCTCCTGCTTCTTCACATTTTTTCATGTCATGCTTTATATCACGGGGATAAGAAGCAAAATCTTCGCCCGGACAGAACTGAATAGGGTTGACGAATATGCTTACTACGACTCTGTCATTTTCTCCGGCGCGCTTTATTAGACTCTGATGTCCCTGATGAAGATAGCCCATAGTCGGAACAAATCCGATCGTAAGGCCTTCTTTTTTCCATTGGCTGACTGTTTTTCTTACTTCATCTATTGTTTTTACAAGTTTCATTTTCATTTCTCCGTTTCATTTGCTATTTCATCGAAGTCTAGCTCCATTTTTGCTGAAAAAGTATTGTCTTCAGCAGGAAAACTTCCTTTTCTGACCTCATCTATATAATTGCTGAAGGCATTTTTCATGACTTCACCGATATCAGCAAATTTCTTCACGAATTTAGGAGTGAAATCCGAATACATGCCTAGCATATCCTGGTAGACAAGTACCTGACCGTCGCATTCGCTTCCTGCACCGATACCTATTGTAGGGATATCCAGCATTTTAGTTATATATGCAGCAAGATCACCGGGAACGCATTCAAGTACAACAGCAAAAGCACTGGCTTCCTGAACTGCTTTTGCATCTGCGATAACCCTTGCAGCAGAATTTCTGTCTGAGCCCTGAAGCCTGAAACCTCCGAAGACATTTACTGACTGCGGAGTCATGCCGATATGTCCCATAACAGGAATCGAGGAAGCAGTAATTGCCTTTATATGCTCTGTAAAGTCAACACCGCCTTCAAGCTTTACTGCATTTGCATGACCTTCCTTCATAAGTCTGCCTGCATTCACAACGGCATCATAAACAGAAGTCTGATAGGACATGAACGGCATATCAGTTACTATAAGAGCATTTTTTGCGCCTCTGCTGACTGCTGCACTGTGATGGATCATATCTTCCATTGTAACGGAAATAGTATTTTCATACCCGAGAATAGTATTTCCCAGGGAATCGCCAACTAAAATAGCATTGATTCCGCTTTCATCCATAAGCTTTGATGTGGAGTAATCATAGGCAGTCAACATTGTGATCTTCTCGCCGGCGAGCTTTTGCTTCAGAATTGTTGCAACCGTATTTTTCATAAATTTCTCCTTTTGCCATAATATAGCATTTAATTGTCAGGCATATGCCGGATATCTGCCTGTCAGAGAAGGTCAGATTCAGGCACATGCATATTTATATACAATAATATTATACCACACGCCGTTTAATATTTCAATATTCATAGTATAAAAGTGAATACATAAATTAAACCATAAAATAATAAAAAAATTGTGGCAAATAAAAATAAAATATGCTATAATAAATGCACAGCATTTATTATAATTTATTTTACTGTCCTTGCAGATACGCAAATCAGAAATTTGCTCCCTGCATATCGGACAATTATATCAAAAATCTTCGATTTTATGTTATAATAAAAAATAACAGAAAGGAATGTTCCGGTTGAACAGGCTTGCAGATAAAACAATAATTTGGTTTTTGTGTCTTATTACCTGCATTATGTCTGATGATGTTATCGCTCCTGTTATTGCTATTCTAGTTTCTGCTGGAGCTTCATCGCTTACACAGTTTTTTTCAGGCAGACGTTCATCTTTTATCATTATTGCCGCTGAATCTGTCTTATGTATAATCTTTCCGGTCGGATTCTGTACAGCTCCGCTGATTTTTTATGATGCTTTATGCGAAAAAAGAAAATGGCTTTGTCTGCCGGCATTTGGTGCTCTGATCAATGCTTCACAGTTCAAGGTGATTCAGCTTTCACTCATTGCACTTGGATTTGTTCTTTCTATGATTCTTTACAAGCGAACATACGCTCTTGCCAAAATAACAGAAAAACTTCACGAAACACGGGACAATGCAATCGAACAGCACATGATCCTTGCGCAGAAAAACCAGAGGCTGCGCGAAACACAGGATAATGAGATCCATCTTGCAACTTTGAAGGAACGAAACCGCATTGCAAGAGAAATACATGATAATGTAGGACATATGCTGACAAGATCCCTGCTCCAGGCAGGTGCACTTATTGTTACAAGCCATGATGAAATGCAGAAATCCGCACTTTGCGATTTGAAGGATACGCTCGATAATGCCATGACGAGCATTCGTACAAGTGTACATGATCTTCATGACGATTCAATTGATTTAAAACATGCTGCCGAGGAATATCTTAAACCTTCTGAAATGAGATTTAATGTTCAGCTGGATCTGGATATTTCCGAAAATGTTCCGCAGAATATTAAGCTGTGTATACTTGGTGTTTTAAAGGAAAGTATTTCAAATGCAGTTAAACATTCAAACGGCGACAGAATCAGAGTGATAATAAGAGAACATCCTGCATTCTATCAGCTTTCTGTTACGGATAATGGTAAATGCAGTAAAATAAACAACAGTGGAATAGGACTTGCAAATATGAGAGAACGAGCTGAAAACGAAGGCGGGATAATCAGCTTTACACCTTCTGAAAACGGGTTCAGGGTTTTTCTTTCGATTCCGAAAAACGAAAGCTTATGCAAGAGGTAATGTAAAATGGATATAATTATTACGGATGATGACAGACTGGTATCTGCTTCTCTTAAAACAATACTTGAAAGTACAGGGCGTATTAACGTAATTGCTGTTGGCGAAAGCGGAGAAGACGCAATTTTGCTGTATCAGAAATATAAACCTGACGTAATGCTTATGGATATAAGAATGCAGGGAATGAGTGGCCTTGAAGCAGGAGAAAAAATTCTTGCATCAGACAAAAGTGCAAAAATCCTCTATCTTACAACCTTCGCTGATGATGAATACATTGTCAAGGCACTGAATATCGGTGCTAAAGGATATATACTAAAGCAGGATTTTGAAGGTATTGCTCCTGCGCTTGAAGCAGTTATAAGAGGACAAAGTGTTTTCGGTGAAAAAATAGTTACAAAGCTGCCTGAACTTATGAAAAACAATGCTGATTTTGACTACGTCTCCTATGGAATAAATGATAAAGAACAGGAAATAATTGGTTTGGTATCAGAAGGATTAAGCAATAAGGAGATCGCAGCAGAGCTATTTCTCAGCGAGGGCACTGTGAGAAATTATCTGAGCAGCATACTTGAAAAACTGAATCTGAGAGACAGAACACAGCTGGCGGTTTTTTATTATACAAATGTAAAAAAATAAAAGGTGAAAGCAATTGCTTCCACCTTTTTCTGCTAAAATAAGGAATTAATCTTCTATGATTTTTGTTCCGTCATTATCAATATGAAATTCCTTTACCTGCCATCCGCTCAGACCTGAATTATCCAGAGAAAACCTCATTTTGCCTGCAAAATATGTATTGTTTTCATCTGCAATAGCGACAATTGTCGGACCTGCACCGCTTATATATGCACCGTATGCGCCGTGATTATACGCAATATTAAATACTTCCCTTGCATTGGGTATAAGCTCCATGCGGTATGGCTGATGAAGCTTGTCATGCACTGCTGTGCGAAGATTTTCAAATTTTCCTGTAAGAAGGGAAGCTGAGAAAAGTGCAGCTCTTGAAAGATTATATACTGCATCCTTATGAGAAACTTCTTTAGGCAGACATGCTCTTGCTTTTTCGGTTTTAAGCTCAAAGTCCGGAATTATTGCTGCGAATTTAAGTTTAGTAAAGACTTCCTGCTTTACCCAGTGAACTTTTTTTCCGTCAAAAACAGCTGTGACTATTCCGCCCAGAAGTGCCGGGGCAGTATTGTCCGGATGTCCTTCAATCTGTGCAGCAAGATCAACAAGGTCGTCAGCAGAAAGAGGGTTTCCGAGCAGAGTGTTTGCGCCAACAAGTCCTGCAACTATACATGCTGAACTTGACCCCAGTCCTCTTGCCATAGGGATATTATTGACCTGTCGTATTTTAAGTCCGTCAAGCTTTTTTCCGCATACATTAAAAAGATCCTTTGCGGAAATATATATAAGATTTTTTTCGTCTTCCGGTACAATTATATCATCCATGGAAGATATGTCAATTCTGTCTGACTCTTCCATTTCAACATAGTTGTAATATGTGAGCGCAAGACCTAAGGCGTCAAATCCAGCCCCAAGATTGGCTGAAGTTGCAGGTATCTGAATTTTTATCATAAGCTCCTCCGAAAACCGGCTTCCGCAGATAAGTTCCGCGGATAGTCATGAATATTAATTTTATGAATATTAATTTTATTATATCATAAAATCGAAGATTTTTGATATAATTGTCCGATATGCAGGGAGCAAATCTCTGATTTGCGTATCTGCAATGGCATGAACATAAATACATAATAGTTGCCTGCAATTTATTATATCATACTGTCTGACTATTTTCAAGTTGACATTTGTCATATCACATTCTGACTTTTGACACTTTCTTTTTTCATGAATGTAAGTTATAATAATATCATTAAAGATTAATTAACGGAGGATTTAATATGGGAAATACAGTTGTCAAAATAGAAAACCTTGTAAAAAGGTACAAGGAACTGGTTGCTCTGGATCATTTCAGTCTTGAGATTGAGGAAGGGGAAATTTTCGGGCTTTTAGGACCAAATGGTTCCGGTAAAACTACTACAATAAACTGTCTGCTTTCGCTCCTTTCATTTGATAAGGGAAACATTGAAATATTCGGCAAGAAAATGACCCCTGTCAGCTATGATATAAAAAAGCAGATCGGTATCATAATGCAGAATGTTGCCGTGTTTCAGGAAATGAACGTTTATGAAAACATTGACTATTTCTGCGGTCTTTACATAACAGACAAGAAACTCAGAAAGCAGTATGTTGATGAAGCGATAAGATTCACAGGACTTGAGGATTTTGTAAAATTTTATCCTAAAAAGCTTTCCGGAGGACTTCTCAGAAGACTTAATATCGCATGCGGTATTGCACACAAGCCAAAGCTCATCATTCTTGATGAACCGACTGTTGCCGTAGATCCTCAGAGCCGAAATAAAATTCTTGAAGGCATTCAGGAGCTTAACAGGAACGGAGCAACAATTATTTATACCTCTCATTATATGGAGGAGATTGAACAGATTTGTAAT
>JBJEQV010000044.1:0-3411 GCA_051881915.1 Porcipelethomonas sp. | reverse complement strand
CCTACAACGATAACCGAACGTCCTGAATAGTCAACACGCTTACCGAGAAGGTTCTGTCTGAATCGTCCCTGCTTACCCTTGAGCATATCCGAAAGGGATTTGAGGGCTCTGTTATTCGGTCCTGTTACAGGACGTCCGTGACGGCCGTTGTCGATAAGTGCATCGACAGCTTCCTGAAGCATACGCTTTTCGTTTCTTATGATAATATCAGGGGCATCAAGCTCAAGCATTCTCTTGAGACGGTTATTTCTGTTGATAACACGTCTGTAAAGATCATTAAGGTCGCTTGTTGCATAGCGTCCGCCGTCAAGCATAACCATAGGACGGATATCCGGGGGGATTACCGGAACAACGTTCAGGATCATCCATTCCGGCTTGTTGCCTGAAAGTCTGAATGCCTCAATAATTTCAAGTCTTTTCAGAAGCTTTATCTTTTTCTGACCTGTCGGCAGTCCCTTCAGTTCTTCCTTGAGGTCATCAGAAACAACATCGAGATTGCTTCTCCATTCACAGTCAAGCTCTGCAAAAACCTTACATTCATCGCATTCGCATGTTGCAGGAGAATGTGTACACTCAGCTTTTTTGCCGCCGAGAGATACCTTTCCCGAAGAAATGAGCCTGTTCTTGAAAATATCAAATCTCTCGGGATCATATTCCTTCAGAAGCTTCTGAATCGCCTCAGCACCCATTTCTGCAACAAATTCATCACCGTATTTTTCCCTTGCATCCAGGTATTCCTTTTCTGAAAGAAGCTGCTTTTTAACAAGCTCTCCTGTATTTCCCGGATCAAGGACAATATATTTTGTAAAGTAAAGTATTTCTTCAAGTCTCTTCTGAGAAATTTCCAGTACCTGTCCGATTCTGGAAGGTGTTCCCTTGAAGTACCAGATGTGGGAAACAGGAGCTGCAAGCTCAATGTGACCCATTCTTTCACGTCTTACCTTTGCACGTGTAACTTCAACTCCGCATCGGTCGCAGACCTTTCCCTTAAAACGGATCTTTTTGAACTTTCCGCAGTGACATTCCCAGTCCTTTGTTGGTCCGAAGATTTTTTCACAGAAAAGACCGTCCTTTTCAGGCTTCTGGGTTCTGTAATTTATAGTCTCGGGGCGTTCAACAACACCATATGACCAGCTTCTTATCTGATCCGGGGATGCAAGCCCAATTTTAATAGAATCAAAAGTATTAAATTCCAAACCGTTACCTCCTTGTCAGGACTCCGCAGCACAGCCGATGAAAAGCGGCTGCCGGCGGAACTGTAAGCTATATTTCATCATCATCAGCAGACATATCAAAGCTGAACATATCGTCTGAATCGGATTCGTCAAAGTCAACGAAAACATCATCCTCGTCTTCTTCGCTCTCCTCAAATGAGAAGCCGGCGTCTTCCATTTCAGAATCACTGTAATTCATATCACTTGCCTCAGGATTATCATCCGCAAATGAAACCGGCTGAGGTATAATATCGTCATCATCGTCAAATGTCTGCTTGAGGTCGATTTCCTCCTGATTTTCGTCGAGAACCTTAACATCAAGTCCAAGTGACTGAAGTTCTTTTATAAGAACCTTGAAGGATTCAGGGATTCCCGGCTTAGGAACATTCTGACCCTTTACAATAGCTTCATAGGTATTTACACGTCCTACGGTATCATCAGATTTAACAGTAAGAATTTCCTGAAGTGTATATGCAGCGCCGTAAGCCTCCAGCGCCCATACTTCCATCTCTCCGAATCTCTGTCCGCCGAACTGTGCCTTACCGCCCAATGGCTGCTGAGTAACCAGCGAATACGGTCCGACTGAACGTGCGTGGATCTTATCGTCAACAAGGTGATGGAGCTTGAGATAGTACATATAGCCTACTGTTACACGGTTGTCAAACTGCTCACCTGTACGGCCGTCATAAAGAACAGTCTTGCCATCCTCGTCCATTCCTGCTGCTCTGAAGCATGCTCTGATATCCTCTTCGTGCGCACCGTCAAATACAGGAGTCATAATATGCCAGCCGAGTGCCTTTGCAGCCATACCCAGATGGACTTCAAGCACCTGTCCTATATTCATTCGCGAAGGAACGCCGAGAGGGTTAAGAACGATATCAAGCGGTGTTCCGTCCGGAAGGAACGGCATATCCTCCTGAGGAAGAATTCTTGAAACGACACCCTTGTTTCCGTGACGTCCTGCCATTTTATCGCCGACAGAGATCTTTCTCTTCTGTGCAATATAGCAGCGAACAAGCATGTTTACACCGGGACTGAGCTCATCACAGTTTGCTCTTGTGAATACCTTTACATCCACGATGATTCCTGATTCGCCGTGAGGAACTTTAAGAGAATTGTCCCTTACCTCTCTTGCCTTTTCGCCGAAAATAGCTCTGAGAAGTCTTTCCTCAGCTGTAAGCTCAGTCTCACCCTTAGGTGTAACCTTACCTACAAGAATATCTCCTGCATGAACCTCGGCACCGATACGGATAATACCATTTTCATCAAGATCCTTGAGTGCATCGTCACCGACGTTCGGAATATCTCTTGTGATCTCCTCAGGACCGAGCTTTGTATCACGGCATTCTATCTCATATTCTTCTATATGAATTGAAGTATATACGTCATTTTTAACCAGATTTTCATTGAGAAGTACAGCGTCCTCGTAGTTATAGCCCTCCCAGGTCATAAATCCGATAAGAGCATTTTTTCCAAGTGAGATCTCGCCGTCAGCAGTAGCAGGACCGTCTGCAAGCACCTGACCCACTTCAACTGCTTCACCCTTGTCAACTATTGGTCTCTGGTTCACACAGGTACCCTGGTTTGAACGCTTGAACTTGACAAGCTTATACTTATGGTTAACGCCGTCTGCATCCTTTACAACGATCTCATCGGCACTTACAGAATCAACTATACCGCTGTGCTTTGAAACAACACATACGCCCGAGTCAACAGCAGCCTTATACTCCATACCTGTTCCGACAAACGGACGCTCTGTTTTAAGAAGCGGAACTGCCTGTCTCTGCATGTTGGAGCCCATGAGCGCTCTGTTCGCGTCATCGTTTTCAAGGAACGGGATCATAGCAGTCGCAACAGAAACAACCATCTTAGGAGATACATCCATGTAATCTACTATTTCCCTGTCACATTCAAGGATCTGGTCACGGTAACGGGCATTGACCTTAGGTCTTGCGAGCTTTCCGTCCTCTGTAAGCGGCTCGTTTGCCTGAGCTACAACGTAATTGTCCTCAACGTCCGCTGTCATATAGACAACTTCGTTTGTTACAACACCTGTTTCCTTGTCAACTCTTCTGTAAGGAGCCTCAATGAAGCCGTATTCATTGATTCTTGCGAATGTTGCAAGATATGAGATAAGACCGATGTTAGGACCTTCAGGAGTTTCGATAGGACACATTCTTCCGTAGTGGCTGTAATG
>JBJEQV010000043.1:0-18235 GCA_051881915.1 Porcipelethomonas sp. | reverse complement strand
GGAATTTGCGGAGGTAGTATATGAAAATTGAGAAATGTATAAAATCATCATTTACCGTAATCGGAAAAGAGGGATCAACTGCTGATGGCAATGGTTTTATCCAGAAATTATGGGAGAATGCCAATTCACATTTCAATGAAATAGAGCATCTGGCAAAGAGAAATGAAAACGGTGAATTATGTGGCATATGGGGTGCAATGTCTGACCTTTCACATTCATTTAATCCATGGGAGAATAATTTCAGTCAGGGATTATATCTTGCAGGATTAGAATGTTCCGATGATGCCCAGGCACCGGAAGGGTGGACGAAATGGGTTGTTCCTGGTTATGAGTATATCTATGTGGAATGTGAAAGTGTGGATACCTTTCCTATGATGATAGAGTATCTTAATAAGAATAATATTAAGTTAGCCGGTGCTGTTCATGATTTCACCGATCCGAAAACTGGAAAGAATTATATGTTCTTTCCGATAAGAAAGTTATAAATTCTGATTTAAGCGAGTAATACAATAACAAAAATAAGCCCGAAAGCGGTACTTTCAAACTGCTTTCGGGCTAAAAACTTCTATATTATGCATCATGCCTAAAGGTGAATTTTTACGGCTTTTCGCTTATATGTGAATTATAAATCAGAATCTTGTTGCGCACAACAAGCAGCGTCACGAATGTGCAGGCTGATAGCACAGCAATGAGCCATGCAGTAACTGAATTGCGGCGTGAATAAATATCCGAAAACGGTCTCATACATATAACGATATACTCATTATGTTTCAGATACTGAACCATGACATCTTCGCCTTCAAATTCTGATTCAAACCATCCGCTTTCATTTTCAAATTTACTTTTCTGATATTGAACTGCGGTGCCGTTTAGTTTTGAATCAGTATGGCTGATATACTTGAAAGCTGCAGCGTCGATCAGAGCAAGATGACCGTTCTCCATAAATGGAATATCTGTCAGAAGATTTGACAGATCATTCATTTCAAGAAGCATTTCAGCATTGCCCGAATTATATTCGATCTGAATTACACCATCAGAATCAAGTCTTGACGATCCTGTGATAACTTTTGTCTCCTTGCTTCCCTTATTCAGTACAGCTTCGGAAAATACCTTGTTCTGAATTGCCGGTAAAAACTCATCATTTACCTTTTGCTTTGTTTTTGAAAGATTGGTACTGTATTCGATTATACCCTGATTGTCAGAAACGTTTATAACAGATGCTCCTATTGCAACCCGCAGTTCTTCAAATGAAACATCGTTTTTCATAGTTTCCGTATTTTTTGAAAGTATAATTGCAACTATACGGGATTTTGATTTGTAATTTTCATATATTTCCTCAGTGATTTGCGTGGAATGGCTTATACTTTCGTCAACAGTGGCGCATATCTGTTCCAGACGCATGGAAGCGGTACTGCGGCTTTCCCATCTGTCAATAACTCCCATGGAGTAATATGAAAGAAACACAGCGGTTACCGAAAATATAAGCATCATTATAATATATGGTTTATAAATTTTTTTCTTCATGACAAGCACCGCTTTCAGAACTGATACAGGCTTCTTTTGCAGAAAGCTCCAAAAGCCTGTTATAAATTTCATACATTTTTTGAACTGAGTTCTCAAGGAAATAGTAATGCCTTATATATGCGGTCAAAAGCAGAATAATCAGTACTGAGAGTGCACCGAACGCAAGCTGACTTGTAGTACAGAAAAATCCGATAGTAATTATAAGAACAAGTGAAAAAAGGCAGGTAACGATCAGGTGAACAAGTCTTTCATGCTGCATGAAGCTGATTTGAACAAGATGCTCTTTAAGGAGGTTGTTATAATCCGTGTTCCGGTCATCTTTTTCAAGCTTCTCAAGTATGTATTCAAGGTATGATTCAAGATACTTTCTCATTTTTCCAAAACCAGTTCTTTTATTTTTTCAAAGCTTTCATCACTTATTATATGCTCTATCTTACATGCATCATGCTCTGCCGTTTCTTCCGAAACGCCAAGTATTTTTTCAAGGAAGCTTTTTATAGTGATATGACGGTCATACACAGCCTCTGCCTTTTCCTTTCCTTCTGCGGTAAAAGTGATCTGACCGTTTCGGTCAACTACAATATACTTGCTATCTTTAAGAATTCCGACTGCACGGCTTATGCTTGCTTTTGAGTAATTGAGTTCATTTGCGATATCTATGGAGCGGACTTCTCCGTTTTTTTTCATAAGAAGCAAAATCGTTTCCAGATAATCTTCCCTTGATTCTGTCCTGTTCATTATATATCTCCGTTTCATAACTGAAATTTATAACTATTATATCATGAATTATTCACTTTTTCAATGTGTTTTTTGAAATAATATATGATTTGATCAGGATAATTATATAGTCAGGAATATAAAGAACGCCGGAAAATATTTTCCGGCGCATATTTTTATTTGTTTTTCTTTTTCCCGGATGATTTCCTTGATATGCAGAAAATTGTGATTTCTAAAATCAGTGCAGCAAGAGCAATGCCTGCAATTAAAGGTACCAGACCAGGTCCTCCCTTTAAATTACGTTTGCTGCTGTCTTTTTGACCGTTTTCTGACTGAGAATAATCATTTTCCTTATAGCTTCCTGCTGCTGAATTGTTTTCAGCTGTTTCGTTTTTGACAGCAGATGCATCACTGCTTCCGTGGGTCACAATGATACCGCCGCCCTTATCCGAGAGATATGCAGACATCCATGCAAGGGGTGTGTTCCAGTTGATTGTACACTCGTTGACCGACCATGCTTCAATATTGTCCATGTAGCATTTTGCAGGTGCAATAGTCCCGGGCTTCCAGCCGGAGCCCTTTACCCATGGATCCTGCATTCCCGAATTAGGACCGCCTACCAGAACGCCGCTTGGAGCTTCCGGGAAGCTGTCGTCCGCCTGGAATGACCACCATCTGTGATGCGGATATCTGACGGCATGGCTTCCGTATCCTGTAACATAGGAATAGTCCAGCGGATTTCTTCCCAGAATATAATCCATACCGCTGACAGCTCCGTTAAGATATTTTTCATCTCCTGTCAGCTCATATGCGTATGAAAGAATTATACAATTGTTCACAACAAAGGAATTTGATCCCCATGAATAGCCTGTGCCGTTATTTTCATAGCTTATTGTGCTTTGTTCATAAGGCTGACCATAGCCCTGGGACTGTGTAAGCTCCGTATAATGATCAGCAGCTGAGCAAATACTGTCTGTCAGCTTTGAAAAATCGCTGCCGAGGGTGTCTTCATAAAGCGCCAGGGAAAGATTTCCCAGTGCACTGACATTTCCCCAGTTAAAGCTTCCGGAGGTATCGACATCCTCACCGCCTGAAAGATTATAATACATTTTCAGATAGTATTCAGAGCTCTGTGCATCCTTTAAATATGTCTGATCGCCCGTTGCAAGGTAAAGCTCGCAGGCTGCCCAGTAAAATTCATCCTTGGCGTTATCATCCCCGTAAGGTCCTCCGCCGACAGATTCGTCAAGGGGAGCATACATATCAGGGTGCTTTTTCGCCGATTCATAAGCAAGTTTTGCATTTTCAAGGCACTGGTCTGCAAAGGCTTTGTCAATATCCTTCCACAAACGGTAAGCCTGTGCAGCACATGCTGAAAGATTCAGAGTTGCGGCAGTCGTAGGCGGCTTTATAATTCTTTCCTCAGGGTCATCAGCAGGAGCAAGGGCAAGGGCAGTCCATTTTATATCATGTACCTTGTGATATGCCATTCCTGCATATTCTCCCTCCGGAACGAGCATTTTAAACATCCATTCCATTTCGTATCTTGCTTCGTCAAGGAGATCCGGGTATCCGTTTGAGTTTTCCGGAATACTCATTGTTCCGTCATCATATACGGAAGCATTGCCGTTTTTCAGTGCCATTTCATACTGATTCTGCATGGTCCAGAGAGAGATTCCGCCGTTTACAACATATTTTCCGTGATCACCTGCGTCATACCAGCCGCCTGTAACGTCCTGAGTACCGCTGCTTCCGCTGTAACCCCATGTCTGTTCAACAGTTGCAATATCGGAAGGGTGACCTGCTGCACGGGCAAGCGCGGAACTGTCACCTGAAATTATATACTGACTTTCGATCTCGATTCCGCTTCTGTTCTGATAGAAATAGTTAAGAGAATCATAGAGCATATATGAATAAAGCTCTCCTCCGCCTATTTGAAATTCACGGCTTTTAGCGCCGTTTTCTGCTTCAAGATAATACGTTCCGGGTTCATTGAAATCTGAAAAATCAAGAACATGAACTGAATCTCCCGAATCGGCGTCAGCACCCTTCGGCTCGGATTTTCCGTCAAAAACTGTTTTTCCGGATGAGTCCTTCAGTTCAAATTTAACGGCAGATGAAGCGTCTGAAAGCAGTGTGGCACGTTTTTTCATATCTGAGAAATATCCCAGCTGATTTGTAAGAATATCGGAACGCACCCATTCTTCTTCAGGAACGTAATCATTTTCGCTGCTTGTTGTACATTCAAGGGACATATTATCAAAGGTGAACACTGTTCCCGCAGGGACAGTATCTCCGCCTATGTGAAACGCCCATTCGACTTCTGCCGTTCTGCTTGCAGTAAAGGTTCCCTCCACCTTTTTGGTCTGATTTGCCTGAAGCTGCTGGACATTCCAGAAAGCTTCGTGCTGTGACGGGTCCGGCTCGCCATGCCAGTCCTCCGCAAACGGTTCTGCCATATCACCGATTTTAGTATAGTAAGTGCAGTCGTTGCTGGCTGTTATTTCAAAGGACACCTTGTAGGTGTCTCCGCTGGTTATGGTAAGTCCTCTGTGACGGAACTGACAGTCCCATCTGTCTTCGCCGCCGTTTGAGGCACCGCCCGGGTTTACAATAGTTATTTTGTATACCCCGTCTGAAATGTCAAATTCCATTTCTCCCGGCTGTGATTCGCAGACGTGCCACGGAAGTCCGACTCCGTTTTCAAAGTCCGTCTGTCCGAGCTGCTGTCCGGCGGAAACATAGGTTGCCGGGGTTATTGCAGTGCCGACCACGTTTAATGCGGTAACAGCTGAAATTGTCAGCAGCGCTGCAGCTTTTTTCAGTTTCTTTTTAATCATTTGTTTCCCTCCTGTTTTGTATCCCGGTTTTGTTCCGGGGTTTTTGATGAATCGGAATTTGTTTATCTCTGAACTATTTCTCTTTTCTTCCAGCATATAAAACCATACATATCATTGAGAAAGAAAATTATAAAATTTACCACTACAGTAATATAGACCGGATTATCTATTGATGCCAATCCCCACAGGATTATTAGCACAATATCATTTGATGCATACCCCAGGGCGTAGTACGATGTTCGCAATATAGTAAGCGAAGCCGCAATAAAACTTGTTGTAATTGAAATTGTGCTAAACATGATATTGGGTGTATCAAGTGCACACAAGATAAAATAAAATACAACTGTTGTGATTGTGCCAAAAATTACAATTACTACAATATGCTGTTTTGTCAGTTTTTGAATTGCAACCTCATTTCCATTTTTAGATGGATTTTTTATCCACGTTATGGTTGACCATATTGCCATTGGCATAGTCATTCCAAGATAAGTAATCATTTCTCCCCAGTACCGGGACTGCCAGGAAATAATGCCATAAAGGATACTAAACACAATCATCAGTATCTGTGACCATACATTACCTTTTGCTGCAAAAATCAGCGATGTAATACCTACCCATGCTGTAATTAGTGTAAGTAAATTGATTTCTCCTGATAGTATATTTGAAACTGCTATCATCAATAAGGAACTTAACCAAAGTGTCCATTCTTTTTTCGTTAAATTTTTTATCGGGTTATTAATTATAAATCACTCCTTGAATTTTTCAGACTTTTCATTCAAGGATTATTTCCGGGTCTAATATCGGTATTGACCGATTAGTTAAAATCATTTTATCCCTCCTTACAAATGCCGATCTGTCTCGCAAATCATATCTTATATAGATCTGTATTATTACTTTAATACATTTTCCCTTTTATGTAAAGGGGAAAAAAGAAATTTTTAATATTAATCTGACATTCCCAGAGCATTAAGGTAAAAATCATTCACATCGCTCATAAACTGCCCGGAAAGCTTACATGTTTTATTTTTATCAATATTATCATAATATTCCTTTTTGATTTCATACGGTATGTCTCCGTCATATTGTTCATAAAGCTTATCATACTCCTCATTATTCTCCTTGATATATTCGGCGCTTTCATCGGACAGGAAAAGATCGTTGTGTCCTTTTCCGTCCATCACCTTATATATAACATTCGGATTGGTAATCTCGTCCCTTTGTGAAATGATCGACGCATTATCAAAGCTTACCATTTCATCATCTGTACCGTGAACGATCATTACATGAGTATTTGAGGAGTTTATTGAATCTACGGCGCTGTCATCTGCCTTATCTCCGAAAGTCAGCTTGTTGTTTAGCCATATAAACGGGTATTCGATACATGTAGCCGTCTTTCCCATCATATTTTCAGAAAATTCTGTTACTATCCCCATAGGAGTATTATACCCTGCAATGCTTACTGCCGCTTTGATATCATGACCGGAATCCAGAACAGCTGAAACTGCATAACCTCCCCAGCTGTGACCGTAAAGCAGAACAGGGAGACTGCTCAATTCTTCATTTGATTCAATGTATGTAAGCGCAGAGTCAAGGTCAATTGCCGACTGTGCCATACCGAGCATACTGTCGCCCTCGCTTTGCCCGGAACCGGTATTGTCAAATCCGAATACACAGTATCCATGGTCAATAAAATACAATGTTTCAGAAATATACCCTTCAGAATCATCGCCCATTCCATGAGAAATGACAACCAGTCCTTTATTATTGTCTTTGCCGTAAATATAGCCTGTCAGCTTGTTTTCACCCGAATAAAACTGTACAGTTTCTCTTTCGCAGCTGTCCGCAACATCTTCATATCTCAAAAAGCCTGTAAATTCAGATTTCTCCGGTCTTTTAAAATTTTCCTTAAACACAAATTTTACAGCAAAGAATGAGCCAATAGTATAGACAAGAAGAATTACACACAAAAAAGCAATTACTATTCTTTTTATAAGTTTTCCTTTTGTTATCTTCATGGCAGTTCTCCTTTAAATCTTCATAGTCAGCGAAATTCTCTTTCTCTTTACGTCAACGTCAAGCACCTTTACCTTTACAATATCCCCGACCTTTACGGCTTCAAGAGGGTGCTTTATGAACCTGTCGCATATCTGTGAAATATGGACAAGACCGTCCTCGTGCACGCCGATATCAACAAATGCGCCGAAATCTATAACATTTCTTACTGTTCCCATAAGCTCCATTCCGGGAGTAAGATCCTTTATTTCCATAATATCTCCGCTTCTCATAAGTGGCGGCGGGAGCTCGTCACGGGGGTCACGTCCCGGCTTCTGAAGCTCATCCGTTATATCGCTGAGAGTGGGTATTCCTATTCCCAGCTTTTCGCTTAGAGCTTTTTTGCCGATCTGATTTACAGTTTCTCTGATATTGACCGCTTTTCCGCCTGAAATATCGCTGAGGCTGAAACCGCATTCCTCGGCAAGTGCTTTTGCTGCCTCGTAGCTTTCAGGATGAACTGCTGTGTTATCAAGAGGATTTTTACCGTCCCTTACACGGAGAAATCCTGCGCACTGTTCAAATGCTTTTTTGCCGAGCTTTGGGACTTTGAGAAGCTGTTTTCTGTCAGTAAATGCACCGTTTTCCTCACGATACGCAACTATATTTTTAGCTACCGAGGAATTTATGCCGGAAACGTAGGATAAAAGCGAATGGGATGCAGTGTTAAGATCAACGCCTACTGAGTTTACGCAGTCTTCAACAACGCCAGTCAGGGCTTCATCCATCTGGTTTTTTGGCATGTCGTGCTGATACTGTCCTACGCCGATCGCTTTAGGATCGATCTTTACAAGCTCAGCCAGCGGATCCTGCAAACGTCTTGCAATGGAAACTGCACTTCGCAGGGATACGTCATATTCCGGAAATTCTTCTGCTGCCAGCTTTGACGCTGAATAGACCGATGCTCCTGCTTCGCTGACTACCATATAGCTGACCTTTTCGGGAATTTCCTTAATAAGCTCGGCAACAAAGGCTTCGCTCTCTCTTGAAGCAGTACCGTTGCCTATGGAAATTGTTGTTACTCCGTGCCTTTTGATAAGCGCTTTGAGCTTTGTTTTGGCTTCCTCGATTTTTTTCTGAGGCGGAGTAGGGTATATGACCGTTGTATCAAGAACCTTTCCAGTGCTGTCAACAACAGCGATTTTGCAGCCTGTTCTGTAAGCCGGGTCAAGTCCCAGCGTTACACTGTTCTTTACCGGCGCCTGGAGCAGGAGCTGACGGAGATTAGAGGCAAAAACCTTTATCGCACCGTCTGCCGCCTTAGCGGTAAGCTCATTTCTGATCTCTCTTTCAACGGACGGCATAATAAGACGCTTGCAGCTGTCCTGTACTGCAGCTTTTACAAACTCTGTACTTTTGCCGCTGTTTCTTACATATGCTTTTTCTGCTGCTTCAAAACAAATTTCCTCGTCGATAGCAACTGACACTTTAAGAGCGTTTTCTTTTTCGCCGCGGTCAAGGGCAAGTATTCTGTGACCTGCGATCTTTGAAACAGGTTCTCTGAAATCATAGTAATTGCTGTAAACCGTTTCAGCTTCCTCATCAGCCGCTTTTGACTCAACAAGAGCATTTTTCTCATAGAGATCTCGGATCCTTTTACGCAGCTGAGCGTTATCAGAAACATTTTCCGCAATTATATCCATAGCTCCCTGTATAGCTTCCTGTACATTTTCAACGCCTTTTTCTTCGCTGACATAACTTACAGCTTCTTTTTCGGCGTCTCTGCTGTCCTGTTTCAGAATAAGTTCAGCAAGAGGTTCAAGTCCCTTTTCCCGGGCAGCACTTGCTCTTGTTTTCCTTTTAGGCCTGAACGGACGATAAATGTCCTCCACCTCGACCAGGGTCACAGCTTTTTCAAGAGTAGCTTTTATATCTTCTGTGAGCTTTCCCTGTTCTTCGATGGAAGAGCTGACCTCGGATTTTCTTGTTTCAAGATTTCTCAGGTATGTAAGCCGGTCATTCAGTTCACGCAGAAGCTGGTCATCAAGAGAGCCTGTGAGCTCTTTACGGTAACGTGCGATAAAAGGAATAGTTTTTCCGTCGTCTATCAGTGAAACCGTATTGTCCACCTGTTCCTTTCTGAGCCTGAATTCTTCTGCAAGTCTGCTGTTTATATCCATTTTAGTACCCCTTTTTCTTAGTATGATCATAAATATTATTTTACCATTTATTAAAGAATTTTGCAAATAAAAATTCCGCCTTGCTTTGCAAAGCGGAAAATACAGTTTTTTTGTATATTAAACCGGAAATCAGATCGTTTGTTCAAGTTCGCTTTTTTTAGGTCTTGCCATGAGTGCGCTGAGAGCGTCCCTTACATTCTTTTTATTGAACAGTACTTCGTTGAGCTGTTCTGTGATCGGCATGGAAACACCGACCTTCTTTGCAAGCTCCAGTGCGACCTTGCAGCAGTTGTAGCCCTCAACAGTACCTACAATTTTTACAGCTTCGTCAGGAGTCACACCCTGTCCGATAAGGATTCCTGCACGTCTGTTGCGGCTGTGCATGCTTGTACAGGTGACGATAAGATCACCGATGCCCGTAAGACCTGCAAAAGTCGAGAACGAAGCTCCCATTGCGACGCCAAGACGGCTGATTTCGTTTATTCCTCTGGTCATAAGCGCTGCCTTTGTGTTGTCGCCATAGCCAAGACCGTCGCATATTCCTGCACATAGTGCAATAATGTTTTTGAGTGCACCGCCCAGTTCACAGCCAACGACATCCTGATTAATGTAAATCCTGAAGACGCTGTTGCTGAGAGTGTCCTGAATGTATTCCGCAGCCTGAGTGTTATCTGACGCTGCAACGATTGTTGTGGGAACGCCGATCGCTACTTCCTCGGCGTGTGAAGGTCCCGAAAGAATAACTATGGGAGCCTCAGGGATCTCTTCTCTGAGCACATCGCTTATAAGCTTCAGCGAACCGTTTTCCAGTCCTTTTCCGGTATTGACCACTATCATATCACCGGTAATATACGGCGCCGCCTTATGTGCCACATCACGGATAAAAGGGGAGGGGATACCGAAAAGAACTATCTCGCAGCCCTCAATACATTTCAGATCGGAGGTCAGTTTTACGGATCCGGGGATTTTTACTCCGGGAAGCTTTATCTTATGCTCGCCGTCACGCTTTATTTCCTCAATTTCCTTTTCAAATGCTGACCATACTGTCACATCGTGACCGTTTCTGTCAAACATTACTGCAAGACCTATTCCAAAGCCTCCTGAGCCGAGAATTGTAATTTTAGCCATAATTATTTCTCCTTACTGCTGTTAAGTGAAAATCTGTTTTCAGTACCGTTTTTCAGGCGCTCTATATTTGTTCTGTGCATGAATATTACCAACGCTGCCATAGGTACAGTCAATAAAGCATTGAGAGCTGAGAGCCACACAGGTGCTCCCTCAGCAAACCGCTGAAGCAGGAATGTTACTACCGGTACACATGCTGCCGCTGTAATTGACGACAGGGAAACATAGTGTGAAAAAATCAGAACAGCTATGAATATCAGCATTATAACTCCAAAAGAAGGCGGATCGATCACGATGAATACAGAAACTCCTACAAGAACACCCTTGCCGCCTTTGAAACCGTAGTATACAGGGAATATATGACCGATTATGGCAAAAAAACCTGCAATATATCCTATGTAATGCACATCATTATCAGGCCCCAGACCTGCTTCAAGCTGCATGGCAAGAAAACGGCAGATAATAACAGCTGCAATGCCTTTAAGCAGATCACCCATAAGGGTCAGAAGTGCAGGGATTTTTCCAAAACATCTGAGAGTATTGGTAAGTCCTGCATTTCCACTTCCGAATTTTCTTATATCCTCGCCTTTTATAAGGCGAACTACAATTATTGCAAAATTACAGCTTCCGAAAAGATAGGCTATGACTGCTGTAATAAAAATTACAAGTACATACTTCATAAATCCGCCTACTTTCCGCTTTCGCCGCGTTCTCTGACAATAAATCTTACAGGCGTGCCGGTAAGTCCGAAGGTGCTTCTTATCTGGTTTTCAATATATCTCTGATAAGAAAAATGAAACAGATCCGATCTGTTTACAAATGTTACAAACGTCGGAGGTTTGGTTGACGGCTGGGTCATATAGTAAATTTTAAGTCGTCTTCCCTTATCAGACGGCGGCTGAACTCTTGTTGTTGCGTAAGCCAGTACATCATTAAGCGTTCCCGTTGAAATCCTTATGCTATTCTGCTCATTGACAAATTTTATCATTTCAAAGAGCTTGTTTACCCGCTGACCTGTTTTAGCGGAAATGAAAAGGAAAGGCACATAAGACATAAAGCTGAAATCATTTTCAAGCTTTGCCTGATATTCTTTCATTGTATTATCGTCCTTTTCAATGGCGTCCCATTTATTTACAACAACGATTGAAGCCTTGCCCTGTTCGTGAGCATAACCTGCGATCTTTGAATCCTGTTCAGTAAAACCGACCTCAGCGTCTATTACAATAACGCACACATCTGCACGGTCAACCGCCATGTATGCCCTGAGGACGCTGAAATGTTCTATTTTTTCATTTACCTTTGATTTTTTACGGATACCGGCAGTATCAATAAAGACAAACTTTCCTTCTTCATTCTCAATTACGGTATCTGTTGCGTCACGTGTAGTTCCTGCAATGTTGGAAACAATAGCGCGTTCTTCCCCTGCGATTCTGTTTATAAGAGAGGATTTACCCACGTTCGGCTTTCCTATAACCGCGACTTTGATATATTCGTCGTCATAGTCCTCGGTATCCTCTTCCGGGAAATACTTTAAAATTTCATCCAGCATATCTCCGGTCCCGTGACCATGCTGGGATGAGATAGGAAACGGATCACCCAGTCCCAGATTATAAAATTCATATATTTCCACAGGCGGTTCACCTATGGTATCACATTTGTTTACAGCAAGAACAACTGGTTTGCCACTTTTCAGAAGCATTGCCGCTACGTCCTGATCGCTTGCCGTAACGCCGCAGCGTATATCGGTGACAAGGACGATTACGTCAGCACGCTCAATAGCAAGCTCTGCCTGACGTCTCATCTGTGCAAGAATAACGTCATCGGAAGCAGGCTCGATTCCGCCCGTGTCAACCACCATGAATTCTCTTGAGCGCCATTCGCATTTTGAATAAATCCTGTCCCTGGTAACACCCGGGGTATCTTCCACAATGGAAAGACGCTGACCTATAAGCTTATTAAACAGTGTGGATTTGCCGACATTTGGTCTGCCCACAACTGCAACAACCGGTAAAGGCATAAAACATCTCCTTTCTGGTCCATTCATTTATATTATGGCTCTGCGGTATTAATTATACAGTATTAACGCAAAGTCCTGTTATTCTGATGATAAAAAAAGAGAGGAGGTTTGCTCCTCCTCTCCCCCCAGGCATTATTCAGCATCCATCTTGATAACTTCAACGCCCTTGTAGAATCCACAGTTCTTACACACCTTATGTGGAGCTTTGAGTTCACCACAATTATCGCATCTGCTAAGTGCAGGTGCATCAAGCTTCCATACTGCAGAACGTCTCTTGTCACGTCTTGCCTTGGAAGTTTTTCTCTTTGGTACAGCCATTCTGGCACCTCCTTAAAGCCTTGTTTCAGGCTCAGCTATTTTGGCAATTACACTCGGATTTATTCAGATTACAGCCGCATACCATGCACAGACCTTTACAGTCATCCCTGCATAACATTTTGGTCGGCAGTTCCAGAATAATATCCGACAGAGCAATCTCATTTACATCGACACTGTCATTTTCGGCAATAATGTAATCATCATTTTCCTTGTTGACAGATGTTACGACAATATGCTCAAATTCAAAGGAATAATCCTTCTGAAGCTCTTCAAGACATCTGTCGCAAACGATATTTAATGTAAACTTTACGGAATAAACCATATTGACGATCCCGGCACGGTTGTAAAAGCTGCCTTTTACAGAAACCGGAACGGCAAAGTCATAACTCTTTGCATGCGAAAGTTCAGACGCAGGAATCTCATATTCAAAATCCCGGCGTTCACCGGTAATATTAAAAACCTGGCGCAGATTCACAACCATAAATTTACTCCCTTTTAAGCATCACAAAGTTTATTATATACAATAAACCTCGTCTTGTCAATACTTTTTTTGATTATCCGATAAATTTTGTTACGGCTTCAGGCAGTTCGTCATTGTCAGCAGAAACTGTGAAAACAATTGTTGTATCATCGCCTGTAAGCTTGTTAAGCTTGTCAAGCATAACGCCGAATTCAGCGAAATCTGCGCCGCCGATCTTGAGAATAGAATCAACGAAGATTTCCTTTATGTCATAGTTTCCTGCAAGCATGCCTGCAACGAATCCGTAGAAAGAATCATATCCGGAAATATTGAAACGCTCAGCGTCAACAAGTCTTACCTTGTAGCTGATGTCATAAGTAAGCTTTGAGCCTTTTTCAATGCAGATAAGATCGCCGTTTGTTGACTTTACTGCATCATTGATCATGTCGATAAGGATTTTTGTTTTGCCTGTACCTTTTTTACCTGTAATTAACTTAATCATTTATAAACTCCTTCCGTCAAATGAATGACATATTATTTGCTGCATTGGATAATGCGGGGATTGTATATATGCATGACTTGATGTCATTAGGCACTGTGATCAGCTGAGCTTTGCCTCCAGAGCTGCCTTCTTGTCCTCATATCCCGGTTTTCCGAGAAGTGCAAACATATTGGACTTATAGCTTTCAACACCCGGCTGGTTAAACGGATTTACTCCGAGAACATAACCTGAAACAGCACATGCCTTTTCAAAGAAGTAGATCATATAGCCGAGGTTTTCTTCATCGATCTGGTCAAGCTCAAGAATAATATTAGGAACGCCGCCTTCTGTGTGAGCAAGAACAGTACCTTCAAAAGCCTTTCTGTTTACAACGGACATATTCTGGTTTGTGAGGAAATTGAGTCCGTCAAGATTTTCAGCATCATCTTCAAGGAAAAGATCCTGCTTAGGCTTCTTTATATCAACAACAGTTTCAAACATGACTCTTGAACCGTCCTGGATAAACTGACCCATTGAGTGAAGATCAGTTGAGAAAACAACGGATGCCGGGAATATACCCTTGTTGTCCTTGCCTTCGCTTTCACCGAAGAGCTGCTTGTACCATTCTGACATCATGCAGAATGCAGGATCATATGAAACCATAAGCTCAACGGCCTTGCCCTTACGGTGAAGAATATTTCTGAGTGCTGCATACTGATAGCAGTCATTATTGTCAAAATCAGCGGTGAAGTCTTCTCTTGCTTTTGCGGCACCTGTCATAAGAGCGTCGATATCACAGCCGGCAACAGCAATCGGGAGCAGACCTACTGCTGTAAGAACTGAAAATCTGCCGCCGACATCATCAGGGATAACGAATGTTTCATAGCCTTCTGTATCTGCAAGACCCTTGAGAGTTCCTCTTGCCTTGTCGGTTGTGCAGAAGATTCTGTCCTTTGCGCCGTCACGTCCGTACTTTTCCTCAACAAGCTTTTTGAAAATTCTGAAAGCAAGTGCAGGCTCGGTCGTAGTGCCCGATTTTGAGATGACATTGACTGCAATATCCCTGCCTTCGCAGATGGAAAGGATCTCCTGAAGATATGTCGGATTGATATTGTTTCCGACATAGTATATGTCTGGTGTGTCCTTTTTCATGTTATTGTACATAGGGGACTTGAGCAGCTCAATTGCAGCTCTTGCACCAAGGTATGAACCTCCTATGCCTATAACGATCAGAACATCTGAATTGCTCTGGATCTTCTTTGCAGCAGCCTTGATTCTTGCGAATTCTTCCTTATCATAATCCACAGGTAAATCAAGCCAGCCCAGAAAATCGTTTCCAAGACCTGTTCTGTCATGGAGAACCTTGGCAGCAGTTTCAACCTGTGCCTTAATACCATTCATTTCGTCTTCATTGATAAATTTCTGTACATATTTGCTGTTCAGCTTTAAAGACATTTAATATTCCTCCAGTAACAATGAAAAAAATATGTGAGGTTTTTTCATTTAATTTCTTACTCTTAACATTTTACTATATTTCTTCTGTCTTTTCAAGCGGTTAATTTATTCTTGTTTAGTTTTACTAATTTTATGCGACTTATTTAAACAAAATAGACAAAAATCTTTTTACTGCAATTTTCATTGACATAGAGTCAACGGACGAAGCCGCCACAAGATTTGTTTCATAAATAAGACTGTCTCCGTTGTAGAAGCCCAGTTTTCCTATCGTCTGTCCTTTTTTTACCGGCGCGTTCAGATAAAGAGGGATTACTATTACCGTGTCAGGTTCTTTGCTGCTTTTTGGGACAACAAGTCCTTCAAGAGTCTCAGCCTCTATTTCAACAGCTCTGTCCGTTCCGCCTTTTACCTCAACAGGTCTCAAAAACTCGTCGGAGAAGGAGGGAGTTGTAACCCTGTATGAAGAAAAACCGATTCCCAGCAGTTCTTTTCCTAAAGAAAACCGTTCATCTTTATCGCTGCATCCAAGCACAACGGAAATATAAGTTTTTCCGTCGGATGAAGCCGCGGCGGCCAGTGAATAGCCGGACTGCTCCGAATGGGAGGCTTTCATGCCGATAAGTCCCTTGTAGCTTCTTACAAGTCTGTTTTCGTTGACAATTTCCGTCTGACCGTTTCTGACAGTGTCCATCCATGTATTGAAATATTTATACAGGAAATCATGCTTTAAAAGCTCACGGCAGAGCAGAGCAATATCATATGCGGTTGAATACTGACCGGTTTCGTCAAATCCGTCACAGTTCCTGAAAACCGTATCTCTCATTCCGAGTTCAAATGCTCTTGCGTTCATCATGTCTGTAAAGCCTTGTTCGTCACGGCCTATCTGCTCTGCGATAACCACACATGCGTCGTTTGCATTTCCGATTATAGCTGATTTCAGCAATTCTTCGACTGTTATGCTTTCCCCCGATCTTATCCATACAACAGCTCCCTGTCTTTCTTCGGCGCTGCTGCCCGCAGTTACAGCTGTATCAAGATCAAGCCTGCCCTCATCAATTTCTTCTGCCGCAAGCAGAACAGTCATAAGCTTTGTCATTGTACCCTGTGGTACACGCACATAACCGTTGTCTTCGGTAAGTACAGTTCCGGTAGATGCTTCCATCAGAAGTGAACACCGGGTATAGTCATGTTCCGACTCCTCGCTGCAGACTGTCTGGACCGCTGAGAAAATAACGGCAGCGCTTATTATTACCGATAATAATTTTTTCATGAGCTCACCTTTTTTCTGAGTTTTTTTCTGTATAGAAATCTTATGCATAATACTTTAATGGTTTTACTTCAGAACAAAAAAAGACGGATTCCATAATGAAATCCGTCTTTTTGTTTTTTTCTTTCTCTGTTTTTTGAATCAGTCTACGAAATATTTAGCAAGATCCTTTTCAAGCTGTTCTGTTTCGTCTGTGTGAGCTACAAGCTTGATAGGCTGTGAAATATCCAGACTGAAGATACCCATGATAGACTTTGCATCAACAGCATATCTGCCTGACATAAGATCCAGGTCAAAGTCATAGTTCATAACTGTGTTAACGAAATTTTTTACATCATTGACTGATGACAGTAAAATCATATAGTTTTTCATAATAATACCCTCCTGAACTCTTGTTTTACGAAATATTTTACTTGTGTTATATGCTTCCGGTACTAATGTTCCCTTCCGCTGATTAAATAATACCACCACTTCAAAATAAAGTCAATACAATTGCATTATTTTCGTAAATTTAGTATAATGAAAGTGCTGACTTATATGTTCTTTTTATTCACCTTGATAATTTGTGTAGTGTATACAATAGTATATGTTTAAAATTGTTAAGTATCAACAATGGGTTGGCAAAAATATTATGAAAGGAATCAGAATGAAAGTATATTTAACCAGTTTCGGATGCAAGGTGAATCAGTACGAAACCGAAAGTATTTCTGCTGATTTTTTGTCCAGGGGGTTCGAGCAGGCGGAGAATCCCGAAGAAGCAGATGTTATTGTAATAAATTCATGCACAGTTACCGCTTCAGGCGACAGCAAAAGTGTGCATTTCCTGAGAAAAGTCAGAAAGCTTAACGAAAAGGCAATAATTGTTCTCACAGGGTGTATGCCGCAGGCTTCTCCCGATACAGCAGAGAAAATTTCCGAAGCGGATATTGTTACGGGTACAAAGGAAAGGGGAAGAATTCCTCAGCTTGTACTTGAATTTATGGAAAGCCGCAGCAGGATCGTCAATATAAAGGAGTACAGCCGTGACGATGAGTATGAGGAGGTCGTCTGCGGAAGCTTCAGTGACAGGACACGGGCATTTGTAAAAATACAGGACGGCTGCAATCAGTTTTGTACCTACTGCATAATTCCGTATGCCAGAGGAAGATGCCGCTCCAAGCCTCTTGAACATTTAAAAAAAGAGGCTGAGACGCTTGCAGAAAGCGGTATAAAGGAGATTGTTCTTGTGGGCATAAATCTTATGTTTTACGGTTCGGACATCGGACTGAGACTCATTGATGCAGTTGAAGCCTGCTGCGAAATAAAGGGTATAGAGCGTGTCCGGCTCGGTTCTCTGGAACCGGAAATGATCTCTGATGAGGATCTGCTCAGGCTGTCGGAACAAAAAAAGTTCTGTCCGCAGTTTCATCTGTCCCTGCAGAGCGGATGCGACAAAACACTCAGACAAATGAACAGGCATTACAGCACTCATGAGTATTATGATCTTGTACAGAAAATAAGAACGATTTTTCCGGACTGCTCGGTTACAACCGATATAATGGTCGGATTTCCCGGCGAGACCGACGGGGATTTCATGGAATCCCTGGAATTTGCTGAAAAGGTCGGATTTTCAAAAATTCACGTTTTCCAGTATTCGTCAAGAAAGGGAACGGCTGCCGCAAAAATGCCGCAGGTATCTGAACAGAAAAAAAACGAACGTGCGAAAAAAATGAAAGAGGCGGCGGCAAGACTTCATAAAAAGCACCTTGAAAAGCAGGAAGGAAGGGTATATCCGGTGCTTTTTGAGCGTGAAAGCACCCCGGATTTTCATCAGGGATATACGCCGAATTACACTTTAGTAAAAATTCCGGCAAAAAAAT
>JBJEQV010000042.1:0-18329 GCA_051881915.1 Porcipelethomonas sp. | reverse complement strand
TTTCATCTTCAAAAATCCCCTTGTTGCAGGCGGCATCTATTACCGCCATATTCAGGATCTTGTCAAAATCATCACCCATGGCAGCTGCCCTGCCGACAGTTCCGTCAATTGAAACCGACGCCTCGGATATGATAACCTCACCGAGATAAAACAGACTGTTTTGTACAGGCTCACGCATTTTTATCATTGTAAGAGCCTTTTCCGGTTTTTTTATTACCGTGACCGGATATTTATCCCTTATCTTCTTTCCAAGCTCTGCGACTTTTTCGCTTTCAGCTCTTGAAAGAATTTTGAATAATCGTTTCTTTTTCATTTGAAATTTATTTTACCCTTTCCTTAATTTTAGTGGAGAACATTTCAAGCAATATTACAGCAATAACGACAATATATGTAAGAATACCCATTTCGTGAAGATCAAAATAAAAGCTTCCAGCCATAAACAGGTTAAAACCAATACCGCCTGCACCGGCAGCTGCGCCTACTGCTATTGCATTGGTAAAGTTTATCTCAAATCTCATAAATGTCCATGCAACCATACGGCTTAAAGATGCCGGTACAACGGCCTGAAAAACTATCTGCCAGAACCCTGCACCGCTTGCACGAAGCGCCTCGATAGTGCCGCCGTCAATTTCCTCAATTGATTCAGCGTAAACCTTAGTCAGATACGCAAAGCTGTGAAATGTCAGACCGATAACCGCCGCAGCACTTCCAAGTCCTGCTGATACTGCAAAAATAAGTACCCACAAAACAGTAGGGACTGCTCGTATCAGTGCAATCACGCATTTTACCGCATTCGCCACACCGGACGGTGCTGTATTTTCAGCGCACAGCAGTGAACAGAAAAAAGCGGCAGCTGCGCCGAAAATTGTTGAAAGAGTACCAAGACAAAATGTCACGAACAGCTGATACATTACGTTTTTTAATGTATCAGTGGACAGCTTAGGTTCTAAAAATACAGTTTTAATGTTTCTGAGAGTCGCAGAAACTGCCTCGCTCAGAACAATTTCCTTGTAATCAAAGGAAATGAATGCATAGACTGTAAGCCCCAGAAGTACTGCGATAAGAATTTTTACAGCGGTGCTGCTTTTGCTGTGTACTCCAATCTTGATTTTACCGCTGCGTTTTCGCCGTGCACTGCATATTCCCCCGCACTGGGTCAGAACAGGTGCTGTCTGCTCCATTATAAAATCACCCTCCTTATCAGATTTGAAACAAGCTCAATTGCAATAACCAGTACGATAATTGAAACAACAACAAGACTTGCGGAACTGAAATCAAGCCTTTTGTAATACAGATCGAAAAGATAGCCTATTCCTGTTGCGGTTAAAATACCGATAAGCGTGGAGTTGCGGATATTTGTTTCAATCATGTAAAGTATCCATGTTACTATTCCCGGCATTGCAGACGGAATTATCACCTGAAAAACAGTCTGGATAAAATCAGCTCCCGAAGCGTTCAGCGCCTCTATTCCGGAGGCACTCACCTCATCTATGGTTTCAATAAATGCACGGGTCAGCAGTCCGAATGTCATAAAGAACAGAGCGAAAAAACCGGTAAGGATATTCTGTCCGAAAGAAAACATCAGCAGCATTGCCCATACAACATCGGGAACGTTTCGGAAAAACGCCGCAGTGATTCTGACAATGCGGTTTACAATTCCGTTGAAACCCGTTGCCTTTGAACCGAACAGACTGAAAAAGAAAGCAAATATTGCCGCAGTCACCGTTACTGCAACAGACAGCAGAGCCGTTTCTATCAGCTTGTCAATTATCTTAGGGAAACGCTCCATTGCCCTTTCATCAGGCATCAGATTATGTCCTATCCATGCCATTGCTTTCGGAAATGAGGCAAGTCCCTCGCTCAAATGAAATTCAGTTGCAGATGCAGAAATAAGATATACTGCTATTACTGCCGAAAAAATAACTAAATATGTTATCTTACGCCTGAAAAATACTTTTTTTACACTTTCATTCATTATTTTTCACCCTGTATATCAGTTATCAGGTCGCTGCCATCCGAACCGTAAATTGCGTGTATCCTGTCGTCTGTCAGTTCATCCGGTCTGCCGTCAAAGACAATTTTTCCGGCTGAAACACCGATAATTCTTTCTGAATATTTCAGCGCAACATCGACCTGATGCAGATTGACAATACAGGTAATTTTTCTTTCACGGTTTATCTTCTGCAGATGATCCATTATTACTTTGGAGGCTCTCGGGTCAAGGGAGGCAATCGGCTCATCGCAGAGAATGAGCTTAGGATCCTGCATGATTGAACGTGCGATACCCACACGCTGTTTCTGCCCTCCGGATAATTCGTCGCAGCGCTTATACGCCTGGTCAGCAAGCCCGAGCTCATCTAAAATTGCAAAGGCACGTTCCTTTTCCTGCTCGCTGTATGCCCCTAAAACACCACAGACTGTGGATTTTTGCCCCAGTCTGCCGTGAAGTACATTTTCAATTACACTAAGCCTGTCAACCAGATTGTAATGCTGAAAAATCATACCGGTTTTTGTTCTGACCTGTCTTAACTCACGTTTTTTCAGTTTCATAACATTTTGTCCGTCATAGACAATACTGCCGGAGGTTGCGTCGATAAGACGGTTGATACACCTCAGAACAGTTGATTTTCCGGCACCTGACGGACCGATTATTGATACGAATTCCCCCTCATCAATTGAAAAGGAAACATTGTCAAGCGCTCTGGCAGTATTGTTATAAACTTTACTTACATTCTGAAATTCAAGAATTGGCATATATACTCTCCTCAGGATTCCATGCTGCGAATCGGATCGTACCACGAATCCTCTACTGTTACAAAGCACATTTTATCCGATTTTTTTTCGTACACTCCCATGCCGCCTTCCGGATAAAAGATCAGCTCGTCATTGGAAACTTCATCTGATGTAAACAAATCCTGAATTGACTTTACGTCCTCCGGACTGAGTGTATCGCCGTTATAAGCAAACGGACCGTTGAGAACCGGAATTGACTGAATGACAGTAAACTTTGAACCTGTCACAGTATCAAAGGGTGCACTTGCGTCATCATCGACAGTATAAACAGAACCCGTTGCAGCCGATTCGCCCTCTGTACAGGTTACATACGGTGCAAGTTCTATGTCGCAGAATGCGGCAACGTCACACTTGTCTGAAAGCAGATTAAATGCAGATCCCTGATGCGAACCGCCGAAAAGCACCTCGGAGAAGAAAGCGTCGCTTCCTCCCTCAAGCAGGTCATCTACTATTAAGCTCTCTTCGGCAAAATGCGAGATTATCTGATTGGTCGGAACCTTAAAGCCGGAAGTGGAGCTGTTGGACACAAAAGACATCTTCTTGCCCTTGATATTGTCAATGCTGTAGGAATCACCATTCTGATACTGGTCTGCATTTTCTTCCCTTACTGCAAAGAAGCTGTAATAGAGAGCGTCATCAAGAGTTCCTGATTCCCCTGACTGGACAAACAGTGGATTTACCGCATCATTTGCGTTCTTTGCCTGTATATATCCCTCTGCACCCATGCAGCAGCCAATCTGTGCCGTACCGTTGGAAAGAGATTCAATAGCAATTGCATAGTCCGTAGTAAGCTTCTGTTCTACAGTCTTGCCGGTAGCCTGTTCAATGAGTTTCCCAACTTCGTTTCTGGCTTCCTGATAATCTTCAGCTGATTCATTCGGATACCATACAAGTGTGATTGTATCTGAACTGTTATTTTTCTGTTCAGCAGTATCAGAAGATGCAGAGTTTGTCTTGCTTTCTGAAGAAGAACTCTCTGATGTTCCGCATCCTGTGAAACCGGTGCTGAGCATAGCGATTGCCATTATACCTGCAAACATTTTTTTAGCTTTCATTTTAAAACTCCTTTTCTGTTTAAAACCAGATACTCTGCGAAGCATTTTCGTGAAGTATCGATTTAAGTTTACCATTACATTTTATTACCTGATTGTAAAGTCAGCTATCGTTTTTAAGTAAAGAATGCGTTATAATCCGTAATTTTGTTTCTTTGTGTTCAGAAAAGAAAGGAGGATTTACAGGAATTTTTCAGACATGTGATAGAAGAATTTACACACGATATAGTATACTGTTTTAAAAAGAAATTTTGTGAGGGATTATCAATGAGAAAAGCTTTGCGTATGTTGACTTTGTGTGACTTAAAATCCCAACGGTAATACTTTTCAGTTTCAGATGATAATAAATTGTATAAGGCAGGGATAAGATTGAAACCAAATGCGGTAATACTAATTATATTTCTTTTTATCGGTGGCTGTGAGGCGGCAAGCTATATAGGCAATAATGTCGGAGGAAAAAACGGCGCTGTTATTGGGATTTTAGCATGGATTGTGATGTTTGTTTTAATAGCAGTTCTGATTGCAAAGCATAATAAAAACAAGCATCGCAGGCTTGAGGAAAAAACAGATAAAGTAATTGACTATGCAAAAAAATCTGCTGTATACCACAATCATCCGGACAGTACATCTGACTATAATGCGCAGCTGAAATATGCTGATGAACCAGTAGAAAGGGTAATTCCTGAAACAATTGCTGAAAATAAAATTCCTCATCAGACAGAAGAAGAATTTTTCAAAGAATATTCTGATGAATTTGCAAAAGAAAATCCAACGTTCAGTGAGAAGCTGAAAAAATTGTCAAGTGCCCGTGAATTAATAAACTGGATATGGAAAAACAGCATCCGGTTTGTACCGATTTTTATATCCTTGCTGTTTTTTGGCGGAACGATCTTTCACAATCCCAGCGGCGTTAAAAGTTTCTCATCTCAAGCAATACTGGTAAGTATAAAGCAATTTATATTATTTGCAGCAGCTGCGGGCGGTCTGTATTTTATTCTCCGTAAACATATGCACAGCAGCCTTTCAAATGACAGTATAGTTTATAAAAAAATGATACCGCAGGAAATAGCAAAGCATTTTGGTGAGCACAGTTCATTTGATAATGCCAACGGTCTACCACAAGAAGAAATAATGCGGTTCAACTGTTTTCATAATAAAATTACACATATATCCGGCAAACATCTTATATGCGGAAAATACAAAAATGTAGATTTCCGTTGTGCGTATGAGAGAATACAACGTAAATATGAGTACGTCGATTCTGACGGAGAACGCTGTACAGGTTATGAAGATATCTTCAATGGATATTTTGTAAGTCTTCCTTTTCCGAAGAATTCAGCGCATCCTCTTGGACTGCACTCGAATTCCAGAGGAGAAATAACTGAGCTGTTACGGTCCGGCAGTAAATCACGGAAAAAAACTGATGTTAATATCAGCGGAACAGAAAGTGTCGATTTCAATACTCTCTTTACCATAAATTCCGTGGACGAGGAAAATCTCTATTATATACTTACGCCGGATACAATGGAAAAGCTTGCAGCGTTGTATATGTATGTATATGATACTCAGAAAAATACAGATAACGGGCATTACAGCTTTATGAAAAATATGTTCAGTGGTATATATGTATATTTTGAAAAAAGCCGGCTTTATATCGGTCTAAACTCAAATTTTGATTTATTATCATTCAAAAAAATAAATCCGACTGCCGAAGAGTTTAGGAAACTTAATGGCCAAATCAGTACAGCGCTTACAGTTATAGAGCGTATTCTTGATTTTGCACTGTCACTTTATTAGGAGGATAACATGGAAATAAATGTTGGTTTAATTGTACTTGCCGCAATCATAATACTTATTGTCTGGATTCTTTCATACATCATAAAAACGGCGAATTCACTTGCCAGACTAAAAAACAAGTCAATGGAGCTTAATTCAGATGTGGATGTTGCACTTGCAAAGCGTTATGACCTGCTGAAAAAGCAATACAGCGCCGTTAAGCTTTACTGTTCACATGAAAGTACAACTCTTATTGAAACAATTAAGATGCGCAGTGGCTTGTCAGGCAGCGAAAAAAGCAATGTTTCAGACAAACTGAACACACTTTCCCAGCAGCTTAAAATAACCATGGAGGCATATCCGGAGCTTAAAGCCAATGAACAGGTGATGATGCTCCAGAGCAGCTGTGATAAAGCCGAAGAGCATTTGCAGGCAGCAAGGCGTCTGTATAATACGAGCGTTACAAACTATAACAATATGTGTTCAGAGTTTCCGGCTTCAATTATAGCGTCTTTATTGGGACACAAAAAGCTGGAGTACTTTCAGGCTGATGCTCAGAAGCGCAATGATGTGGAATTTACATGAAAAGCAAACAGTTAATACTATTCAATTTACCTTCTGATATGTGAATTGAGTTACTGTACAGCTTAAATCGGGTAGCAGGCTGCCCATTAGCCTGGCAGACGACCTCTCACACCATCGTGCGTACCGTTTGGTACACGGCGGTTCAATAATCTGAGTGCAGTACCTTGTATAAGCTGAGTATGTCATCATACCCGACTGATGCAAGGTATTCATTTGTTACCTAAGTACCTTTTTTAAGTGTTATTATGTGAAATTGCACAAAAAAACTCACGTAAATACTGGATTTACGTGAGTTATTTGATTTTATAAAGTATAAATTATTACTTCATGGCTTCTTCAACAGCAACTGCGCAAGCAACAGTAGCACCAACCATAGGATTGTTACCCATACGGATTATGTGTCCTCTGAGGTTCCCAGATGTCATTCAAAGTCACCCATAAAACGCCTGTTTTACGCCATTTCTCACGATTATCAGGAATTTTTTATCCCTTATCGTAACTTGCTGAAATGAACAAAAATTATTTTTTGGTGGACAAATGGTGGACAGTTTCTCTTGTCGAGTCAGGATAAATAACTTTCCAGCATTTCAAAAATCTCATATACTGCTGTTCCTGGAGTACACTGTGACGGCGGCATTCCTTCGTTATTAGCTTCGACGCGTTTGGCATTATCTATAGCAGTTTTTATATTAGGTTTCAGCAGTGCATAAATGTCTTCACGGTTTTTCTCGTACTTCGAGCCTAAGCAATCTGTTAGCTTTGGATAGTATTCACTTCTATGAAGAGCTGAATCTAATGCCATATAGTGCAGTAAGAACCAGTATTCAATACATTCGTTCGACCATAAGGCATGATAAACGACAGAATCGCAATTTTCTGATAATGACTTACATTTAAAATATGTGTTGTCAAAATCATCTTTTGGAAAATCGTCCTTATCATATACTAACCAAACATGCTTGTATTTGTCGGGTTCTTTTTCAACTATTTTCTGAGCACGTTCCAGCAAGGTCAATGTATTGGCTCCTTGACCTATTCCCTCTATGACAATAGAAATTCTTCCTTTGTACAGACGATTTATACCTTTCCTGAGTCCATCGAAATACTGTGGCTCTGTTTTTGTACCTTCAGTTACTATAAGGTGATATTCAGGTGCAATAGTAATTCGTCTGTCTCGACGGTCAGTCATCCATTTCTTCTGGGAATCGCTTTTCTTGCGAGGTTTCATTGACATATCATCACTTCCATTCCATCATGTTCTGGAAGTATGGGTCTGCACCATAACGTCCTTCAAGGTACTGTTTGTCAAATGCAGCACTTGGTTGTATATGATTACCGCTTTCATCCCTCATTTCATAAAGAGAGTACAAATCACTTGACTCATCATCAAGCTTACAGGCAAACCATATTTCATCTGTGCGGAAAACTGAACTTTTCATCGTTGAAATATCGTGTGAAGTAAACAACAGCTGTGCATTTTGCGTATTGATTTCAGGATTTTTAAAAAGCATTATGATGAATTTCAACATCTTAGGGTGCAGCTTAGCATCAAGTTCATCAAATACAAGCAGTCTGCCCTCAGATAATGCAAAAATAACAAGCGGAAGCACATTAAAGAGCTTCTGTGTTCCGTCTGATTCCTGATTAATATTCAGCTTATATTGTTTTTCATTTACAGTATGCTCAAATATTATATCAACAGAGTTATCTTCTGGAGATTTTTCAACAAACTCAAAATTGCTGATGTTTATTCCAACATCGTTCATAAGACCGATAAGTTTTTTCTTAAAATCATCTCCCGCACCTATTATAAGATGTCTTTCAGCATCAGGATTAGCATAATTTCGCATAATACATTTTTCAAACCAATCCACAGCAAGAATAACTGGGTCAAGCTTATAATTAATATATAAAAATGATAGATACGACATCTGGTCATTGACTTCTCTATTTATCGAAGCTTTGTTTATGCTTGAACCAAGCTTGACAGCATCAGGATTGCGCTCAAAAAGCATCGAAATCCTGCTTTTGGGTTTTGTTTTTCGACGGTATAGACACTCCTCGATAATTTTCTCATTAGTAATTTTCAAAGAGTATCTGTATTCATAATTATCATCTGGACGGAAATAAAGCTCAAATTCTGTAGGCTCATTACGTGATGTATCATCAAATAAGAAAGGAGTCCATTCAAATTTTGCTTTCTTTATTACCTTATTCTTAAATATTAGAATAGGTTTCATTACAAGTGCATTAACACAGTTGAGCGCATCAAGAACATTCGACTTTCCACCTGCATTTGGACCGTAGATTACCGAAACAGGCAGATATGTTTTGCTGTCGTCACCGCTTTGCAGTAATGATTCAATAAATCCCTGACTGCTGACCGCTTGCATATCAAAAACAGTTTCATTTTTATATGATTTGAAGTTTTTAAAGGTAAACTGGCACAACATGGCACTCACACTCCTTTTTCACATACCATTATAATATAATTATTCTCAAAAGTCAAGATGTATATGCAGTTTTCAGAATTTTTTTATTAAAATCAAGGATATGATTTAATATTTCCATTTTATATTAGAATTCTCGCTTTTAATAATCGTTTATACACTTACAATATATAATAAAAAATGAAGTAGCCGTGTTTTTATTGTATAAAATGTAGCTTGAGTGTAACTTTCCTCACGCAGAAGGGCAACAGATAATTCGAAAATCGCCCCTCAAATAGCTATACTATAGTATGTTATTCCATGAGTTTTTTATGTACACTTGAATAATCTGAATGTTTCTGTTGACTGTTAACTGATTTTTCATTGCAATTAATATATATCATAAATAAGACTTCTGTCTCGTTTTAATGATTGTAATTTTTTTCTTGGATTTTTTTATAGAGCTTATTTTTATATTATTCACTTTTAATTATATCAGTTTTGACTGAATTTATAATTTGTTTGATTGCTGTTAGTACTACTTCGATATATATTTTGTCAAAAGTTTTTTTATCTTCTGGATAATGAATAATTATTTTTATAGTGCAGATTTTCTCATTAGTGTTACTCCGATTATTCAAATAATAATATAAGTTAAGACGCCTTATTTGCCAAATACAATGATTCAGTTACAAGACTACCACTTGTTTCATAGCCAAGCTTTAAGAAAAGCACTACTTTTGTTTCTTTCTTAAATTAAAATTCACTTGCAATACTGTGCTTTCGGGATATATTTGAGATATCAAATCGAATACACGTTCTAAAGATTTTCTCTGCTCATGGGTAAGTTTGTTGTTAATATTTATCGCAAGATATTTTGTTTGCGATTGTTTCTGGTTTAAGAGCAAAGAAAGTTTATTTACAAAATCGTTTTCTGCTTCAAGTTCGCTGTCACTCATATTCATCAGAGTATATTCGTCCGACGGGTTTGCAAAATCCATATCTTCAACACATAATGCATTGATATCAGCTATTGAGTCTGCTTCTGCAATAACTTTTTTCTCGTTACTTAAACTTCTCTCATAGGATAGTTTTCGCAGTTCTTTTGTAATTAAAATAGCGGTTTTTTCAATTTCGGTAGCAAAGATTTGATAGTACTCATTTTGTTCAAAATTGTCTCGGCGCGAGTTTGCGATAAGGTTGTTAGTGATAATATGAATTTCCCCAATAACCCAACCGTTAAATCTTTCTTCCTTGAAGAACTGAGAACAAGTATGTCCATTACCAATTAGGATGTTGCCTTGTCTAATTCGAAGACCTTTAATTGAGGTATCAATAATGGTACCGAAGAAATTTGTAGAGGCATACCATATAATAGCCATGTGGCTCTTCTTGTCCCCTATAACCTCTACTTGAATATCACGAGTATTATCTTCTAATTTTTTTACACGGTCAGATATAATAGTGTCTTTATAAGGTTTATATAACTGCTCTTTCTTGCCATTTACAGTTAAATAAACATTATATTCAGGAACGATATAACCATTCATTTTGATTTTCGATGAAATGGTTTTTCCCCATTTGAAATCTGGTGAAAATGGCAAAGGAATATTTTGTGTGAGATATTTTTTCAAACTTTCATAAACAATAATATCATTTCCCTTATCAATTCCACTTAACACTACTTCAAAATAATGTTCAGATGCCTTTTCTGGTAACACTTTTTTATTTACCACTTTGTTTATGACATCGTAAATGCTGTCATCATCATTTGTGCCAAGGATAAGTAATTTTTTCAATTCAGCTGCATCGAAGGAAATTTCAGTTTTTTGTGTTTCTCCCTTTGCTGAAGTTATGAAAGTAAGAGCATTGCAATAACCAAGTCCTGCAAGTCTTCCAATACCACGGAAACCTCTTGTATAGGTACGGCATTTCTTTGAATTTCCGATGTCAATAAAAAATTTTCCTGCATTTTCAATATTAATTCCACATCCGTTATCTTTGATACGAATAATCGAATCATCTGGGTATAAAGCAATATCTATATGAGCATCAGATGGAGAGGTTATCCCCATTTTAATTGCTTCATCTATAGAGTCAACCGCGTTTTGAATGTATTCTCGATACAAATCTAAGGGAGAAGAATACATACCATTTGTTAGCGATTCTAACGTATATTTTCCAACTATAAATGTTTGATTCATTCGGCATCACCAAATAAAGAAAGTTGTTTATTAAGTTGCAACAAACTCTCTTTGATTTCTTTCAATATATAATCACTGCCCACTTGTTCAGAGGCTACTTTCTTTAATTTTTTCTCCAATAAAGGAAGCTTTTTACATAGCATCTTCTTACTCTCTATTTCGTTTAACTCTTTAAAAAAGCATCTAATTGCGTTAGTATCTTTTTTTGTAAATACACCTGCTTGTATAAACAACACAGTGTAGTTAATCAAATTCATATCAAACACTTGCAATTTTGCTTTTAGTTGTACCTTCTGCAAATTAGAAAATATTGAAGAATGAGTTTCAGAAAAAATATCAGTTGAGGTGAAGATGTTCTTTATTAACTGCGCACCAAACACCCTTAATGGTCCTTCAAGAATTGCAAATTGTGTCTTAACGATGATTATATATTCTACCATTCTCTTATACATTAGCGGGAATTCGATAATTATATAGTCTTTAATATCACTGATGGTATCTGAATTTTCAGATACAAATGCTCTTAACAATGTAGGTTGTGTAAAATAGTGAATGAACAGCTTCCTATATGTTTTGTTCTCGATGGTTTCAAAGCGTTCCACAGAAAAGTTGTTGTCGTTTATATAAGAAACAAACTCGTCTCGCTCTACAGGGGTTAATCCTCTAAACAAGCGTTTCCATTCACTTAAATAGCAGTTGTTTTCATTCCAAACGTTTTTGCGAGCACGGGTTACATCCTTTGGTTCATTGGGTCTTTCTACGAAATGGCCTCTCCAACCGAGATGAACCTCTGGCATTGCTAATGCTTCAACAAACTCTTCCGCAGTTTTACCGAAGTCCGCCTCGAAGAAAGACCTTGTAGAAACTCCTTTACCTTGTGTAGGAATGAGCATCCTTTGAAGTGCTCTCAGATATTTAGCATTCCAATTTGTGCCCACATAACCACGCTTAAGGTCGGACAAAGAGGAATATGCTATAATAAAAGCGGACACAAGAGGGTAGAAAAGTAACAACAAATGCTGTATAATGAAGAGTAGCAAAAGGTTTATTTTGGAAAGAGGGGCGTAGCCCCGAATGGAAAAATAAACCTTGGCGGCAGTCAGCAGGGTGTTGATATTCTATCGGAAAGGAGTTCACAAATATGGGAAAGCATCTAAATCCACTGGAGAAAGAATTTCTTATACGGCTTTATCTAAGTAACCAGACGATAAAGCTAAGCGATTTTTGCGACAAGCAGCATGTGTCTGTCGGAGCTTTTCAGAAGTGGCTGAAACAATACAACGAAGACGGACTTGAAGGCTTAGCCAGAGCCGATGCAGAAATCAAAAATGTTCTGCCTGATGGAATCGACCGAACAGAAGAAGCCTATAAAAGAGAAATACTAAAGCTACGTATCGAGAATGAACGTCTTAAAAAAAACTACACCGTTCAGATGAACGAAGCTGGGGAACAGGAATTTGTTCGTTTAAAACCGAAGAATTCGAAATAATAGAGCTTTTATCCAGGGATTATGCTGTAAAAGACCTGTGTTCGTTGATGGGAGTAAGTCGTTCGGGATATTACAAGTGGAAGAACAGAGATAAGTCCGACAGAGACTTGAAGCGCGAAGAAGTAATTGAGTTGGTGTCTGAAATTCATACATCTCATCCTTCTCACGGATATCGATGGGTTGCTGCATTTATCCGCATAAACTATGATTTTCAGTTAAGTGACAACTATATCTACAAGGCTTTCAGGTATCTAGGAATCAAAGCAGAAACAAAGCACCAGAGGCATTACAGACCTCGTAAGGTCAAAGATAAATTCCCTAACCTCATTTTCAGCACATGGGAAACCGTTGACCGTCCAAGACAGGTTATTGTTTCAGATATGACAACCTTTAAGTTCTGGATATATTACTTTGAGGTCACTTTCTATTTCGATGTTTTTACAAAAGAAATACTAAGCTACAAAATAGCGGAACGCCGCGGTAACAGAGAGCAATACATAGACGGCTTAAAGGATGTGCTGGAACTTCTTAAAGGTACCTCAGAACCAACAATTATTCACACTGACCAGGGCAGTGTATATTCTTCGAAAGCCTACAATGAGCTGATAAAAGATACCAATATAGTCAGAGCCTACCGATAATCCTGTCAATGAATCCCTCAACGGCTGGATTAAGGAAGAACTGTATATGGATTTCAAGATAGATGATTGCAGAAGCCGTGAGGAGTTTAAAGCCGTTATGGCAAGATATGTCGAGTTTTACAATAACAACCGTCCCTGCTATGCAATTGGATATGATACTCCCGTTAATTACCGCAAGCGATTTTACAAGGGTGAAATTGCTTGTAAAAATACATTCAATGACAGAGTTTTGTCCGAGATGCCTAAGTGTGTTCAGAAACGGCATAACAACGCCATTTCTGAAAGTGTGTCCCACTTTTGACAACACAAATGATGAAAAAAAGAGCTGAATGTCTACTTTTGAAAAAATTATCCTACCAAAAATATTTCATTTGTCTACTTTTAAAAAATAAATCTCAAAAATAATATTTTTTGTGTCTACTTTTATTGACAAGTACATTGTCCACCGCTTAAAAATTCGTGGACAAATGGTGGACAAAATATAAAAATCCCGCCGAAATTCGATTTTCACGAATATCAGCGGGATTTAATAATTATTCGTTAAATGCCGTAGCTAAGCCGTTTGAAGCTTACTTCATAGCTTCTTCAACAGCAACTGCGCAAGCAACAGTAGCGCCAACCATCGGATTGTTGCCCATGCAAAATCAAAAAAATCTGCCGTCACCACATATGACTTGCAATGACGAGAAAAGCCCGTAACTACGCCGTTATAACGCATTGTTGAAAACCTTTCAAAATTTATTTTGACGGCGTTTTACTCACAAAAATTCATTTTTGGGTGACAAATGGGTGACAAAAATGCTTGACTTTTTCGGAGGTGGCGCGCTATAATATATTAGGGTGATCTTATGGCAGATATTAACGCTCGCAAGCGTGGTAAGAAATGGGAATACTACTTTGAAATAGCCAAAATGGACGGCAAGCGTAAGCGAATCAGCAAAGGCGGGTTCAACACTAAAGCAGAAGCGGTCAGTGAGGGAATCAAGGCTATGCACGAATACCAGACCGCAGGTTTTGTGAATACGCCTTCCGAGCTTTCCATGCACGACTACCTCAATTACTGGATAGAGATGTATTGTATCCCGAATCTGAAACCAACGACTGTTGCAAACTATAAAAAGTATATCAGGCTTCACATATCTCCGAAAATCGGCAAGTATCGTCTTGCTTCGATCACAGCTGAACAGCTCCAGAAACTAATCAACGATATGGTCGCTAACGGATACAGTAAGAATACCGTCATAGGCATCAAGGGTGTGCTGTCAAACAGCCTGAACTATGCCGTACAGCCGCTTCACTATCTGAAAACATCGCCTATGGCTTATGTCAAGATTCCAAAAGGCTCACGCACCAACTACCGTTCGTCGCAGTATAAGCGTGAGGTCATCGAAAAAGATATTATCGACGAGATATTTGAGCGCTTCCCGAAAGGCAGTTCCACCTATCTTCCGCTGATGTTCGCTTATCACTGCGGTATGCGTCTTGGTGAAGCCTTTGCGATTACATGGGACAATGTGAACTTTGCTGACAGGACGGTCACGATCAACAAACAGCTCCAATGGGATTTGGAGAGGAAGATATGGTATCTAACTCCGCCGAAGTATAATTCCAGCAGGACGATTGATATAGATGAAACTATCGTGGAACTGCTGAAAGAATTGCAGGAAAAGCAGATACGGGCAAAGGAATACTACGCCGATGAATACTCACGTATATACTACGATGAGGAACTCGGCATCAATGAAAGCACGGGCAACGTGATAGACTTTATAAATGTGTATGAGAACGGCGGTTTCATTCAGCCGAGAACAATACAGCACACAAGTCAGGTCATACACAAGTTCTATCCTGCTTTCACTTTTCATTCCCTGCGCCATACACACTGCACCCGTCTGCTCGAAGCAGGACTGCCTATCAAGTATGTGCAGGAAAGGTTAGGTCACAAAAACATAAACGTCACAATGGACATTTACAATCACCTTACGCAGAATCAAGCAGAGCTGAGCAAGAGAGCGCTTGAAGATGTATTCAAATAATATAGGACTACACTGTTCTGATTTTTTGTTTGTCACGCTTGACAAAAACAGAAAAATCGGATATAGTATGTATAAAGGGTGTATCTCAGTCCTAAATGAGAATCATATCAAGAGAGTTTCTCTTGGCTCTAAGCAAGACATTTAAAAGTGAGCGTTTCGCCGCTCTGAGATTGAACGTAACAAAAAACAAACTGCCTGACGGGAACTTTACCTGTCAGGCAGTTGCTATTTATGCTGTGGCGGTGATCTTCTCCACATTCTTCGGGTCAGAAAGATCGTATCCTTCGTATTCGGACAGAAACTTCATCAGGGCCTCATGCCGAACCTTATATGAACCCAGCTTCAGAACAGGCAGAAGTCCTGTATTGATGAGCTGATAAACATAGGACGGGTTTGTATGAAGTATCTGGGATACCTCTTTGACTGTGTAAAGAACTTTCTCCATTCTTTTTCCTCCTCTTTATTTTTTTAGAACATAAACAACCTATTTTAATGGCGTGTTCCCGTGTAAATAGCGTAAATGCGTAGCTTCGAGCGTGTACCTGTGGTGTGTAAAGACTTGTACGATGTGTGGAGTACACGTCTTTTCTGTATTCACACGCCTGACCTACACGGCAGAAAACTCGCAGTTGCGGGCTTTACACGCCTACACGCCATAATAGTCACTCGCCTTAAACATTAACGCAATACCCTTGAAGCCTCTGACATGACTATTACCATTGGGGATATTGAGATCATACTTGATATGATACTCCGCTTCATTCTGCCGAAGCCAAGATACAAAGGTCTCACGTTTCAAAGCAGTCAGGGCGTTGTCCTCGCACCAATGGCAGTAACTGTCATACAGCGCCGACGATGCCACACGCAGATTTTCCCCATACTGCACTCTGTCGGAATCCTCCAGAAACTCCGTGATATTGCAGTTATCCTGCATCGTATCCCTGACATTCTGCTTTGCCCTGTCGGAAATCGTGAAGCGGTAATTGTTAGAAAGAAGTCTCAGCAGACCGTCATACATCCAGAGGAATATCTTTTCCTTTTCCGCTATGAATTTATCTGCGATATACGGGTCAACGACACGGTTTTCAGGTGGGTTCAGCGTCGTAAGAATGATTAGACGGCGGGAGAAACCCTTAGACTTGTCATAAAGTGCTTTCGGGCTGCCGTTGCCGAAGCATAAAAGCCGTGTGAACAGCCACGCTTGTTCGCTTTGCTTTCCTTTCGCTTCAACGTCTATCGGTATCTCTGCGGTTATCAGATTTTTGAGGTAGCCTGTGGACGGAAGTGCTGACATCTGCATATCATCGTCTACCATAAGCAGTTTGTCTTTGAGGTTATAGCGGAAGAAACGATCAGTCTCAATACGCTGATAATTGCCCGTTATCATGTTGTCCCCGAATATCTCACGCAGTACGATTGCAATACGGGATTTGCCCTCGCCGCCCTGACCAATGATACACATCATTTTCTGCCCTTTGGTGGAGGGAATCAGCAGATAGCCGAGATATTCCTGCAAAGTCGTAACGTCCTCCGGTGTGAGAAGCTCCAACAGAAATGTCAGAAACCGTTCGGGATAATATGCTCCTCCGTTGCTGACAGGGCGATACCAAACATTCAGGCGGTTGGTGCAGAATTCCCTGCTGGGATAAAAATTGCCTTTGAGGTCGAGCTTTCCGTTCTGAACGTGGATATAATTCAGGTCGGGGATAAGCGGTGCGCTATATGTATAGAGCCTGAGTGCGTCCATGATCTGCACTACCTTTTTTGAAAGTCCTATCCATACTCCCTGTCGGAGCATACGGTAGACTTCATTGCCAAGAGCATTCTCGTCTACAAGTCCGTCATAGTCGAAAAAGCGTCCACTGATACATTTCATGGGGTGTTTTTCCACGAAACACTTGCAGAATTTCAGCTCGTTCACGGTGGTCTTGTCAAGCATCCAGTCGGGAAGCTCTCGCACTTTTTTCTTCTGTGGCTTTGTTTCGGAGGCTGTATCCGCAGTAACAGGTGTTTCACTCACATCACCATTCTCCCAATTCTTCGATACATCGTTTGTATTCTCGTTCAATCCTGTCTACCTCCAGTTTTATTTCTTTCTGTTGCTCCGTATCAGTGCAGTTGAATGTTTCAAGCAGATACCACGCATATTCAATATGGTGGATAGCGTAAACATACCGCTTATCTATATCGTCCATGGGAGCTTTCGGAGCATAATGTATCTTGTATCTGTCAAGCAGAGCAAAATACCTATAAAGCGTATCATACATTTGCTCTATCCTCGTTCGCTTTGCTTTACGCTCCGCAATCTCCCTGCGTCGCCTGTTGACCTTTTCCATATCGGGCGGCTTGTCCACCTTTAGACCGAGGGAAAAATCGCTGTTGAGCTGCTTGACCGCTTCGATAGCCGACAACCCGAAAAGCTCCTGCACCAGCTTGATAACATCGCCGTGAGCCTGACAGCCGAAACAATAATAATGGTCGGCGTAGAGCTTACAGGATGGGTGACGCTCCCTATGGAACGGACATAGTGCCATGTTTCCTCGGTGTACCTCAACACCATAACTGCGAGCTGCCGTCGGCACATCGACAAGCTCTTTTATATCGTCGAATATAGTCATATCATGACCTCCTGACACTTGAATTCAATATAGCTTTGTGCTATAATTATATTGGAAAAATATCGAAAGGAGCTGCCGTATGAACTGTGACATCAAAACCGTGATCGCCATTCTGTATAAACAGCTCATATCATCATCTGTCAACACTTATCCGGCATTGATAGATATGCTGTTCAAATCATATTTTGATGACCCGACCAGTCCGGAGTATGACCGTTCGGAACCGTCAAAACTGAATGCAGGCACTCGCACGTTATCCTCAAAGATCACTGACTTTTATGTACGCAAGGATAAGTCTGTACTGCTCGGTGATATTAAAGGTATGCTGAAATATATCCTTGACAAGCCGCAGCTCCACGTTTCGTTTTTTGATCTTATCATAAATGATACACTTATATCCAAGCCTTTTAAGAAGCAATTCGGATTGAATAATTCCCGTGAGTATTCCGATGACGAACATCTTGCAGAAGTGTTCTATACTGCTGTGACTATAGCTGCATATCGTCCGTATTATAAGGTTGATAAGTATTGGTATGCCGATTATTATTATAATCCGAAAAGTAATACAGGCGGTCTGTTTTCCAAAGCAAAACCAAAAGCTCCGCCGAAGCATTTCACGGGGCGTGAAAAAGAACTTGACGAGCTGCACACATTGATGCAGAACGAAGGCAAGATTTTCCTAACAGGTGTTGCCGGTGTTGGCAAG
>JBJEQV010000041.1:0-68773 GCA_051881915.1 Porcipelethomonas sp. | reverse complement strand
ATGTAAGAAGTGAAGACTGGAACCAGCCTCTGTACTGGTCAGCACCCTCAAGATAAAGATCAGCCGGCCATGAAAGGGAATCGTATTCGTCCATAACAGCAGTATGTGAAACGCCGCTGTCGAACCATACGTCCATAATGTCAAATTCCTTAGTAAATTCGCCGCAGCCGCATTCACACCTGACATCAGCAGGAATAAATTCGCTCAGTTCCCTTGTCCACCATGCATCAGCGCCTTCTTTTCTGAACAGATCTGAAATCGCTTTTATAGTTTCGTCGGTTACGATCGGCTTTCCGCAGTCCTTACAGTAGATGATAGGAATAGGCACGCCCCATGTTCTCTGACGGGAAATACACCAGTCGCTTCTGTCACGAACCATTCCCTTTATTCTGTCCTCGCCCCACTCAGGGATCCACTTTACATTTTCAATAGCCTTAACAGCCTCATCCTTGAATCCGTTAACGGAACAGAACCACTGTTCCGTCGCGCGGTAGATGATCGGGCTGCTGCATCTCCAGCAGTGCGGATACTGGTGAGTGATCTCCTCGCATGCAAGGAGAGCGCCCTTTTCCTGAAGCTTTGCGGCAATTGCCTTGTTTGCCTCATCGGTGTTCATTCCCTCGAACTCGCCTGCTTCAGCAGTCTGTCTGCCCTTTGCGTCAACGCATACTAAAATTCCGATATCATCGTAATTCTTGCAGACCTCAAAGTCCTCAACACCGTATCCCGGAGCTGTATGAACACAGCCGGTACCGCTTTCAAGAGTTACATGGTCACCGATAATTACAGGTGAGATTCTGTCGTACAGCGGATGCTTTGTCTTGATATGCTCAAGCTCTGCGCCTGTAAATGAGCCTGTTGTTTCAAATTCTTCAATACCTGCGGCTTTCATTGTTGCACCGGCAAGCTCTGCTGCCATAACGTAGTATTCATCGCCGTTCTTAACCAGCGTATATTCATACTCAGGACCCAGACATACAGCAAGGTTTCCGGGTATTGTCCATGTTGTAGTTGTCCAGATAACAAAGTATACCTTAGAAGGATCCACTCCGATTGCAGAGAAGACCCCCTTGTCATCAGTTACGTTGAACTTAACGTATATTGAGTTGCACGGATCATTTGAATACTCTATTTCTGCCTCGGCAAGAGCTGTGTTGCAGTCAGGACACCAGTAAACCGGCTTGAGTCCCTTGTACATATAGCCGTCCTTGGCCATTTTTCCGAACACTTCAACCTGTCTTGCCTCATACTCCGGCTTCAAAGTCAGATATGGATCATCGTAATCTCCTAAGCTTCCGAGACGCTTGAACTGTTCCATCTGGCTCTTTACATGCTTCAGAGCAAAGTTCTTGCAGTGCTTTCTCAGCTCAACAGGAGGGATAGCGCCGTTTTCAACTCCGATATCCTTCATGGCTTTAAGCTCAATAGGAAGACCGTGAGTATCCCAGCCGGGAACATAAGGAGCGCAGAATCCGCTCATATTCTTGTACTTTATAATAAAATCCTTAAGAGTCTTGTTAAGAGCTGTTCCAAGATGGATCTGACCGTTTGCATAGGGAGGGCCGTCATGAAGAATATACTTCGGCTTGTCCTTATTGTTGTCGATCATCTTGTAGTAAAGTCTTTCGCTTTCCCATTTACCGAGAGTTTCAGGCTCCCTTTTGGGAAGATTTCCCCTCATGGGAAAATCTGTCTTCGGCAGATTTAAAGTATTGTTATAATCCATTTTATACTTCTTCCTTTTCAGTTGATGTAGCTCCGGACGACTGTTCATTGTTCTGTCCGAACTGGAGATCTGAGAATCTCGACTCATAAACACCCTTTACTGTTCTTGCAGAGAAACTGGATGTTGCAAACGGATCAGGCTTGGGAAGCTCATAATGCTCTTCAGGTGCATCCGGTTCTTCTTCCTCATCCATTTCTATCTCAGGCATTGCGGAGATCAGTTCAAGATGTGACTTGTACATATCGAACAATGTTTTCTTGAATTCTGAAACCTGTTTCTGAGCGTCAATAAGATTCTTTTTCTCTTTTTCAATTTCAGCTCTGTTCTTTTCCATAGCAGCTTCATGCTGAACAGTTGCTTCATCAATGAGTGCCTGTGCCTGGGTTTTAGCGTCAGCAATGATCGCATCTGCTTTTTCCTGAGCTTCGGCAATGACCTGATGTCCCTGCTTCTGTGCGCCGAGAAGAGCATCCTTTAAAGCGTCCTCATCCTGACGGTATTCTCTTACCTTGTCAGCCAGGATCTGGATCTTGCTGTGCAGATCCTCTCTTTCCGCATCGATCTCCTCAAATTCAGCGATCAGCTCTGCAAGAAAATCATCGATCTCCTCCTGTTTGTAGCCGAAAGCAGCTTTTTCAAACTTTCTGTTCTTTATATCATTAGCACTTATCACTGTTGATCACCTCTTAACAATATTTCAATACAGCTATGTGTATTCTTCCCTTTTTAGTAACTCCCGAAACCTTTTCAAGCCGGAATTTTCCGAATCCTCTTACGGAAAAGATATCTCCCTGCTTCATCTCATATGACCTGTCTGAAACCGGAAAAAAATTGACTCTGACTTCCGCTGAGGAAATTATCTGTGCCGTCTGAGTTCTGCTTTTACCGAGCGAAAGACTCAGCACGCTGTCCAGACGCAGGGAGGCGACAGTGCCTGTGATTTCTCTGAAATTCTGTTCAGCTGAAAGCAGAATTTCACAGTTATCATCAGCCTCAACGCCCACCGGCCCTATTTTGGTTATCTCACTCAAAACAACTTCTTTTACGGAACTGAGGACGAAAACCTGTGCCATTCCTGTCCCTACGATTATATCTCCCAGAGCATCCCGCCTGAGTCTCAAACCCATAAGCGCCCCGAGAAAATCCCTGTGGGTCAGGGTATAGCTTCTGCGATAGGAAAAGGTAACAGGCGAAACCGGAAACTCCTTATCCTCCGGCATAAAATAATCATCATAAACGCAGAGGACTTTCCTCTGCGCATTATCATACCCTCCGAAAAAGCGGTAATTTTCAGAAAACCTTTCTTTAAGCAGTTTTTCTGAAACAGCGCACTGCCTTTCATCCATAAATGATGAATAGACCGCACCTCTCCTGCCGCTTGCTCTGAGCATATCGTCAATTCTTGCCGAAAGCGCCTTTTCGTCATCTGACGGATTCATTTTTAAATAATGACCCCGTTACTTTCAAGCTCCCCCATAAGGTCATCGCCTATAAAGTCAACATTGTAAGGAGTAATTACATATGTCAGGTTAGCAACACGCTTCAGGCTTCCGCCCTGGGCATAAGCCACCCCCACAAGAAAGTCAATAATTCTTCTTTTATGTTCAGCAGAAGCCGCCTCAAGATTCAGCACAACTGTTTTCTTTGAAATAAGATGATTTGCGATTTCCTTTGCGTCCTCATACTTTTCAGGCTTTACAAGCACAACCTGAAGCTGTGCTGTTGCATGAACGTTTACGACCTTGTTGCTCTTTTTTTCTTCATAGTCGTCATAACGCTCTGTTCTGTAGCTTTTCTGCTCTCTGCTGTCTCTTTCGTCATAATCGGAACGTGATGATTCGCGTCTCATTGAGCGCTCCTCATACTGATCATCCCCGTCCTCCGGCGGCACAAAAAAATCTTTGATGTTCTTAAAAACGTCCATATTTGTTCTCCTACCTATATATATTTTTTTATTTGCTGATCCGATTCAAAGCGAATCAAAACATAAAATCATTTATAGCTTCTAGGACCGAAAAGTCCCCGTCCTATCCTGATAATATTTGAACCGTATTTTATTGCACGGACATAATCACCTGACATGCCCATCGATAAAAAGTCCATATTAATATTATCTATGTTTTTGTCCGAAATGTCAATATATAATTTCTGCATATCACACAGAAACTTTTCGGAATTTTCCGAAGGGGGAATAGTCATAAGCCCCCGTACTTTTATATTTTTCATTTCAGCTGCCTGTCTGACAAGATCCTCGGCTTCATCTGCGGTCACACCGCTCTTTGATTCCTCGCCGCCGATATTCACTTCAATAAGAATGTCCTGGATCTTACCGATCTTTGCAGCGTGCCTGTCGATCTCAGCTGCAAGCTTTATGCTGTCCACCGACTGGATCATTGCGGTGCTGTCTATAATATATTTGACTTTATTGGTCTGAAGATGACCTATAAAGTGGACCTGTGCGCTTTTGTCATACCGTTCCTTTTTTGAAAGGTATTCCTGAACACGGTTTTCACCGAGAAGACTTATCCCCAGTCCCACGGCATGATTTACCGCCTCCGGATCGACAGTCTTTGTAACCGCCATTATATTCAGCTTTTCGCCGGGTTTTCTGTATTTCGCCATTGCCTCACCCGACTCATACAGGATCCTTCTGTAATTCTCATCAATACTGTGCAAATCAGCTGCCATCTTCCTCAACGCCTTCCACAACAATATCATCGTAAAGTGCGACATAATCGCTTCCTGCATTCAGTGCAGACAAAACATATCTGTCGCCCTCATATATTACATCAAGCTTTTTGAAAACTATCTGCTCCCCGACTTTTACATATACTCCCTTGCTGTTGACCATTTCTGTTCTTTCTTCACCGCTTTCATCGGTTACATATTCAGCAGTGTCCTTGAAGCGTATAGCCTTTCTGGGAATTTTTATCCCCTCATATTCGCCCTTTATCATATCAACGCTTTCTGTACGGTGCTGAACAAGGTCATATGTCATCTCATCGCATTTTATAATAACGATGCTTTCCGAATTTTTTTCCGTTGCCCTTATATCAAACACAGTGCCTTCCACCATATCCGAAGTGGAACGGAACTTCATTGTCACCTTGTCATCCAGCGAACAGAACTGTTTGCTGTTATCAATAACGCCCGCTATATACCATTCATACCCGCTGATAAGCTTCCCGATAACATTCCAGTCACCATTTGTATTGCCGTCAGAAGCATTTTTTATATCATCGGCAGTTATGCTCTGAAGAGTCTGCGAACTGAACTTATCCTCATATCCGTCGGCATAGCTGACAAAATATGCGGAGCTGTCTGAGACGATCGTATCAAGAGGCACTGAACCTGAAGCTTTAAGCTGGGATATCCTTGAGCTTATTTCAGATATCCTCTGGGTCAGATCAATATCAGCATCAGTAACAAGCTGATAAGTGCTCATAAGCACTAAAAGCTCGTCCCTGTCAGAACTTATTTCATCGATCTTTCCCTTTTCCCTGAGACTGATAATGTCCTTATACCGCTCCTCAACAAGCCCGGCAATATTTGCAGGCTGTGCAAGCTCGACAGTGCCCGGATTCTGGATTTTTTTCAGCAGCTCAAGCTCATGCTCCAGAGCCGCGATCTCCGCGCTGTTATCGATCTGTGACTCATCGGAATAAATCTCTGCAATAACAGAACCCTTGCCCAGCTTTCCGCCGTCAGCAACGCAGTAATTCACCGCGCCGTTTCCGCTGTATTTCACAAGGGATTCATCCCTGATATAGACCCCTTTGAAAGAAACAAGTTCATCTGCCGTGGAAAGAACCGCAGTTTCAGTTTCATATCCCTTGTTCACTATATGATATCCGATGCTGAAAAGGCAGGTCGTAATACAGATCACAAGAAGCAGACTTACTATTCTGGATGTTACGGATTTCATGGTCTGCTTTGATTATTCAGCCTTTTCGGCAGCGTCAAGGATCGGAATAGACTTGACAGGGCTTATTGTGGAAATAGCATGCTTATATACAAGATTCTGCTTTCCGTCACAGTCGAGAATAACAATATAGTTGTCAAATCCCCTCACCATGCCCTTGAACTGAAATCCGTTTGTCAGATAAATTGTAACAGGAATTCTGTCTTTCCTTGCCTGGTTCAGAAAAACATCCTGAAGATTGATAGCTTTATTCATAAACCGTACTCCTTCTCTTTTTTCTGTGAAATGTATGCCGGGGTGCTTAAAACCGCATACAAAAATACTTATTTTATATTATATCACAAAGAAAAGCTTTTGGCTATATTTTTTTTGCAAAAACACAAAATTTTCTCTTTATTGTCAAATTCGTCTAACATTACCCATTTAATTTCTGCATTTTTTCTAAACCATGTTAGCTGACGCTTGGCATATCGGCGTGTTTCCTGCTTTATTTTGTCTGTGCACTCCTCAAAAGTTCTTTCTCCTTCAAAATACGGAATGAGCTCCTTATACCCGATCGCATTGCCGGCAGTTTTCATTTCACCTGCTTCATATACCTGCCGCGCTTCATTTTCAAGACCCGTCTCAACCATAATATCCACTCTGCGGTTTATGCGGTCATAAAGCTTCTGTCTGTCCTTAAAGCCCAGACCGATAACTGCTGCGTTGTAAGGCGTTTCATCTCTTCGGCTTTCCGCTTTCAGCTCGCTTATTTTTCTGCCTGTCAGTTCAAAAACCTCAATGGCTCTTATGACCCTTACAAGATTGTTCGGGTGAAGCTCCTCCGCCGTCTCAGGATCGCATTTTCTGAGCCTTTCAAAAAGCTCGCCGCACCCTTTTTCAGCAGCCTCCGTCTCAAGCCGCTTTCTGAGCGCATCATCACGCTTTATTTCAGGAAAGCTCACATTTTCAAGCAGAGATGAAATATACAGTCCCGTGCCTCCCACAATAACAGGCATCTTTCCTCTGCCGCTTATTTCTTCAATTTTCTTCTTTGCAAGCTCAACATAGTCTGCAACGCTGAAAGAAGCTGTCCTGTCAAGAAACCCCATAAGGTGATGAGGGATTCCCTGCATTTCATCCTGCGTAGGCTTTGCCGTTGCAATATCCATGCCCTTATAGACCTGCATAGAGTCAGCCGAAATAACTTCGCCGTCATATATTTTCGCAAGCTCTATTCCCAGCGCCGTTTTTCCGGAAGCAGTGGGCCCCACAACAGCGATAACATTGATCTTATCCATTTAAACAATCCTTTTAAACTGCTTTTCTATATCTCTTTTTGTCAGCACAAACATAACAGGTCTTCCATGCGGACAATGGCGTATATTTTCATCGTAAAACACGTCCTCTGCAAGCTTCTGAAGCTCCTCTGTCGTATTTTTGTCATTTGCCTTTATAGCTGCTTTGCATGCAAGCTCATGAAGAATATCGTCCAGCTTATGCGTCTGAGGATCCATACGGTTCATAAGAAAATTCTCTGCAATTTCCGGTATCACATCGTCCATATTGAGCTTTTCAAGAAGAATAGGCACAGCATTCAGCTTTACATACGGTCCGGCAGAAAAATCAAGGGAAAATCCCATACCCTCCATAACGCCGGTATTCTCCTTCAGCGCTTCGGTCTCTGCTGAGGACAAAAGGATCTCACTTCCGTTCATAAGAAACTGACTGTCCGCACTTGTACTGCTGCGCTTCAGACGTTCAAAAATTATTCTCTCATGAGCAGCATGCTTGTCGATCATTATCATCTTTTCTCCCGACTGTGCAACAATATAGTTTCCGAACAGCTCTCCGATGACTCTGATCTCTTCTTTTTCTTCGCTCTTATCAGTTCCGGATAGTTTCTCAGCTGCCAGCGTTTCCTGTTTTTCAAAGGATTTACGGCTCAGATAGCTGAAACTGCTTATTTTTTCTTCCGGGATTGCTTTTTCAGAAACAGTTCCGGCTTTCTCATCCGGCTTCCCGAAAGAAATACGTTCGCTTTCGCCGTAGGTATCGCTGTGCGATGAAAGAGTAAGTAAAGACGCGGTTTTACGTTCAACAGCTCTTTCTTCGCGTGTATTTTCATTCTTTTCCGAAGCTGAAAACTCATTTACCGGAGCAGCGGTCTGCAAAGGAGCGGTTTCCGTCTTTCTTTCCTCATTTTCTTTTACAGGCTCAGGCGTAAGCTTTACCTGTTCAAACTTTTCCTGCTCAAAGGGCTTGCTGTAATCAAGCTTCTTTCTCACTTCGTCCTTCAGCTGAAAATCATATATCAGTCCCGACTCCATAAGTGCGTTTTTAACAGCAAAATAAACGCTGTTGAAAATAATTTTCTCATCTGAAAAGCGCACCTCAGCCTTAGCAGGGTGAACATTTACATCAACCGTCACAGGCGGCGCTTCCAGCATAAGAACACATGCGGGAAATTTGCCTGTCATAATAAGATTCTTATATGCTTCCTCAAGGGAAACGCAGCAGGTGACAGATTTGACATACCGCCCGTTTATAAAAAAATTCTGAAATGACCTGTTGGATTTTGAGTAAAGAGGCTTTACAGTAAAGCCCTTTACGGTAATATTGTTTTCCTTATAGTTTACGGGGATCAGGTCATGTGCAAAATCCCTGCCGTAAACCGCATAAACTGCCGAATAAAGCTCTCCGTCACCGGATGAATTGAATTCCATACGGTTATCCTTTATCAGCTTGAATGCGATCTCAGGATGGGACAGGACTATCTTCTGCATAATTGATGTGATAGCATTTGCTTCGGCAGAATCCCTTTTCATAAATTTGCGGCGCACCGGAACATTATAGAAAATATCTCTGATAATTATGGTTGTGCCGTCAGGACAGCCCGTCTGCTCATTCAGAACCTCACGGCTGCCCTCGATAATATAGTTTGTGCCGTACTCGTCCTCTTTCCTCTTTGTCAGCACCTCGACCCTTGACACAGCCGATATTGAAGCAAGAGCCTCTCCCCTGAATCCGAGAGTAAGGATATTTTCAAGGTCGTCCTTTGATGTGATCTTGCTTGTGGCGTGACGCAGAAAGGCAGTTGCGACCTGATCGGGAGCAATACCGCAGCCGTCGTCAGTTATTCTCATATAGGTAGTACCGCCGTTTTTTATCTCGACGGTTATATGCTCTGCACCTGCATCTATGGAATTTTCAAGAAGCTCCTTTATGACCGAGGCCGGACGTTCTATGACCTCTCCTGCGGCAATAAGCTCTGATATATCCTTGCTCAGTACATTGATTTCAGCCATTCCTGCCTCCGTTTCTTTTCCTTGATTTATCCGGCAAGCGCTGCCAGCTCCTCAAGAAGCTCACGACACTCACTGTCAGTCAGCTCTGCTACGTTTGTTTTGCGTATTCTCTCCGCCATTTCGTCTCTGCCAAGGGATGCAAAGCTTATCTGTCCCTCGTCCTCCGGAACGGACTTATGCCCTGCGTTTTCCTTTTCCATATCCGCAAGAAGCTCTCTTGCACGCTTCACTACCTTGTTCGGCAAACCTGCAAGCTTTGCCACCTCGATGCCGTAGCTTTCATCGACTCCTCCTCTTACGATTTTTCTGAGGAATCTTATCCCGTCACCGCTTTTCTTTACGGCGATACTGTAATTTTTCACCCCTGCCATTACATTTTCAAGCTCAATAAGCTCATGATAATGAGTGGCAAAAAGGGTCTTGCAGCCCAGTCCCTTTGAATTGCATATATGCTCCGCGACGGAACGGGCAATGCTTATTCCGTCAAAGGTAGAGGTGCCTCTGCCCACCTCGTCAAGTATAACAAGGCTGTTCGGGGTCGAAAACTTCAGAATGTCCGCAACCTCGCTCATCTCCACCATGAACGTACTCTGCCCTGCTGTAAGATCGTCGGACGCGCCGACTCTTGTAAAGATCCTGTCAACGATTGATATTTTTGCGTATGAAGCAGGGACAAAGCAGCCTATCTGAGCCATGAGGGTAATAAGCGCCGTCTGCCGCATGTAAGTTGACTTACCCGACATGTTAGGTCCCGTTATAATGGACATTCTGCTGCCCTTTGTATCAAGATAAACGTCGTTGGGCACAAAAATCTCATCCTCCAGCATAAGCTCCACAACAGGATGTCTGCCGTCATGTATATCGATAACGCCGTCAATTGCGATTTCAGGACGGGTATAGTTGTTTTTCATGGAAACTGACGCAAAAGACGCAAGAACATCCGTTTCCGCAACTGCGGCTGCTGTTCTCTGCACGCTGCGCAGCTTTGTTGCAAGATATTCTCTCACCTCCGAGAAGATGTCCGCTTCAAGACGCAGCGACTTGTCCTTTGCACCCAGTATGCTGTTTTCAGCATTTTTCAGTTCCTCGGTGATAAATCTTTCACAGTTTGCAAGAGTCTGCTTTCTTATGTAATGCTCAGGGATCAGTTCATAGTATGATCTCGTAACCTCTATATAGTATCCGAAAACACGGTTAAATCCGATTTTAAGGTTCTTGATTCCCGTATTTTCACGCTCACGCGCCTCGATCTCATCTATGATATCCTTGCCGCTGTTCATTATGTGGCGGAGGGAATCGAGCTCCTCGTTAAAGCCGTCTCTGATAACTCCTCCGTCCTTGACAGATACAGGCGGCTCGTCAATAATTGCATTTTCAACAAGTCCCGAAATATCCTCAAGAGTTGATATACTGCACTCAAGGGAAGAAAGCAGCTTTGAACCGCTGAGCTTTTTAAGCTGTTCCTTCAGGGCAGGAAGCTGAAGGGACGTAACCGACAGGGACTTCAGATCTCTCGGCGTTGCAGTCTTGTACATGACCCTTGTCATCAGACGTTCCAGATCGTAGACCTTATCAAGAATATCCCCGATCTCCATAAGGACAACGGAATTTTTCGTAAGCTGCTCCACAGCCGTAAGCCGGTCTATGATCCTTGCCGGACTTGTAAGAGGCTGTTCAATAAAAGATTTCAGCAGTCTTTTTCCCATTGAGGTCCTTGTTGAATCGAGAACCCAAAGAAGAGACCCTTTCTTTTCCTTGTTTCTCAGAGTCTCTGTCAGCTCCAGATTTCTTCTTGCAGTAATGTCAAGGGTCATTACAGATGAAGCGTTCAGACGCTCGACCGACATAAATCTTCCTGTAAGCGTCTTCTGGGTTTCCCCTATATAGTCGAAAAGTCCGCATACTGCGCACACATCAGGCGTGTTTCCTGAAAGCCCCAGTTCGTCCATTGAGGACGCTGAAAACTGCCTGAGCACAGCGTCTTTCTTTGCCGCCGGATCAAAGCATTCAGTGCTGCGCAATGTGACTGTACATCCCAGCTTTGTCTTGACAAAATTCATAACTGTTTTAAGGGAAATAAACTCAGGGTTGAATATTGTCTCGGACGGCTCGTACCTTGAAATGAGATCGATCAGCTCCGATTCTATGTTTTTCCCCTCTGCAACAGAGAGTTTTACCTCGCCTGTGGAAATATCAGCAAAGCAGATACCGCAGCTCACCTTATCATAAAACGCACAGCAGATGTAGTTGTTTGTGTCATCGCTGAGCATACTGCTTTCTATAAGCGTTCCGGGAGTTACTATTCTTATTACATCTCTCTGCACAAGTCCCTTGCTCTCCGACGGATCTGTAAGCTGTTCGCATATTGCCACCTTAAAACCTGCATCAATAAGCTTTTTTATGTATATCTCGCTGCTGTGGTGAGGAATACCGCACATCGGCGCTCTTTCCTCCAGTCCGCAGTCCTTGCCTGTCAGCGTAAGCTCAAGGGTCTTTGACACCAGAAGAGCATCATCAAAAAACATTTCATAAAAGTCACCTATTCTGAAAAAGACAATGGTATCGGGGTATGAGTCTTTTACATCAAGGTACTGATTCATCATAGGTGAAATTTTTGATCTGTCAATATTCATCAGAAATCTCCATTCTTCCGTTCAGCTGTATATCAGTGGCAGCCGCCGCATGTCGAACAGCTTCCGCTGCAGCCCGGCTGTGCAGGGCAGGTTTCAGGATCCTCTCCGTTTGCAGAAGCCGTAATAATGTTGTTTATTTCAGCAAGCATTGCGTCCATTGCGTTTTTAGCCTCATTGAATTCGACCATACTGGGCTTTGCCATGATTTCGCCGTAAAGCTCCTTTATCGCAGCGTCAAGCTCCTTAAGCTTTTCTGCGTCCTTATCAGTTCTTGACATTTCTGTATTGAGCTCAATTCTCTTCATGCTGAAATTGTTGATAAGTCTCTGGAGCTCCTCGTCCTTGTCGTTTGCTTCCTTTGCCTTCTGATATGCAGCATACCTTTCATCGCTCTGTATAAGCTTTCCCATTTCTCTTGCCATTGAAATTATATCCATTTTAAACTATCTCCTTTTTATTTTACTATTTCTCCGGTAACCGCCCAGTTTTTTGCAGCAGTTATTTTTACGTCAGCAAATTTTCCCGTAAGGGATTCGTCCCCTTCAAATTCCACAATAACAGCTTCCGCGCTTTTCCCTGTCATAAAGCCGTCTTTTTTTCCTTTTCCGTCTACCAGAACTCTCATTGTTCTTCCGATAAAACGCTTGTAGTTTTCCGTTGATATCTCACGCTGCAGGGCAAGAAGTCTTGTCATACGCGCGCTCTTTTCCTCATCTGAAACGGCATCCGGCATATCTGCGGCTTTCGTTCCCGAACGCTTTGAATAGATAAATGAATAGATATTGTCATATCCGACCGTCTTCATAAGCTCAAGAGTTTTTCCGAAATCCTCCTCGCTTTCATCGGGAAATCCCACAATAATATCTGTTGTAAAGGAAAAATCCGGGATAAATGAACGGGCATAATTTACAGTTTCAAGATATTTTTCGACAGTATACTTCCTGTTCATCCGTCTGAGGATTTCATCACTTCCGCTCTGTACGGGAAGATGAAGATGCTTCTCTACCTTTTCGCATTCAAGCATTGTATCAATAAGCTCTTTTCCGGCGTCCTTGGGATGGGAGGACATGAATCTTATGATAAAATCCCCCTCAACTGCATTGATTCTTCTCAGAAGCTCAGAAAAGCTTATTGAGTCCTCAAGATCCTTTCCGTAGGAATTCACATTCTGTCCCAGCAGCATGATTTCCCTGTAACCGTCGGCTGCAAGCTTTTCAACTTCACTTATAATTTCCTCCGGACGGCGGCTTCTTTCACGGCCTCTTACATAGGGAACTATGCAGTAGGTACAGAAATTGTTGCAGCCGAACATTATGGGTACGGACGCCTTGAAGCTGCTGTCCCGAAGCTGCACAAGTCCCTCCGGAGGCATATTGTATTCGCCCAGAGCAACTGCCCTCTTCTTTCCGGAAAGCTTTTCATAAATAAGCTTTGGAAGCCTGTCCAGCGCAGAAGTCCCGAAAACGATGTCCACAAAGGGGTAGGATTTTTTCAGCTTTTCAATTACATTATCAAGCTCTGCCATGCAGCCGCAAAGCCCGATCATCATATCACGGTTTTTCTCCTTGCAGTGCTTTAAATAGCCAAGGTTTCCGAAAACTCTGTCCTCAGCATTTTCTCTTACGGCACATGTATTGAAGATCACAAGATCCGCCTTTTCAGGCTCCTCGGTAAAGCCGAATCCCATAGCCATAAGCATTCCCTTGATTTTTTCCCCGTCGGAAAAATTAAGCTGACAGCCGTAGCTGTGGACGCAGGCTGTCATGGGGCAGTCCCGCTCCTTCATTTTTTCCGATACCAGTTCAGTGTATTCACGCAGACCCAACTCTTTCACAGCATTCACCGTATCAAAGCCTTTTTACCATTTCAAGAACAACCTCTGCAACACGTCCGGCAGCGATCTTCTCAAATTCGTCAAAGGACATATCTCCTTCATCATCCGCATTGTCAGAAATACATCTGATGCTGACATACGGCACTTCGTTTCTGAATGCGCACTGACCCACAGCAGCGCTCTCCATATCCACTGCCAGAGGACTGAGCCTGTCGCAGATCTCTTTTTTCACTTCATTGCTCGATATAAACGCTTCGCCGGAAACAACACGTCCGATATGGCTGTTTATGCCGAAATCCCTGCAGACATCTACTGCACAGTCCATAAGTCTTTTATCCGAACTGAATGTACTGCTGTAAGGCGGATAGTTTTCAAGGAATCTCAGTTCAAGATCATGGGGAAGAACACTGTCCGATACAACAATATCGCATACCTTCACATTTGTGTTCATACCGCCTGCAACACCGGTATTTATAATAGCGTCCACATCAAACCGGTCTATCATGACCTGTGCACAGAGAGCCGCATTGACCTTTGCAATACCGCAGCATGCGCTTACAATAAGTCTGCCCTCATACGTGTTTATGTAAAATTCATATCCGGCATATTTTTTTACCGCCGACCCTGCAAGAGACTTTCTTATATCTGCAAGTTCTGACGGCATTGCGCCGATAATTCCGATCGTCTTCATTCATATACCTCCGAAAATAAATATACAGGATAAAACCCTATCCTGTATATTATAACACAATTCATCTGTTATTATCAACAGTAAACTAAAGAAAATATTCACCAAGAAGTGACTGTCTGAGATTCCACAGCTTCTGTGAAAGATCAACATAATATTTATGAGGATTTTCAAACCTCTTAACCTCGTCCCAGATATATGATATCTGTTCTATGGAATAATCTCTTATTTCCGTGACCGCAGGCGATTCATATACGCAGACTCCCTTTTCAAAAACGGGCACCTGAAGCTCTTTTGCTTCAAAGTTCACCAGTGTTTTCTTTTTGTAGGCAAAATCCGGATCAAAAATCTCATAGGGCATGCTGTCGTCAATTTTTTCATCTGCAAGAGTTATAACGTCAGCAAGAGCCATTCCGGTATCACGGCTGAAAAGCCTGTATGTCTTTTTATATCCGGGATTGGTGATCTTTGAAATATTCTCTGAAATCTTGATTTTGGGAATAAGCTTTCCGTTTTCATCACCGGCAGCAGAAAGCTTGTACACTCCGCCGAAAACCGGTTCGGAACTGCTTGTTATAAGCCGCTCCCCGACGCCGAAAACGTCGATCTCAGCCCCCTGAGACAAAAGACCGCTGATGATATATTCATCAAGGGAGTTTGAAGCGATTATGCGGCAGTCATGAAAACCTGACTCATCAAGCATTTTTCTCGCCATTTTTGAAAGATATGCAATATCTCCGCTGTCGATTCTTATGCCTCCCGGACGGTATCCTTTTTCTGCAAGCTCTCTGAACACTTTTATGGCATTGGGAATCCCCGATTTGAGCACATTGTAGGTATCAACAAGAAATATGCAGTTCTCCGGATAACACTCAGCATACGCACGAAAGGCGTCAAGCTCCGAGGGAAACAGCTGGATCCAGCTGTGAGCCATTGTGCCCGTTGCAGGAATGCCGAAATATCTGTCCGCGATCGTACACGAAGTACCTGCACAGCCTCCTATATACGCTGCTCTCGAACCGTAAACTGCACCGTCACCGCCCTGTGCTCTTCTGGATCCGAACTCCATAACAGGACGTCCCTGTGCCGCTCTGACAATACGGCTTGCCTTGGTCGCAATAAGACTCTGGTGATTGATACACAGCAAAAGCATGGTTTCAATAAACTGTGCCTGTACAGCCGGTCCTATGACAGTCACAAGAGGTTCTCCGGGAAAAACAGGCGTCCCCTCGGGAACGGACCATATATCACACTCAAACTTAAAATTTCTGAGATATTCAAGAAATTCACTGCTGAAAATATCTTTTGAATCAAGAAAACGTATATCTTCATCTGAAAATCTCAGTTTTTTAATATATTCCGCTGCCTGTTCAAGTCCTGCAAAAACCGCAAAGCCGCCCTTGTCGGGAACACGTCTGAAAAACAGGTCAAAGCAGACGTTCCTGTTCCCAAGTCCGTTTTTCAAATATCCGTTTACCATAGTCAGCTCATAGAAATCAGTGAGCATCGTCAGATTTCTTTCATCAGTCAAAACCAATTCCCCCGACAATCTTTATTCCTGCATTTTTCATAATCTCAAGCGAAACAAGCTTCATAAAATCACCGTCATGTCCTTTTTTACTGTATGTTTCAGTCATGTTAACCGGCACAGTTATACTGCTTTTTATATCATTCTGATCAAAATATGTTTTAAGGCTCAGACAGAAATTCATAACGCAGATGTCCGTGCAGTCTCCGCATACAATATAATCGGTCCTGTTTTTATTTTCCAGAAGAAATCTTGTGAATACAGGCGCATAAAAGCCGTTTGTGGAATTTTTTTCCGCAGTAATATAACCGCCCGCTTCTTTGATTTCGTCAACGATCTCACACTCGCTTCCGCCCTTTATGCAGTGTGGAGGAAACGATGAAAATTCGGCAGAGCTTTCACTGTGACAGTCCGAAAACACAACGGCAGGTATCTTTCTTTCATTGCAGCGTTCAAGCAGTTTTTTTATCGGTAAAATTACAGACTCAATCCTGCTGTCAGACATTGCGCCCTCACGGATAAACCCGTTAACAACATCAACTATGGCGAGAACAGTTCTTTCAGCCGAAAAAGCCTTAAACGAGATATCAGCCGCCGATAAAAAGCGCTCATACATTTCCGAGATGATTCCTGCGGCGTTTTCACATATTGCTTTTTTATCTTCTCTTTCCATGAAAATCTCCGTTATTCCGCTTAAAACAGCGATGATAACGTTATTATGCTCCGTTTGCAGAAAAAAATTCAGGCGGCATTAAAACACCGCCTGAAAACTTATAAATCAAAGCTCTACGATCTCACCCTCAAGACCGTTAAATGCTGAAACAGCGTTTGATTCGTCTGTGTCAATGTGCATTGCAGGAGCATAGTTCGGTGAAACTCTTACAACAACATCACCGAGAACTGCCTTTCTTCCCTCTGTATCAATTTTCACCCAGACAATATCCTTGTCCTTAACGTTCATTTCCTCTGCGGTTTCAGGTGTAAGGTGAATGTGGCGCTTGGCAACGATGACACCCTGACTTATTTCAATTTCACCGGCAGGTCCCACAATTTTGCATGCGCCTGAACCTGCAACGTCGCCTGATTCCCTGATAGGTGCTGCAATACCGATCGAACGGGCATCAGTTGCGGAAAGCTCCACCTGTGTTTCAGGACGGACAGGCCCAAGAATCGATACATTCGGCATTTCCTTTTTAGGTCCGACGATAGTTACTCTTTCTTCGCACGCAAACTGTCCCGGCTGGGAGAGATCCTTTTTATGTGTAAGCTTTGCACCCTTTCCGAAAAGGATCTCAAGATGCTCCTGTGTAAGATGAACATGTCTTGCTGATGTTTCAACAATAAATTTTTTTGACATAATTTTTTCCTCCGATTATGTAAGTCTTAAATTTCCGTCAGTACTTTTTCGCTCTGAAGCGACAGGTTCTGCGGCTTTCAGATTTATTGTACTACTTTTTTCTCTCAAGGTCAAGGATTTTGAATAGACATGCCCGAATTTTTATATAATATTTCATATAAAGCATAAAGAAAGGATGAACTATCATGACCTTATCCGATAAAAAAGAGCTTCTAACCGCCGGGGAAATAACCTCTCTTTTCAGAGCTGTCCTGTGGGAATCTGCCGATTATCCTGAAAGGCTTTACAGCGCTGTACAGCAGAGCGAAACAGTACTTTTCCTCAGAGAGGGCGATTTTCTTGCCGGAATGATGACAGCGGTGTCCGACGGCGGCATGAACGTTTTCTTTCCGTATCTGCTTATCCATCCTGATTATCAGGGCAGAGGTCTCGGAAAAAAGCTTGCTCTTGCCATGTTTGAAAGATATGACGGTTTTTACAGAAAGATCCTTGTATGCGGCAGTGAAAAAACCGGATTCTACGAAAAATGCGGAATGACCGCCTGCCATGATCAGTGTCCCATGATGAAAATCGGCTGAAACTGTGACATTTCCCTGCCAGAATCATAGTATGTAGTGTAAAAAAATAAAAACGGAGGGAAACAATGAGCATACAAACCTACTTTCTCGGCGGTGTATCACCGTCGGGATTCAGAACAAAATTTCTGCAGCAGATAAAAAAGCCGGGATACTACACCTACATACTAAAGGGAGGACCGGGAACAGGAAAATCGACTCTCATGAAAAAAGCAGCGGAGGCACTCAGCGAACACAGGCTGTCCCTTTATTACTGCTCCTCTGATACCCGCTCCCTTGACGCAGTAGTTGACGAGGATCTTAAAACAATAATCGTGGACGGAACTTCTCCCCATGTTTTTGAAGCAATTTATCCGGGGGCAGCGCAGGAAGTTATAAACCTGGGAGAATACTGGGACAGCAAACAGCTCCTCTCCCATGCAGACGCGATCAGATACTGCACTGATGAAAACGGAAAATACCACAGGCGCACACGATGCTTTATTGAAGCCGCAGCCGCAGTCAATTCGGATATTTACAGCATTTCCGAAGACTGTATCAACAGAAAAAAGCTTGACAACTATACACAGCGGCTTTTGAAAAAGCTTATTCCCCATTCAAAGGAAAAGAAAAACGGAAAGACCGAATTCCGTCAGCTTTCCGCCTTTACGGCTGACGGCTACATGACAATGCCCGTTTCCGGTGACTTTTCAGTATATTTTGTAAAGGATGATCTTCTGGCCGGAAGCGATATTTTCCTGCGGAATCTGACAGATTCGTTCACAGCCGAAGGATACAGTGTAAGAATAAGCGAATTCAATATACTTCATACACCTTCCTTTGAGCATATATCAGTTCCGGAGCTTGGCCTTGTATTTATGACAGGCAGCTTTTTCAACCGGCTCGATCCGGGCAATTCAACAGTTATAAACTTTTCAAGATTTTACAGCAAAGAAAAGCTTTCGGAAAAGAAACAGCGTATATCCTTTGACAAAAAGGCATCGCTTGAGCTTGCGTCTGAAGCGTCGCTTTCACTCAGAACAGCTCTGCAGATCCATGATGAACTTGAAAAGCACTACATCAGCGCCATTGATTTTGAAAAACTCAGCAGCATGACTGAAGAGCTTATTGAAAAAATAACCGCACAGTAAAATACAAGCATATAAAAGCAGGCACGGCGTCAACACATTTGTGATGACACCGTGCTTTTCGTATTTTATTTTCAGCTTACTGTATATTTTGCGATTGCAATTGCGTCAAAAACATCAACGCTTTCATCCTTTTTCATATCTGCAAGGCAGAAATTGATCGAATCCTTAAATCCTTTGTACTTGGACGATGAAGGAGAAACCGTATACTGAGCCACATAAACTGCGTCAAAAACGTCAACAGTTCCGTCATTATTGGCGTCCCCTGCAAGTCCGACCTGAGCTTCTATATGAGCAATTACCGTTGAACCGATACTCAGGTCAAAACCGTCAAGTCCTCTTTTGTAAACCTGTTCGGGTGTCACATTTATACTGTAATATACCTTTTTTCCGGAAGAATCAGTAAGACTTATCTTACTCTTGAAATCCTTGTCCGAAGTTGTATAGAACATGCGGCCCTCATCGTAATTCAGGGTGTATTTCTCACCGCTGAGATTATTTTCCGTAACTGCTGTGCAATTTCCTGCCATATCATATATTTCCGCAATAAAGTTATCGCTTTCGCATTCCAGAAGAACATACTGTGACAGCGGGCTCTCATCACCTGCAAACCAATCATACCAGTCCGACTCGGAATCAAGCATTATACCTCCCTGAAGAGCATTGCTGTCAGAAACTTTAACAAGGATATTCCTTGTTCCGTTTATGTCCATTTCCATGCAGTTTTCAATTACAGGCGCAGACAGATCGACAACAAATTCCTGTGATATAACCTGTGTTTTTGAAGTTCCGGGAACCGTGGCAGAAATAATAAGGTTGTACATCTCACCATCATGTATCTCGCCGTCCAAATCCCTGAAATCCCAGTCCAGCGTATAGCTGCACGACAAAAGATCATCAAAATAGTCAAGCAGCTTGTATCCCGTTCCGAGATCCTGCTGATAAACAACTCCCTGGGCAAGGTTGGAAACATTGTATATTTTCGCAGTCACATTGTAGCACCTGCGCTTGAAATACATTTCAATGCATACTTTATCCATAACCCCGTCCCCGTCGGGCGAGTATGCCGGAATAATATATGATCCCTCGGAATCAAAATTCTCGATCAGATTCAGACCTGCCGTATTCGCCGAGCCATCACACATAACAGAATTCACACAGGAAGGTATCCTTCCGCTGTAAACGAACGGCTCGAAAAGATCAGCCTCAGTCCAGTCGCCGTAAAATCCCATGAAGGGAAGCGTCAGATCACACGATGTGCTGCTTCTGAGATAAACAAATCCGTCAATAAAAGTACCATAAGGGAAATAGTCATCCAGATAATCCATATCGTCAAAGCCTATAATGATTTTAACGTTTATTTCCGCATCTGACAGAGATTCAACCGTAACAGACGAGATTTCATGCCCGTTTTTGTCTAAAAATGTTATATTCTCGCTCATAGGTCTTGTATTCCACTCAAGATACTTATCATCGGCGCTGTCGCTGAAAAGATCTGCGTCAAGAGTATAGGTCTGTGCTGTATCCGAAACGTTCCTTATATAAAATTTAAATTCAAATTCTCCGCTTCTTGAAGGACAGTCACCCATTGAGATCTTGGGGCGGCAATTATCCTTTTCGCTGTCTGTGTAAAGATAGGACGGAGTGTTTATTGCGTTGCTGAGATTTGCAAGTCCGCTTCCCTGAACTCTCGGAGAGGCGATCTGCTGTCCGTCCGAGGTATAGACAGGTTCAGCCGTTGACATAATAAGTCTTGCGATAATTTCTGTATAATCAGAATTTGAAGTGATCCCATACTTTTCTTTATTTGCTGAAAGATACTCTTTCAAAAGCGCACATACGCCCGAAAGCTGAGGCGACGCCATTGACGTGCCTGACAAAGCGCTGTACGTATCTCCGGGAAGCGAAGAAATGATATTGCCTCCGAAGCCTGTGATATCAGGCTTTAAGACAAGATCCTCCGTAAAGTCCCATGAAGAAAAGTCACTCATCTGATCCTTGTCATACACCATTGTAATTATGCTGTCAAAGCTTAAAGTACCGCTTCCGGTTTGCGCAAGATAAAGTCCTGCCTCATCGGAAATGATTCCTCCCGGCAGAATGTCGCATTCGGCATCAACCACACCTTCCTCATTATTATAAATAATAATGCCGACTGCTCCGTTGATTTTTGCATAGGTTGCCTTTTCGTTAAAAGTGATCTCTCCCCTTTCGACAACTGCAACTTTGCCTTTTACATCAACACCTTCATAGCATGCTGCATTGCCGATACCATCAATCACAACATATTCAAGACTCTGTCCCTCAAAGCACTCTGTAATATCATTTCCTAAAAACGATGTGATCTCAAACTTTTTATTTCCAGTAACTATACTTTGAATTTCAGCAAAACGGTTTTCTGCTGAACCGACCGCAAAGGAGTCACTGACATTATCCTGCGAACCGCCGGTTGAATAGTCCGGAGTTCTCAGTGCATCATCGTCATAATCAAATTTTCCGCTGTTTCCCGCAGCAGTACACAGAATTATGCCGCAGTCAGCCAGATTTTCAATTGCTTTGTTTTTATATGGCTGTAAATACTTATCGGCACCGGCCATACCAAAGCTTGTGTTTATTACGTCAGCATCAAGAAACATGCAGTCATCCAGCGCGCCCATGATACCCATATTTGTCAGATTGAAATCAGCCATGAACAGAAGCTGGGCGTCAGGTGCGATTCCCCGTGCATTGTAATTCGGATCCGTTTCTGAACCTCCGTTTCCCCCGGCAATACCGGCAACATGTGTACCATGGAAGCCATAGCTGTTTCCCACATCATTTGACATGGTTTCATAATTGAACGCAAACGGTACTTTGTCGCTGTAATAATATCCGCTTCCTCCTGCACTTGTAGCCGAAAGAAACGGCGCCACAGAATTTATATACTCCTGTGTAAGCTTTGTCTGAGCCCCCTCGGAAAGCGTGAAGAACTCATGATCAATATCCATTGAATCATCAATTACAGCAATGACCGTTCCGTCGCCTTTAAGGTTTCCGTCAACGCCGACAGATGATATTACATCCTCTGTCAGATCGTCATAAGTATATTCCTCCCTGGCCTGGATATCAAACCCGGAGTCCAGTCCGTACCGGTAAATACTGTCCGCATACTCCTCTACATATAAATCAGTTGCATCAATGCAGGTAAGACCCAGTGCACTCATGTTTTCTCTTACTGTTTTAAGCTCATTGTCAGTAAGGACTACTACAATGCCGTTGTAGGCTGCCGTATATTCCATAACTATCCCTGTATCTCTTCCGATAAGCTGACCGATTGCAGCCGCAGCCGCAGTGTGGGATTCTTTTATGCTTTTATATGCTGCCTGTCCTTCTTCTGTAAAAATAAAGCTGCTAACTCCGTAATCATGGGAATAATCATACTCTGCAAGAGCGTTCCCGCTTACCTCAGCAATACAATAATACAGCTGATCATCAGCGAATAATGACTCAGAATCAAAATAAAGCCCTGCCTCACCGGCATAAGCATTCAGTGCTGATGTGGCCGTCAGAACAGCTGCCGAGACCAGCGCTGCAAAAGCTGAAAAAAAACGTTTCATACTAATCTCCTTTAATGTAATTTTACCATTTTAATTATAAATGTTTTCACATCACTTGTCAATTAAAAAATCCCCGTCGTACGAGGGGGATCTTTTACATCACTCATCATTCACTGATTTTTTTACCGTTTTTTTCAGGAACGGTATAATCGCATATTTCGCTGTATGCATCATATTCTGCACAGCTGTAAACGCCTGAAGGTATAAGACCTGTGCAGTCATTGGCGCTTCCTGCCTCTCCCATATACAATTCCTCGTATGCAGGAACAGGATACTGCTTTGTTCTGCGTTTTCTCATAAACCCCTCCGAAAGATAAAAAGAAATTCAGGACACGCTTTTTTAAGCACATCCTGAATATATTTTCTGATATAAACGCAAAAATATACGAAAATCATTTCTGAACAAGAGTATATACAAAATCGGAAACAATTATGACAGCGCAGCTGATCCCTACAACTCTTATGACCCGTTCTGAAGTTTTCTCCCTGAATTTTTTTACTCCGGGATATACAGCTTTCATAAGCAGAACGCTCAGCGCACCGAAAATAAGACTGCTGTAAAGAGAGATCCTCCCCTGAAAATTAAAGTCCCAGCTTGAGTAGCTCCATAATCTTTCATGCAAAACAGCTTCAATTATGTAAGAGCTCAGAAGCTCCATGACAGTTGAAATGATCATTCCGCCGAAAAAAACCGTCAGCCACCCGTTATGCTTTCTGAAAACAGGAAGAAGTATGAATGCAAAAACTCCGTAGATCGGCAGAACCGGAATATGAAGAAATCCTCTTTCCGCAAACCTTCCCCAAAGAAAGGATGTAAGAACAGTTTCGTATATCCATCCTGCAACTCCGCAGACCGTGAAAAGAACCGCAGCGGTGCATATATTCGTATACACCGCCGAAGCTCTGCCTTTTTCAGCCATTATTTCTTAAAGAGCTCCCTGAAGCGTTTCATAGCCTCAACGGTATTTTCTCTGTCTCCGAAAGAGGTCAGTCTGAACCAGCCCTTGCCGTTCTTTCCGAAGCCTTCGCCGGGAGTTCCCACAACATTTATCTTCTCAAGGAGATAGTCAAAAAATTCCCAGCTTCCCATACCGTCCGGGCACTTGAGCCAGATATACGGTGAATTTACTCCGCCTGTATACTTTATTCCAAGTTCATCCATTGTTTCAGCTATAATTCTTGCATTTTCCCTGTAATAAGCAATATTTTCCTTTGTCTGCTTCTGTCCTTCCTCGGAAAATACGGCTGCTGCCGCACACTGCACCGGATAGGAAACTCCGTTGAACTTTGTTGAAAGTCTTCTGTACCAGAGATTGTATATGTTTGTTCCGTCAGCTTCAAGTTCCTTTGGAATAACAGTGTAACCGCATCTTGTACCTGTAAAGCCTGCTGTCTTGGAAAGCGAGCACATTTCAATTGCACATGTTCTTGCGCCCTCGATCTCCATGATGCTTCTCGGAACGCTGTCCTCTGTTATAAATGCCTCGTAAGCTGCGTCATAAATTATGATAGCTCCGTTCTCATTTGCATAGTCCACCCACTTTTTAAGCTGCTCCCTTGTGTAGCATGCGCCTGTGGGGTTGTTAGGTGAACAGAGGTAGATAAGATCTGCCTTTACCGCAGGATCAGGAAGTGCGCAGAAGCCGTTTTCCTCCGTACAGTCAGCATAAAGGATCTTTCTTCCGTCCATAATGTTTGAGTCAACATAAACAGGGTAAACAGGGTCAGTTACAAGAACAACGTTGTCCTCAGAAAAAATGTTTACGATGTTTCCGGCGTCACTTTTTGCACCGTCATTAATAAGTATTTCATCAGCTGAAACGGAAACGCCGAAGCTCTCATAGTATCCGGCAACCGCTTTTCTCAGAAACTCATAGCCCTCATAGTCGGGATATCCCTTGAATGTCTCCTTCACACCCAGCTCGTCACAGCCCTTTTTCATTGCTTCAACAACAACAGGTGCAAGAGGGAGAGTAACGTCTCCTATACCGAGCCTTATAAGCTTCTTGTCCGGATTTTTTTTCATGAATTCATTCGTCTTTTTTGCAATATCCGCAAAAAGATAATTGGGAACTAAATTTGAAAAGTTTTTATTTACCTTAACCATTATTATTTCTCCTTAATAAATTATTTGATAAAGCTTACGTCAACATCACCGTCACAGATAAGCGCAGCAGGTCCTTTCATTATTACAGTACCATCGGCACAGTATGTGATTTTCAGATCGCCGCCTCTTAAATGAACAGTAACCTCATCGTCCCTGCTGCAGAAGCCGTTCAGAACAGACGCCACAACGGACGCACAGGCACCTGTACCGCATGCAAAGGTCTCGCCGCTTCCTCTTTCCCATACTCTCATATTAAGTGTATGCGGATCTGCAACTTCAATGAACTCTGTATTTATTCTGTCCGGGAAAAGCTTATGATTTTCAAATGACGGCCCGATTTTTTCAAGATCAAGCTCTGCAATGCCGTCAAGATATACCACAGCGTGAGGATTTCCCATTGAAACACAGGTTATTTTATATTCTTTTCCGTCAACGTCAACCGGAACTGAAACAAAGCTGTCTCCTTCCGCAAGAACAGGAATATCCTTCGGAACAATTATTGCCTTGCCCATATCGACCTCAACATATTCGACCTTTCCGTTTTCCGGGAAAAGGCTCAGATGCTTGATGCCCGAATTTGTTTCAAGAGTAATTTCAGTTTTCTTTGTAAGACCCTTGTCATAGACATACTTTCCTATGCAGCGCGTTGCGTTTCCGCACATCATTGCCTCAGAACCGTCCGCATTGAAGATCCTCATTCTGAAATCAGCCTTGTCAGACGGCATTATAAGAACCAGGCCGTCCGAACCGATGCCCTTGTGCCTGTCACTGACATATATCGAAACCGCCCCGGGATTTTCAACCGTTTCCTCAAAGCAGTTGACATAAATATAGTCATTACCGATACCATGCATTTTAGTAAATTTCAATGTATCCGCCCCTTTTCTCAATATTTCACAATAACAGTATACCTTATTTTCCGTCAAAAATCAATAATGATTTTCAATATTCTCCCTCTGACATATGACATTTTCATCATCAGCCGTCACTTTGTCCGGAAAAAAAGGCTGTCATGCTCTCTATTTTGCAAAAAAATCTTGCAATGGATGCTGAAATGTAGTATAATCATTAATGTATAACGTGAAAATTCACGCTGATTATTTTTAAGAAATGAGGGATTGATTTGGATCTTGAAATGGTTTCATATCTTTCAAAGCTCGGAAAGCTCGCCTTTACTGAGGAAGAGCTGAAAAAAACAGCCGAAGAAATGACCGGCATCATCGAAATTATGGACACTGTAAAGGAAATCGACGTTGTCTATGACGCATTTGCCGATAACAAGAATGTTTACCTTAATGATCTGCGTGAAGACGCTTCTGAGGCAAGCATGCCCACAGACAGGATACTGCAGAACGCAGAAAACAGTGAAAACTGTTTTGTTGTCCCCAAGGTTGTTGAATAATTCTTATTAAGAGGTAAAAAATGGATATAACTAAACTTACGATCAGAGACATGAGAAAGCTTCTGGACAGCGGAGAGATCTCCTCGCCCGAGCTCACCCGGTTTTATATTGACAGGATCAAAAAATACGACGGCAAGCTTGAAAGCTATATTACTGTCACAGAAGACCAGGCTCTAAAAAGCGCTGAAAAGGCACAGTCCGTCATAGACTCCGGAAAGGCAGGCGCCCTCTGCGGAATCCCGCTTGCCATAAAGGATAATATCTGTACAGACGGAGTAAAAACCACCTGTGCTTCAAAAATGCTTGAAAACTTCATCCCGCCCTACAACGCAACGGTAATGGAAAAGCTTAATTCAGAAAACATCGTAATGCTCGGAAAGACAAGCATGGACGAATTTGCAATGGGCGGTTCAACTCAGACCTCCGCTTTTGCAAAGACAAAGAATCCGTATGACACGGGAAGAGTTCCAGGCGGATCATCAGGCGGCTCTGCCGCAAGCGTTTCCGCTTCGCTTTGTGCGGCTTCCCTCGGCTCGGATACGGGCGGTTCTATAAGACAGCCTGCGGCATTCTGCGGAGTAACAGGATTAAAGCCCACATACGGCCGCGTTTCAAGATACGGACTTGTGGCTTTCGCCTCATCACTTGACCAGATCGGACCTGTTGCAAAAAATGCCCATGACTGCGGCATTATCCTGAACGCTATCGCCGGATATGACCGCCATGACGGAACATCTTCAAAGCTTCCTGCGGAAGATTATACTTCTAAGATAGGAATGAGCATGAAGGGCGTAAAAATTGCGATTCCTAAGGAATTTTACGGCGAAGGCATTGACCGTGAGATCTCCGACGCAGTAATGAAGGCAGCAAAGGAATACGAAAAAATGGGAGCTGTGCTTGTTGAATGCAGCATGCCCAGCCTTAAATACGCTGTTCCGGCATATTACCTTATCTCCTCTGCGGAAGCGTCGTCAAACCTTTCGAGATATGACGGCATCAAATACGGCCACAGAAGCGAAAAAGGCGACGATTTCAATCAGCTTATATGCAATTCAAGAGCAGAGGGCTTCGGAAGCGAGGTAAAGAGAAGAATTCTTCTCGGAAACTACGCTCTTTCAAGCGGCTACTATGACGCCTACTACGGCAAGGCCCTGGCGCTCAGACAGAAAATTTCCGCAGAATATGACAGCATATTTGAAAACTGCGATATGATCCTTACTCCTACAACGCCTTCCGTTGCATACGGAGTAAACGAAAATGTGTCCGATCCTGTAAAGATGTACAAGGCGGATATATGTACAGTAACAGTAAACATAGCTTCGCTCCCTGCGATCTCAACGACCTGCGGCTACAATGCCGATGGAATGCCGGTCGGCATGTCACTTATCGGAAAGAAATTCGATGAAGCATCGATCATCGGAGCGGCTGACGCATTTGAACGCGGTTTTGAATACAAAGCTGCGGAGCTTATATAAAGGAGGGTACAGAAAATGTCATCATATATTCCAGTAATCGGTCTTGAAATACATGCCGAGCTTCTTACAAAATCAAAGGTTTTTTGTACCTGTAACGCTGAATTCGGCGGAAATCCCAATTCAAGATGCTGCCCGGTCTGCACAGGTATGCCGGGTACTCTTCCGGTCATCAACCAGACGTCTGTTGAATATGCAGTCAAGGCAGGATTTGCGCTGGGCTGCGACATTAACAAATTCTCGGTTTTCGACAGAAAGAACTACTTCTACCCTGACCTGCCGAAAGCTTATCAGATCTCTCAGCTCCAGCTTCCGCTATGCATAAACGGTGTGGTACCCATCGAGGTCGGAGGCAAGAAGAAAAACATCAGAATCAACCGTATCCACCTTGAGGAAGACGCCGGAAAGCTCGTTCATGACGACTTCAACGCAGTTTCTCTTGCAGACTATAACCGCTGTGGCGTTCCGCTTATTGAAATTGTTACCGAGCCTGACATTTCCTCAGCTGAGGAGGCAAAAGCTTTCTTTGAAAAGGTAAGGCTTCTTCTGCTTTACGCAGGCGTAAGTGACTGTAAAATGGAACAGGGCTCTATGAGATGCGACGTCAATGTTTCAATCATGAAGCCGGAGGATACTGAATTCGGAACAAGAACCGAGTGCAAGAACCTGAACTCTCTCAAATCGATCGAGCGCGCCATAAACTATGAGATCAAGCGCCAGTCAAGACTGCTTGACATGGGAAAAAGAGTTATACAGGAAACAAGACGCTATAACGATAACAGAGGCGAAACAACCTCCATGAGAAGCAAGGAGGATGCACACGATTACAGGTATTTCCCGGAACCGGATATCCTTCAGGTAAACTTCACAGACGAAATGCTTGACAGCATTAAAGCGTCGCTGCCGGAAATGCCTCACAAGCGTCTTGCAAGATATACGCAGGAGTACGGTATTCCGGAAAAGGATGCAAAAATCCTCGTAAATCAGAAGACTGTTTCCGATTTTTATGACGATGCAATAAAGGTTTACAATAATCCCAAGAGCATTTCCAACTTTGTTATTGTTGAACTTTTAAGGCGTGTGAATCTTGGCGAGGTCACAATGGAAGATCTTCCCTTTGATGCTTCCGCTTTTGCAAAGCTTGTTGAAATGGCTGATACGGACAAGGTTTCTAAAAATGATGCAAAAACTATCCTCCGTGAGATGATAGCTTCCGGAAAGGGACCTGAGGAAATCGCAAAGGAAAAAGGCTTCCTTATTACAAACGATATGGGTAAGGTTGCCGAGGTCATCGATGCAGTTCTCTCTGAAAACGCATCTGCCGCAGAGCAGTACAGAAACGGCGAGAAGAAAGTATTCGGATTCCTCATGGGCAAATGCTCAGGTATGCTCAAGGGTATATGCACACCTAAGGTCATAAAGGAGGAGCTTGAAAAGAAACTTTCACAGGCTCCTGTAAAAACTGCTGAAAAAACCTCCGGTGAGATCAGCAGGGAAGAAAATACTGAAGCACAGACCGTAAGCATGACCGCATACAGCAATGATGCAAAATACAGACCGAGCAAAAAGAACAATATCATGCAGATCGGCGCAGACACGTTAAAGAATGAGTTTGAAATAGCCGATGCTCTGGACAATATCGGAAAAGAAATCACGCTTGACTGCTGTGTTTACAAAATCAGAAACATGAGCGAGTTCTCATTTATTGTCGTGAGAACAGGCAGATATCTGCTCCAGACAGTTTACTCAGCTGACAGCTGCAAGGACAGCATTGACGGGCTCCGTGAAGGCAGCTTTGTAAATATCACGGGCAAGGTTACAGAAAACGAAAAGGGATACTACGGCATAGAGCTTGTTTTAAGCGGTATAAGACTTATTTCCGCTCCTGCATACGAGTATCCGCTCCATGTTCCCAACAAGCGTCTGGGATGTACTCTTGACATAAATCTCAACAACCGTTCAGTTGCTCTGAGAAATTCCTATGAAAGAGCTATTTTCAAGCTTCAGGAGGGCGTTTGCAACGGTTTCAGGGAATTTATGCTCAAGGAAAACTTTACAGAGATTCATACTCCTAAGATAGTAGCACAGGGCGCTGAGGGCGGCTCAAATATATTCCACCTTGAATATTTCGACAAGCCTGCATTCCTCAATCAGTCCCCGCAGTTCTATAAGCAGACTGCTGTTGCTTTCTTTGACAGGGTTTTCGAGATCGGACCTGTTTACCGTGCTGAAAAACACGCAACTTCAAGACATATCAACGAATATATAGGTCTTGACTTTGAAATGGGCTATATCGACAGTATGTATGACGTTATGGCTATGGAAACGGCAATGCTGAAATATGTTATGGAATACATCAGCAGGAACTACGCAAATGAAATAGAGATCCTCGGAGCTGAGGTTCCTGTTATAGGTGAGATCCCATGCGTAACTCTGCTTGAAGCAAAAGAAATTCTCGGAAACAAGGGCTCCAAGAACAAGCTCGATCTTGAGCCTGAGGACGAGGTTGCAATCTGCGAATACGCTAAAAAGGAATTTGACAGCGACTTTATTTTTGTTACTCACTTCCCGTCTTCAAAGCCACCGTTCTATGCAATGAACGACAGGAAGGATCCGAGACTTGCTTATAAGTTTGACCTGCTTTTCGGAGGACTTGAAATCACAAGCGGCGGTCAGCGTATCCATGACTACAATGAACAGGTTGAAAAGATGAAGGCTCAGGGACTTGATCCTGAAGACTTCAAGTATTACCTGGAAGCTCATAAATACGGACTTCCTCCGCACGGTGGTCTGGGTATAGGTCTGGAAAGACTTGTAATGAAGATCATCGGCGCTCAGAATATCAGAACATGCAGTATGTTCCCGAGAGATATAAACAGACTGCTTCCATAACCGGATATTATTTTATGGTAATTGCTGCTCCAAAAGCGGCAATTACCTTTTTTTTATTATTGCAAATATTTGAGCCGGGAAAATAACTGTAAAAAATAAGAAAAGCACAATCCTTAACGGATCGTGCTTGCAAAGTCAATATTTATTAAGTGAAGGCAACTAAACAATATGCATTTTTTTAAATATTTTTCCCCATGGTTTCATCCTGAGCAGACCACACCATGCAATCGGAAGAACAATTCCTATAACAGTGTATAAAATCCACCAATAACTATCATAAGGGTACGTCGGGTAATATTTTAATATATTAGTAACACTTAATTTTTCCTTATTTAACATCATTTCCAGTATAATTACTATTCTGAAGAAAATAAAATGCCATATAACAATATCCAAGCTGTGTTTCCCAAGAAATTCAAAGCATTTACCGGTTAAATGAAAGATCTTTATTTTTGTTTTGTCTAATAGCCTGCTGATGTAAATCACAGCATATGATGCCATAAAAGACCCCATTATAAATAATAAAGGTGAAGAATATGTATTATTCCCCATGTGAACTAAATTCAGATCTCCTGTTACAATAAAAAACAACAGGCATACCATCATAACCCAGAACGTATCAAACTTTTTCAAATGCTCTGAAACATTTTTAATCAGTGCTCCGACTGCAAAATAAAAACTTAAAATAAACGTTCTGCTTAATAAATAAGGCAATGTTATAACAAAACCAATTATTAAAATAAAGGTAAAAATACCTAAAATAATAAATGGTTTACACTTTAATTGAGGAATCTTAACATCAATAAATTTATATAATACAGAAACTGTAAACAATGCACCTAAAAACCATGTTGCGCCAAAAAACTGCCCATCCTTGTTTAATGTTAAGAAAACTTTAATAATTGATTTAAAGTATAATACAACATCTTTAGTTACTATCATTTTTACCAACAAAACAAGAATATTCCAAAATACAAATGGAATATATAGGCTTTTGATCTTTTTTATACTGTATTCTTTTAAGCCGGATTTAGTGTTATACAAAAGTCCTGATATTAAAAAGAATAATGGCATGTGAAATTTATTTATATAAGCTGAAAACGGCGCTGATGCATGAGCATAAACAACAAAAAAGATTCCAATTCCCTTTGCAATATCAAAAAATCTTATACGATTTTTAACGGTTTCAGCAGCTTGTGTTTTTACTAATGTTGACTCCATATTTCCCCCTACTCAATATCATCCCGCTTTTTTCTCTTTCCTTGCATCAAAAAATCTGAAAAATGGTTTTTCAATAAACTTTATCCGACACAAATCAATAACAGTACAAACAGCATATACAATTATAACTGATGCAAATGCATGAAGAATAAGCAAATGTGAATCATAGGCCCTCACATTATCAAAGACATCCCTCCAGAGCCAATTTCTCATGGCATCACTGTTTGCATGAATAAGCAAAACACCGAAAGAAGAAGCAGCGATCGTATTTATAATTCTGTTGTACTTTAACTTTAAATTTTTAAAAAACATAAAAGCGCATATTGCAGTTACAACAGCCATAATTTTATTTGAATCATTAACAAAATAAAAATACAGGTATTTATCGAGCTTTTCAGATACAAATGCTCCGGCAATGACGCTAAGCCATGAAGCAAGTACAGACAATAGTGCTGCGCTGCCCCATATTTTATTATTGTTAAACAGATCCTTTGGATATATTCTTATATATGACGAGATAAAATATATTATCATAAACCAGCTTACATAACTAAAAACAGCATTTGCCATAAAAAATGTAGAAAATACTGTATAAATAAGTAAACATAATCCAATAAGAGAAATATGCTGCTTTTCATTCATACCATTAATCAGAATATTTAAAAACGGAATGAATAAAAAGAATAAAAGATATGATTTAGTAAACGTTGTTCCAATGTTATATATGGGTATTAGCTCCTTAATAACTCCTTTTATAGAAAAATCTATATACCCTGTAGATAAGAATATGATATATCCAACTATTTTGTAGAACTCATATTCAAGAAGGAGCTTCAGAAATTTCTTTACAGTAATGTTGGATTTACACATAAAGTAGCCTGTAATCATGACAAAACAATTAATTCCTGTTTTCCCTCCCCAACCGAACAACAAAAGAAATATGGAATTGGGTGATAATGGATTTTCACATATCTTATCCATAAGTCCGAAATTTATAACATAATGACTGGCCACGATGATCATCATTGTTATAATTCTGAACAACTCTATAGAAGAATCCCTTTTCTTCACATCCTTTACGCTAGTCTTACTATACATAGCGCTTTCCATATGAAATCACCCCTTACTTAATATTATTTCACAAATCCTGTCAACATCATCCATACTAAGATCAGCATAAAGAGGAAGTGTAAGAACCCTTTTGCTGATGTGCAGAGCAACAGGAGTAAATGATACATCATATTTGCCATGGAAACATTCAAATGTATTGGTAAGCGGATAGAAATATTTTCTTGCACCTATTCCTTGCTTTGCAAGAGCATCAAACACTTCATTTCTGCTTGCACCAAATACTTTTTCTTCAAATACAACCGGAAAATATGCATAATTAGGCTCAACATTTTCCTGTACAGGACTTAGCTGAATACCATCTACACCCTCAAGATGACTTCTGTATCTTTCAACTACTGCTTTACGCTTTGAAATTTCTTCATTTATATGCCTGAGATTACATATACCCATAGCAGCACAAAACTCATTCATTTTAGCATTTGCGCCGACAGCTTCTACTGTTTCCGGTCCTCTTATTCCGAAATTTTTAAGATTATACAAATCATTTCCGAAACGCTTATCTTTAAAACATACTGCTCCGCCTTCAACAGAATTAAATACTTTTGTAGCATGGAAACTAAAGCAAGAAACATCACCATAAGAACCGATACCTCTGCCCTTGTATTTCACACCAAAAGTATGTGCAGCATCATAAATGACCTTCAGTCCGTACTTTTTCGCAATACGTTCAATTTCTTCGATGCTGCATATATTTCCGTATACATGAACGGGAACAATAGCACATGTCTTATCTGTGATCAGATTCTCTATTTTAGAAGCATCAATAGTATAATCCAAAGGATTTATATCGCAAAATACAGGTTCAAGTCCGTTTCTTACTATTGCATGAGTTGTTGACGCAAACGTAAACGGTGTTGTAATTACCTCTCCCTGCAAATTGAGTGCCTGCATGGAAAGCTCAAGAGCCATATGACCGTTTGTAAGCAGATCAATATTTTCAACATCGAGGTATTCTATGAGCTCTGCCTGAAGCTGTTTGTGCTTTATACCCATGTTTGTAAGCCATCTGCTTTCCCATAACCCTTTTATTTCTTCACAATATTCCTCGTATGATGGCATTGAGGAACGGGTAACGAGGATTTTATTCATGTTGATCACCTCAAAATTTTATTTTCATAGAAGATATCATTTCTTTTACTTAAGTTTTTTCCATTCACAAATCACCATTTTTCTTTTGCCTGATGCAAGTACAGGGATATTATCTACATATTCTATTAAAATCTCCGCATTCTGCCCAACTATATGTTTTATTTGTTCTAAGGTGTTTTCTAATTCAAAAGTCTCTTTCTGAACATTCAACTTCAGAAGATATTGTGACTTATCCTTTTGAATAAACTGCCATTGTATGATTCCAGAAAGATTCTTTAATATACGAGCAAAGCTCATAGGATGGGTAGGATTTCCTTCTGTATCATAAATCAAGTCAAGTCTTCGACCATATAATTTTGATATAAAATCCCATCCGTTTGTTTCTTCATTTCCTTTTTCTAATACAGCAGTATCTCCTGTATCGTATCTTATAAGGGGAAATGCATAATTAAATAAATCAGTTATAACGATTCTTCCAATTTCACCATATTCAGCAGGTTCATCTGAATCAAGTTTTAAAATTTCAAAAATATAACTTGCATGGTTAAGAATGAAAATATCATTATTGACCATTTGATGTGCTAAAGTACCTGCTTCTTCGTCGGCATAACATTCTACAATAGGAATATTGTACTTTTCTTTAAATATTTTTTTTGTTTCAGGATTTAAAGCTTCAGAAGTTGAAAACATTATTTTTATTGTTTTCAGACAATCATTGTTACCTTTATCTAATAAATATTTCAATAAATTATCATACCAACTTGCATATGCTCGTATTGCAATGATTTTATTATCTTTTACTATATCACAAAGTTCCTTCAGTGTATTATTATCCATTTTACTGACATTGATAGGGAAGATATTTTCTCGAAATGACTGAGATTTTGTTTTATTTTGCCAACTTGTCCACACACGGCACTGAGCAAGCCGCTCGTGAGACTTATAGCCGACAGCTTCACCAAAAAATTTTAATTCAGCCACTCTTCTATGACGTTTCCTTGAATCCTGATATATTGCAAACGGCGTTCCTGTTGAACCGCTGGTTTTTTGTATATGAACATTCGGTGTTTCCTGTTCGGGTATACACTGTACAGGGATAGTCAGAACATCATAATTTTCAATAAGCTTTGTCTTATTCATTATTGGAAATTCTGACAGCTCCATGCCCTTATACTGTTTATAAAATTCACAATTAGTCGTTACATAGTCAAGAAGGTTTTTCAGGTTCTTTTCAGAGATTTTTTTACCTTTTTCGTAATTCTGCAAAACGATCTTGATCTCATTATAATGTTTTCTTACCTTCCTGCCGTGCAAAATATCATTTAACCAATATATATTTCTTTTACAGAATCCATCAAAACTCATTTTTAATCCTCCTATATAGACTTTCTGCAAGATCAATAATCACGGTCAATGATACTAACATCAAAAGGTAACAAAAGCATATTATCGCCATTTTCATCTGTTACTTTGAAATTACTGATAACATTTTCTATTCTTTCCTTTAGGAGTTCTTTTGTTGTTGCAACAATAAAAATATTTGCAGCCATTTGTCTCTGAGTACCCAAACCTAAAACAACTTCGCCATCTTCATAATTAGGAGCTACTGCAACTACACCATTTAACTGACTTATCTTTTCAATTCCTGAAATATGACCTATTCTGCCTTCCTTCACAAGCGGTGAAAGCTTACATGCCCATGTACCATGAAAATAAGGATCAGCATAATCTTCTATGTTTTTTTCACTCATTTTACCGCTTAAAGCATAATTTATCAATAATTCCTTGGCATCAATTCCTGTCAGCTCTGAAACTATCATATGTTCCTGTGCGCCGTTTAAACGGAAACCTGGTTCATATATGTATATAGAACCATTCTCAATGAATGACTGAAGAAATAAAACACCATTTTTAATATTCATTCCTCGGAGCATATTTTTTACTTTTTCATCAATATCAGATTTAAAGACTTCAATATGCTTTGACGGAAAAATATATGCTGATGGAAGCTGAGTTACTCCCTTTTGTTCCTTGCTGGTATATCTGTCGCACATTGCAACCATTACCGGATTGCCATCCTGAATGACATAATAAATAATTACTTCAAGTCCTGACATATACTTTTCAATAAGTATTTTTTTTCTTAAGGAAAAGCTCAATGCTTTTTTTATTGCAATATCGAGTTCTTCACGATTTTTACAAATAGAAATCCCCTTTGAACTGGAGCTGTCAACAGGCTTAACTATTACAGGATACTCTATAGAATCCAAATCTTCAATGGAATACTCTGGCACAACAGGAACATCATATTTACGGCAAATATTCTTGAAATTATCTTTTGCAATCATTATCTCAAACTGTTCCATATCGGCAAAACAGGGATAATCAAGTATTTCACACACTTTACAATATGAAGGAATCAATGCTTCCGCTACTCCTACGAGTACGGCATCAATATTTTCGTTTTTTACAAGTTCAACAAGCCCGTCTACATCCATACCATCAACATTGCATGCTACATCAGAAAATTTTTTTGCATATGTTGTCTTGTTATAGTCTGTAACATAAGTTTTAAGACCCATGTTCTTTGCTTTTTTTATAAGAGTAATCGTTTCAGGATTTGCGCCTATAATTAGAATTTTCTTCATATAAATCATACCCTTCTTTTTTTCTTAAAACCTTTGATAATTGAAATTACATACTCAAAACTGTCAATGTGCAGCACTTTTGATCCAATAAAATAGATTACAATACCCAATGGTATCTGTATACAAAGTGTCAAAAGACTGTTTAGTCCTATTAACTGAACCAAGTATAAAACACCCCCCATAATCAGAGAAAGTCCAATCTGAGGAAGCATATCTTTTACCTGATCTATATAGCTGTATCCAAGCAGTTTTCTGTTAGGCCATGAATTGATTATCTGACTGAGAACAGTTGTGACAAGCAAGCTGTATGCCATTGCCTCAACGCTTATCCACATCGTTATAAGTACAGCAGACATTCCAACTATCTTTTTAATGATCTCCAGCTTTAAAAACAAATCGCTTCTGCCAATTGACTTTATTGCATTAAGGTTAGCTGTATGTATGGGATAAAATGCGTAGCTTACGCAGAATACCCTCATAAAAAGAACGCATGGCAGCCATTTGTCAGTCAATATCAGACTTACCAATGGTTCCGCACAAACTGCAAGTCCCATCATAAACGGCATCATGAGATATGTGCTTGTCTTTATTGCACGTCGTGTCATTGAACGTACAACACTCCTGTCATCCTGTGACTTGGACATTGTGGGAAGAAGTACACTATCGATAGATGTATTTATATTTGTGACGATAAGCTGCGGAAATTTTTTCCCCTGATTGTAAAATGCAAGATCATTAGAAGTATAAAGCTTGCCGATAATCAGCTGACGCAGGTCATTATATACAGTGTCTATCAATGATGATACAAGCAGCTTCCATCCGTATGAAAAGAGTGTCTTTAACCTTTTGCAGGAAAACATCATCTTGGGACGCCATTTAACTGTTATCCATAAGATAATAGTATCAACTGTCACATTAAGGAGTGACTGCGCCACTAATGCCCATACCCCGAAGCCTAAATATGCCATGGCTATTCCAACGACAGCGGCACCTATTGTACCGCCCAGTGTTGAAAAGAAGAATTTTTTAAACATCATATTTCTTGAAACATATGCTTGCTGAACATTCTTCACTCCGGAAATTATAAGTGTAAGGCTGAGAACTCTTACAATCGGTGTAAGCTCGGGCATTTTATAGAATCCTGCAATGAACGGCGCTGCAAAGAACATTATCAGATACAGGAATGAGCACATTGATATATTGAAGAAAAAGACGCTTGAAAAATCCAGATCATCTGCATCTTTTTTTTGAATCAAGGCGTTTCCCATTCCGCTGTCTACGAACACCTGCATTACTGTAGTGAAAACCGTCACAAGTGCGATTGTTCCGTAGACGTTCGGGTCAAGAAATCTTGCAAGGACTATTGATACTATGAAAGTTACACCCTGGGCTCCGCAGCGTTCAAGAAATCGCCAGAAAAAATTTACGGTTACCTTATTGTTATCCATTTTAATTTAAACCCCGAAGCTTTGCATATTTTGTATATATTAACGGACAAGCTTTCAAAGTAATATACTTTATTCCAAACTTTAATTTTGAAAAAGGAGCAAGTATTTTAGTTGATTCAAAAAAAGAAATCTCATACATTTTTAACAGCTTTATGGCTTCTTTACTGTCATGTATTCCAATATTGATTATATTTTCAAATACGCTATAAGCGATATAATTGTGATATTTTCCGTTAGTATACTTATCAAGATTTATATCATTATTAACATTTGATTTATAAAGGGCAATTCTTCCTTGACCGCCCTTTTTCTTTAGTCTGCTGTTAAAATTTCCGATGGTCCACAATCTTCTGACTGACATTGTTTCTTCAAAATAATATACCGATCCATTTATTAAACATTTTCTGAGTATGCCCACGTCTCGCACAAGTTCTACTTTTTCATATAAAACTTTTTTTCTGAAGAAATATGAACTTGTATGAAATGGGTACCCTCCTCTAAGAAAATATAATTCCAACAGCTCAGTTTCATTAATAATCTTACTGCTGTGTAATTTATATATATCCTCCGGAATCGTGCGGGCATTAGGAGAATCATCTTCATTTGAACACTTTACTCTGTGTGTTGAGAGACTGCATTCCGGGTGTGATTCCAAAGCATCATACTGCTTCTGGAGCTTTAATGGGTCAGTCCAATAATCATCACCTTCACAGGAAGCAATATACTTTCCCTGTGCTTTCGGCAAGATAAATGTCTTTATTATTTTAATGCCTTTTGAATGCTGATTTTCTTTCTGATATATCGGCTTGATAATATTGGGATAATTTTTTTCAAATTCCCTTATAATATCAGCAGTACCGTCAGTTGAAGCATCATCGTGTACAATCACCTCATATCCGAAATTTGTCTTTTGATTTACAAAGCCTTCCAGTGCAGTCCTGATATATTTTTCATGATTATATGCAAGACAATATACTGTTACTTCTATTTCCGGCAAAATATCATCTCCTTTTTAAAAATAAACCGCTACGATCATAGATTTAACTTTAAGCCTTATGAAAAATCTTTTTTTATAGTACTGCCAAATATAGAGAAGTTTTTCAGTGAAAATGGTCTCAATGCAATTGCGTAAAACAAAGAAACCTTTCAAAATCATTATCCATTACAATACATTCCAGAAACGGCTTTTTGTATTCATCATTTCCTGAAGCATTTATATATAGATGATCGAAATAAACCATTGCTGCATATTCCTCTGTCATTTTTTTCATCTGAAGCTCAAATTTATTTTCAGTCCACTCATCATCAAGAAATGCAATGTATTCACCATTTTCAGCGCTTATCCCTGTATTTCTGACAGCACATGCCACTTTATTTTTATCATGAACAATATACCTTATATTTTATATTGCCCCCTTCAACAGTACTCTTGAATTTTGCTTTTGCCCTTTTGAATCTGATCGGGTTTCCGATTCTTACGCCCTGCCCTTTTCCTTATACATCTTGTCAAAATAATTCTGGTATTCTCCGGAAATGATATCCTGCCACCATTTCTTATTATCGAGATACCACTGAATCGTCTGCTTTATGCCGTCCTCAAACTTTGTTTCCGGAAGCCAGCCGAGTTCGCTGTGGATCTTTGTCGGGTCGATCGCATATCTCATATCGTGTCCCGGACGGTCTGTAACATATGTAATAAGGCTTTCCGGCTTGCCAAGTTCCTTAAGAACTGTCTTTACAACTTCAAGATTTGTCTTTTCATTATGACCGCCGATGTTGTAAACTTCGCCCTCTCTGCCCTTGCGCATAACAAGGTCAATTGCCTTGCAGTGATCCTTTACATACAGCCAGTCTCTTACATTTTCCCCCTTGCCGTAAACAGGAAGAGGTTCATCAGCAAGCGCCCTGCTTATCATCAGCGGGATAAGCTTTTCCGGAAAATGATACGGACCGTAGTTATTTGAGCATCTTGTTATTGATACAGGCAGTCCGAATGTTCTGTAATATGCAAGAACAAGAAGGTCGGCTCCGGCTTTTGATGAGCTGTACGGGCTGCTTGTGTGTATAGGTGTTTCTTCCGTAAAGAAAAGATCAGGTCTGTCAAGCGGAAGGTCACCGTAAACTTCATCAGTTGAAACCTGGTGATAACGCTTTATTCCGTATTTACGGCAGGCGTCCATAAGCACTTGTGTGCCCATAATATTTGTTTTAAGAAAGATACCCGGATCTTCGATTGAACGGTCAACGTGAGACTCCGCAGCAAAGTTTACTACAATATCCGGCTTTTCTTCTTCAAAAAGCTTTTCGACTGCTTCCCTGTCAGCAATATCTGCTTTAACAAATCTGAAATTCGGATTCTTCATTGCATCTTCAAGTGTTGAGAGGTTACCTGCATATGTAAGCTTGTCCAGACAGATAATTCTGTCCTCAGGATGCTCCTCAAGCTGCAAATATACAAAGTTTGCGCCGATAAAGCCTGCGCCGCCTGTTATAATGATAGTCATAATTTCTCTCCTATCAGAAAATTAATTTGTCTTCAGCAACTCTCATCAGATGTTCTCCATATGGAGAGTTGCCATACAGCTCAGCATTTTTAATAAGCTGCTCCTTACTTATCCATTTTTCATGATATGCAATTTCTTCAGGAGCCGATATAACTAATCCCTGTCTTTTCTGTATTGTCTGAACAAAAGTTGACGCTTCCATAAGACTTTCCATTGTACCAGTATCAAGCCATGCAAATCCGCGCCCCAGAATCTGAACCTTCAGATCGTCCTTTTCCAGATAAAGTTTATTCAAATCTGTTATTTCGAGTTCTCCGCGGGCAGACAATTTAACCTGTTTAGCCATATCAACAACTCTGTTATCATAAAAATACAAACCTGTAACTGCATAATTAGACCTTGGATTTTCCGGCTTTTCCTCAACTGATAAAACTCTTCCCTTTTTATCAAATTCAATAATCCCGAATCGTTTGGGATCTGTAACATAATATCCGAATACAGTTGCTTTTCCATTTTCGGCATTTTTTACTGCTTCCATAAGATTTTTTCTGAACCAGCCGCCATAAAAAATATTGTCTCCAAGAATCATTGCACAAGGATCTTTCCCGATGAATTTTTCTCCAATCAAAAAAGCCTGTGCCAGTCCGTCCGGATTCTCCTGCACTTCATATGAAAGATTAATTCCCAGATCAGTTCCGTCACCTAACAGCTCTTTAAATCTCGGTGTATCTGCCGGTGTCGATATTATCAGAATGTCCTTTATACCTGCAAGCATTAATGTTGACAATGGATAAAAGATCATTGGTTTATCATATACAGGAAGCAGCTGCTTTGATGTTACCTTTGTAAGCGGATACAGACGTGTACCGGAACCTCCGGCAAGAATTATTCCTTTCATACTCTCCTCCATTTTTATTTACATAAAACAAAACACCCGACTGCTATAAATGCATTCCGGAAATAATTTACAGTATGCATTACAAGCAATTATTTATCCAAAGACTTTCCTGCTCATTTCAAGTGCACTTGCAATAACGGCATCCATATCATAATACTTATACTCACCGAGCCTGCCGCCGAAGATAACATTTTCTTCTTTCTCTGCAAGCTTTCTGTATTCTTGATAAAGCCTGCTGTTTTTTTCATCATTTACCGGATAATATGGTTCATCACCCGGTTTCCACTCAGAACTGTATTCACGGCTTATTACTGTTTTAGGAAGGTCATTGCCGTTTTCGTCCTTTCCAAATTCAAACCACTTATGCTCAATAATTCTTGTCCATGGTGTTTCACGGTCTGTGTAATTAACAGCCGCATTTCCCTGAAAATTTGGAATATCCAGAGTTTCATTTTCAAATCTGACACTTCTGTATTCAAGTGTGCCAAGCGAATAGCAAAAATAAGCGTCAATCGGTCCGGTATATACAACCTTTTCAACAAGACTGTCAAGTTCCTGCTTGTTTTCAAGGTAATCAACATTAAGTCGTACTTCAATACCATCCAGCATATTTTCAACCATTTTTGTAAATCCGCCGATTGGTATACCCTGATACAGTGCATTAAAATAGTTATTATCAAATGTCAGACGAACAGGGAGTCTTTTTATAATAAATGACGGCAGCTGGTCGCATGAACGTCCCCACTGTTTTTCTGTATATCCTTTTATAAGCTTTTCGTAAATATCTCTTCCCACAAGGCTTATTGCCTGTTCTTCAAGATTTTTTGGTTCGCCTGTTATTTCTTTTCGCTGTTCCTCAATTTTCGCTGCTGCCTCCTGAGGTGTTACAACGCCCCACATCTTATTAAATGTATACATATTAAACGGCAGGGAATAAAGCTCGCCTTTATAATTTGCCACAGGACTGTTTGTAAACCTGTTGAACACAGCAAAACGGTTTACATAATCCCATACTTCCTTGTTGTTTGTATGAAAAATATGTGCGCCATATTTATGAACATTAATTCCTTCAATTTTTTCTGTATAGACATTTCCGGCAATATTAGGGCGCTTGTCAATTACAAGCACTGATTTTCCTGCTGCCTTTGCCTGCTGCGCAAAGACCGCTCCGTAAAGTCCGGAACCGACTATCAAGTAATCATATTTCATTCTTTCACCTTATTTCATTTATCCTTTATTCCGGCAAATTTGTATTAATCTCTTCCGAACAGATCTCTCGTATAAACCTTTTCCCTGACATCGTCAAGTGAACTGTCATACCTGTTAGCAATGATCGCCTGGCTTAGTGATTTGAATTCCGAAAAATCATTCACAATTTTACTGCCAAAAAATGTACTGTTATTTTCAAGCATTGGTTCATAGATAATAACCTGCGCTCCCTTGGCCTTAATTCTTTTGATGACCCCCTGTACAGAACTCTGCCGGAAATTGTCGCTGTTGCTCTTCATTGTGAGCCTGTACACACCAATTGTACACAGTTTTTCTTCTGAAGCGCTGTAATCACCATGATCACAGTAATCATAATACCCTGCCATTTTAAGGACTCTGTCTGCAATAAAATCCTTTCGTGTCCTGTTGGACTCCACAATAGCTTCAATAAGGTTTTCGGGTACATCCGCATAATTGGCAAGAAGCTGTTTTGTATCTTTAGGCAGACAATAACCGCCGTATCCAAATGACGGATTGTTATAATGAGTGCCTATCCGAGGATCGAGACATACACCCTCAATGATCTTCTGTGTATCAAGACCTTTCATTTCCGCATATGTATCAAGTTCATTAAAATAAGATACCCTCAGCGCAAGATATGTATTTGCAAAAAGCTTAACAGCTTCAGCTTCTGTAAATCCCATATACAGGACATCCACATCCTTTTTGACTGCGCCTTCCTTCAGGAGTTCCGCAAAATCATGAGCTGCCTTAACAAGCCGTTCATCATTCATATCTGTACCAACAATTATTCTTGACGGATAAAGATTGTCATAAAGCGCCTTGCTTTCACGAAGAAATTCAGGACTGAATATTATATTGCTGCTTCCGGTTTTTTCACGGATGCTCTTCGTATATCCCACAGGGATCGTTGATTTAATGACCATTACCGCATCCGGGTTATACTCCATAACAAGCCTGATAACATTATCCACTGCTGATGTATCAAAGTGCTGAGTTGATGAGTCATAATTAGTAGGTGCTGCAATAACAACGAAATCCGCGTCGCTATATGCTTCTTTTGCATTGAGAGTAGCCGTCAGATCAAGTTCTTTTTCTGCAAGAAATTTTTCAATATAGTCATCCTGTATAGGTGATTTTCTGTTATTTATCATTTCAACCTTTTCAGGAATAATATCAACTGCATATACCTTATGATTCTGCGCAAATAAAGTTGCTATCGATAATCCGACATAACCCGTTCCTGCTACAGCTATTTTCATATATATGACCATTCCTTTCGTCTTTTTTGCCTTTTATATTTATTGTCATTATATTTTCCTCTCAAAAACCGGGGTGATCAAAAGATTTTTATGAAAGGATTTTTTCAAACACCCTTTTGATAACAGAAAAATTCCTCGGGCAAAAAGGTTTAAGTGCAAATGCCTTTCGCCAATAATAAAATCCCTGCCTGAAGCGTTTCATGCCAAAATATGTAATCGAAAGTAAAATATATCTGCAATGCAATACGTCCGGACATGATCTGTAAGCATCCCTGAATTCCTCCAGCAGATAAGAATACCCTTGTTCTCTGTTACTTATTGAACGGGTAATTGAAACTTCAGAATAATAATATCTTACCAATGGTTTTTCAATATAACTGATCTTATTATTTTCAGCAATTTTCAGCCACATTTCATGATCCTGCGATGATTTCAGATTTATATTAAATCCGCCGGCACTTTTCAATGCGGATGTTCGTATTAACGGAAACGAAGTTGAACCAATGTAATTAAAACAAAGCAATTTTTCAAAATCATTTTTACCGGTAAGATATTTGAATGAAGGCTTTTTTATATGCTCCTCACCCTGTGCGTCAATAAAAACATAATCACCATAAACCAATGCTGAATTATCCTTTTCTATTTCCTGCAATTGGATCTCTAATTTATTTTCGATCCATTCATCGTCATCGTCCAAAAAGGCAATATATTCGCCGGCGGATGCGCTGATCCCGGTGTTGCGGGCAGCACAGGCTCCTTTATTTACATCATGAACGATATATTTGATGTCAAAATTGTAATCCTGCAGCATTAATTTTATTTCTTCCCTCAGGTCTGCCTGATCAGGAGCATCATTAACAACTATAATTTCTATATCCTTGTATGTCTGATTTACAATGCTGTCTACTGCCCTTTTTAATATTGGCACTTCCCTTTTATATGTTGTTATAATACAGCTTATCAATATATTTCACCTCATATAATTTAATTCTACTGTCATTCTTCACAGAACATAAAAAAGAAACCATCATAACAAAATAAGCCTTGTACAGCCGTCCGTAATCATCTGATAAATGCACATTCTGCTTCTGTGAAGCCTGATAAACACACCGGATATTTAATAGCCTAAAGCTTAATGAAGGCATCCTTAGTTATAGCTCTGAATTGAGACCATAACTTTTTTCCTTTCACCTTGACATATGTTTTCCTTGTTTTATCATGTCTTGGCAGCAATAATTTCACAGTTTTTTATATTGCTAATAAGGGACATTATATTCTTCTTTTTTTCTAAATGTGACAAATTTGCTGCCAGCGGTATGAGCAGATAAAACAGCGAAAAATCAAGCGTATCAACCAGTGCAGCAGTAAAAATAGCTAATGCACCTGTAAAAAATATTCTTTTTAATTTATTATCCCTTATCCTGTCCACATCCCGCATAACAAAATACAAAACCAGAACAAAAAAGCCAAGTGCTAAAAATCCGCCATTATCGGCAACATTTAAAAGGTGGTTATGGGGATGATTAACTGCCATTCCCCCAAGACGTCCGGAACTATTATAGAAAAATTCCATATCATATTCATGAGTCTGAACTCCTCTGCCTAATAACGGATTTTTATTAAGTACATTTATAACCGCATCCCATAAAAATGTTCTTCCTGTCAACGTGGTGCTTTTGTGAAGATATTTTACTATAAAGGGCCCCAAAAAATCCAGGATAATGCCATACACTAACAAAAAATTTATAAATGTCACTGCTAAAAACATTGCCCGGGAAGCAATATTCCGAAAAATCCCCTTCTTTTTTATAATAAATTTAGAAAACCAGAATACAACAGGAATAATAAGAAAACTTATCATTGCTCCCGCTGACCACATAATAACCAGGCTTAATGTGGATACAAAATATATTATCCATGCATGAGCAGAAATTTTTTTATTTTTAAGATATGAATTTACAAATGCTATAATAGTCCAGGGTAATAATACATAGATCCAACGATTTTCAATTCCGAGAAAAGTTCCCCAGTACGGATATAATCCAACTATTTTTAAGATAAATGTGACCGAATTCAACATAAAAAAAACTGTCAGATAGTTTTCGACATATACAAAAAATTTTTTCCAGTCACTCTTGAACGCAAGTTCCCCTATCATAATGCAGGCAACTGCATTTATTGCCGGTCCTGAATATCTTGTCACAGATCCGTTATTTATAATTGTTGATATTAATTTTACAACCTGACAACCGGTCATTAAAACAACGTATTTTGAAACTGAAATATTTATTTTAAGCATATATTCTATAATTATGGCAGCTGCTGCCATGAGTTTTAACAGCAGAAATATTTTATCAGCTAATTCAAATCCCGGAATTTTAAAGATCTGGGGTTCAATAAAAGGCAAAAGCAATATAAAATAATATTGTGTTCGATTTATACTCATCATTATTACCTTTCGCATATATTAATAGTTATCATGGATTACAACATGATATAAACACTGCCGGTATCAGGACAAATCATTTCATCCGCAAAATGAATCGCACCGGCCGAAAACAATAACATACAATTAACATGAGCATTTTTCTCTTGAACTGCATAGGCCCTTTCAGAAGATATACTATATTTTTCTTTAATCTTTTACGTATTTCCTTCAGATCATCCTCATAAAGTTTGTCTGTATGTTTATCACCATATAACAGGCAATCTGTCAGGATTGTAAAATCTGTACGCTTATAATTATATTCAACATATTCTGTATACTCCGGAGCAATTTCTCCGGAAAGATCCAAAACCCTTTTCCATACCTCATTTAAACACAAAAAGTTTTTTCCGAATTTTCTCCGGCTGATACTATCATTATTTTCATAGTAAAAATATCCCGCTTTTGTGGTTTCAGATATTTTATCAGCTTTTACCAGAGCCTTGAACATTCCTTCGACATCTTCATTAAGCATTCCCACCGGATAATGAGCTTCCGGATCCAAAACCTCTTTTTTGTAGAGCTTTCCCCAGGCATAATGAATACATCTGTTACTTTTTATTCTAAGTATTATCTTCATAAATTCATCACGGGAATATGTTCTTACATAAGGAGACTCCGATTTGATTTTAACATTCTCATCAGCAGCCTTTACAAATCCACAGACAGATATATCAGCACCGGTTTCCACCAGCAAATCATATAAATCCTGAATCATTGTATCGGCTATCCAGTCATCGCTGTCTATAAAGGATAAATATCTTCCCTGCGCAATTTTAATCCCCGAATTTCTGGCTGCACTAAGTCCCTGATTTTTTTGGTGGATAACCCTGATCCTGTCATCCTTTTCCGCCCATTCATCACACATTTCAGGACAATTATCAGATGAACCATCATCAACAATAATCAGTTCAAAATCTTTAAAACTTTGTCTGAGAATAGATTTTATGCATCTGTCAAGATATTTCTCCACATTATAAACCGGCACAATAATACTAATTAAATCCATTTCTTCTCCTATTGCATAGTTTTCTTTTTACAAAATTCATTCCCTTAATAAACCAGTTTTGTTTTTCCATGAAGATATATGGCTGATCTTTATAAGATATATTATTGGTATTGATCCATACATCAAGCAATCGCTCGCTTACAAAACCAAATACTCTTGAATCATTTTTATTATATGATGAAATATCCAGTCTTTCTTCAAGTTCAAATAAAATATCAAACAGCCACTCACAATATGCATTAAATTTATCTTTTTTCATGATAAACATATTGAATCTATGTCCTGAAGTCAATTTCATACTGTTATCATATGCTTTCAAATATTCCGGGTATTTTTCAGAAATAATTTCTCTTGTTGTATCCAGATCTATCGCATGATGTGCATGTACATACTGACTATAGTTTGTTTCAATGTAATAATTACGAGGAGTCGGAAGAATTACATCTGTTTCCTCAAGTAATTTTTTCAGCTGTTCGCTTCTTATGACGCGTTCTTCTTTATTGCCTTTTGCACCTTTAAATGTAAAATGGCGCCTGTAGTGAACCAATCCCATATAATCAGCATCAAGGTTTTTCCAGGCCCAGTAAAGTCCTGTAAGCTCACAGTAATTGGCATTTTTTAAACTGATATTATCTCCGGTATTGTCCCCCTGATATCCAAGTTCAGACTTTCCCTCTTTGCCAACATGGACAGGTAAATACATCTTGTCTGACGGCATCCAGTATTTTTTATGAGTTGCAACAATAAGTTTAATATTCAATTATTCTAATCCTCTCTCATTACAATCTTTGTACCAGTCCTTAAAAGTATCCTCAAATGAATAATAGAACTGGTATCCGCAGTTTTTTAATTTTTCTCCGTTTATATTCGTTGAGATCATAAGCTTTTTTACACGTGCAGGATGAATTCCCACTTTTTTTCCGCCAACAGGTCCTAAAATATATGCTGCCGGAATTAACAGCCAGGACGGTACCAAAGGAATGTGTCTCTTCATTCCCGTTGCTCTCTGCATAGTTTCACAGATTTGCTGAATATTGTATGCAGGCTCATATGTACAGTTATATATCTCTGTTCCCGGAAATGAATTGTCTAACATCCTGTATTTCATAAATCTTACAAGTTCTTTTACGTAAATACAGGCTTTTATTGTATCACGTCGTCCTGCATAGAAAAAATAGTGCTTTTTCTGCCCTTTGTAAAGGCGTGTCATATTTCCATGTTCACCTTTGCCATAAACGATTCCCGGTCTTACAATTGTAAGTTCTCTTTCAGAATCCTTTGCCTGCCACATCATATGAATCTTTTCAGCAACAAGCTTGCTGATACCATATGGTGTATTAGGTGTAGGAAGTGTTGTTTCTTTTTTTAGTTCTTCTGCTGCACCATAAGGAGCAATTGAACTTGTAAACAAAATCTTATTTATATTATATCTTTCGGCAAATGCAGTCACTTCTTCCGCTCCAAAAATATTCGTTTCAAAATATTCTTTATCAGGATGTCCAGGTGTACGATGTACAGCAGCCAGATTAAATATTATATCATCCCCTGTGGGTTCAAAATCGAAATCAATAGTTTTTCTTACATCAAGTCGGATATACTCTACACCGTCTATTTTTTCTACAACTCCAGGTACAACACCTTCTTCTCCAGGCATTACTATATCAAGGTCGTAGATTTTATCATTGCTTTTAACGCATTCTTTCTTTAGCAATTTTATTAAATGTGTTCCTATAAAACCCGAACCACCAAAAATAATATAATTCACTATTTTACTCCTTAATAACTGTATAAATTAAACTTAAATGTGTCATCAATTCCTAGCCACTTTTTATCCTTATCACGAAAGCTCATTTGACATGCTTCCTATTCTTTTCTCCAATTCAAACAATATATCAAAAAGCCATTCACAATAACTGTCAAACAAATCTTTTCTCATTATCATCATATTAAACATATGGCCATATGTCTGATCATAAACTTTGCAGCATGACTTTAGATACTCAGGATATTTCTGAGCTATTATTTCCTTAGTCACATCTAAATGCTCAGCATAATGTGTGTGTGCATAATGAGAATAAAGAGTTTCAATATAATACTTTCTCTTTTTCGGAACAATTAATGGATACCGGGATAATATTTCCGCCGCCTCTTCTGAGTTCAGTACATTGCCAAAAGGATCTTTTTCTTTTTTTGACATTGAAAAATGTCTCCGGTAATGCGCAAGACCGATATAATCGCAATCAAGGTTTTTCCATGCCCAATACAACCCTGTTAATTCGCAGTAGCTCGGATTCTTCGAACTGATGTTATCGCCTGTATTATCCCCCTGATATCCCAGTTCTTTCTTACCCTCTTTCCCAACATGCAGAGGCAAATACATCGGATCGTCCGGCATCCGGTAATTTTTATGAGCTGCCACTATAATTTTAATATTCAAATCGAATTTCTCCTTATATCATACTTCGTAAAAATCGCACCGCTCCGCCGTTATATTTCCGTCAGAAGATCCGTCTTAACTGCTTCGTTTTAACCGGAAATGATTTTTATGGAGCGACTGTAACGTCAACCTTATACGGAGTCGTCTGTGCCGAGATATTGCACACCAATTCTGCTATTCAAAAAACTCATAATAATTACTTTGTCCCAGTAAAACTGAATTTTTGTATAGCTTCTCATTATATATAATTAATTATACTCCCTAGGCAGGCACATGTCAAACGTTTTTTGCTCATTTTCATCATTTTCCATCATTTTTGCCGTTTTTCCTGTTATTTCAGCTCCGGCAGAATCCTAAAAAGCACAAAAATACCGGCGCTGATTGCAGCGCCGGATCACGTGGTCTTATGAACAGCATGATTCATGAATCAGTTTTCTGTAAGGTAATACTATCAGTTTTACGCAGAAAAAGTCATGTTTGAAGTTATCAGCGGTGAAGCATGCTTTGTGTTTTAAGGCAAAATCTTTAACCGATAATTTTTTCATGTCAGAGAAAATAATCATATATCCGCCCGTTTTCTTCAGTTATGTATTTCCCTGTCAGTTATAAAAACATGCAAAGCAATAATAAGCAAATCCTCCGGCAGTTTTAAAACGGAGAATCTGTTTCTCCGTACATAAAATCAAGAACCGACTGTCTGTCAGCTTCATCATCGATCAGAACAGGCTGGAATGCATTCATTTCACCTGTATAAATATAGCACGGAAAGATCTCTCCTTCACTTTCTTCAAGCTCCCCGTTCCTGAAGCTGAATTTATGCTGGTAAACTATCGTCCTGTTTTCCGGTGCCGTATGACCTCCGTAGACAAAATTCCCCAGTGAATACAGTATATTCACGCCGTCATAACATTCAAGCGGCTGAAGCACATGGGGATGTGAACCGACAACTAGATCTGCCCCTGCATCAACAAATCTGCGGCAATAATCGATCTTATATTCATCAGGCTGATGTACATTTTCTGTGCCGCCATGGAAAAAAACAATCTGAAGATCCGTGCTTTCAGAATATTCTGCGATCTGTGAGCAAAGCTCGTCGGGTACAATATAATCCCACATTGCAACGCAGAAAAGAACTGTCTTTATTCCGTTGTTTTCAAGTATAACAGGATTTAAGGAATCACTCCAGCGGATATTGTTTTCCCGGAGCGCTTCCTTTGTATCGTATATGCCCTCTTCACCATAATCTCCTACATGATTGTTTGCAATACTGACAACGTCAATGTTATTTGCCGAGAAAACCCGCGCATTTTTTGCCGGGGACTTAAACCAGAACGCCGGAGAGTAGTCTTTGTATACTTCCTCAAGAGGATTATCCGTGAAAACTCCCTCACAGTTGGTTATGTTGAAAGTACCGTCATCAAGTATACTGCGTACTCCCTCGAAGAAATACTCGGGTTCAACTCGTTCGGCTGTTTCATTAAACCTTTTTTCTGTGAATTCGCCGCAATATGTGCCAAGAGTGCAGTCACCCATAAAATTAAGTGTTATATCAACAGTATCATCCTCATAAAGCATGCTTTCAGACGCATCTGTTTCAGATGTGTCTGCTGATTCGGGTATTTCAATTTCCGCAAAAACGTCTTCTGCAGCATTTCCGGCAGTAAGATAGCAAGCCGGCAATTCCTGCGATATATCTTCAAAAAGGCTGTTAAATATCATTATAATGGATATAATAATACCAAAAATGACAGGTATTATTGATGCTTCATAAAAAATGATGTTTTTTTTCATCTCGGTCTCCAACTGTATCAGATTAATTAATATGATTTTACCATACTTTTTATTATAATTCAATATGGCAGCAAATGTTTTATTTTAATAATATAATAAATATCTGTTATACTGTCAGAAAAATCCGTCCGGTCAGCATGGTAGAGTTCATTTATCCTGCCGAACTTGATTTAACAGGTATTTAATGGTATAATATTGAAAGCAGTCGGTCTGATCATAATGTCTGGAAGTCCTGACATGAGACAAAAAGACCGCCGGAGCCGACGGTCTTTAAAATATTCAGGTCAATATAATTTTTATATTACCACTTCTTCTTATCGCATTCTGCAAATACATTTATTTTCAGGCAGGTCTCATCATCTTCATGCTTTTCCGGACATTCACAGGAAACGGAATCATCATGACGTGAACATTTGTTGCATTCAACATAAATATTCAGTTCGACACAGTTTGAACTTTTATCTTTCATATTTTCACCCCCTCTTCTACATACTATGCAGCAGGACATAAACAGGTCCGTACAGAATTATCTTAACTGCCTGTTAACCCTGCTGCCGTGCAGTATACAGTAATCAGGCAGTATAATATTTAAGGAGGATATGGCTATGGCATCCAGAATGATTTTAAATGAAGCTGAGCAGATTTTTGATACTGTTCTTAAAGAAAGACGTACTCTTCATAAGAATCCTGAGACAGGTTTTGATCTGGGTAATACGGTTTCTTATGTAAAAAAAGAGCTCTCGGATATGGGCATCAAGCCCGCTGACTGCGGAAAAAACGGTATTACAGCTGTTGTCGGCGGAAAAAAGCCCGGAAAGGTATTTATGCTGCGTGCGGATATGGACGCCCTCCCTGTAAAAGAGCAGACGGACATTGACTTTGCATCAGAAAACGGAAATATGCATGCTTGCGGTCACGATATGCATACTGCTATGCTGCTTGGCGCTGCAAGACTTCTCAAAGCGCATGAGGAGGAAATCGAAGGCAGTGTAAAGCTTATGTTTCAGCCGGCAGAAGAAATATTTGAAGGCTCCCAAGTTATGATAAATGCGGGACTTCTTGAAAATCCAAAGGTTGACGCAGCACTTATGATACATGTTATGGCAGCAATGCCCTTTCCGGCAGGAACTGTTGTAGTCTCTGCGCCGGGAGTAAGCGCTCCTGCTGCTGATTATTTTGAGATCAGGGTACTCGGAAAAGGCTGTCACGGTTCCATGCCGAATACCGGAGTAGATCCGCTGACTGCTGCTACCCATATCCTTATCGGACTGCAGGAAATTAACGCCAGAGAGCTTGCAATGGGTGAACGAGCTGTTCTGACTATTGGTACAATGAATGCAGGAACTGCTTCAAATGTCATTCCGGATAAAGTTACTATGGGCGGCAGTATTCGTACCTTTGATGAGGAGACACGTTCCTTTATAAAAAAGAGGATCACTGAGATAGCAGAGGGGACTGCCGCTGCTTTCCGCGCAAAAGCTGACGTTGTTTTTGGCAGCGGCTGCCCTATGCTGATAAACGATAAAAGCTTATCCGAATGTGCTGAAAAATATGTAAAGGAGCTGCTTGGAGATAAAATGACTTTTTCGGCAGCTGAACTTAATGCTTTGGGCGGAAATTCAGCTAAGACAGCAGGTTCCGAGGATTTTGCTTATGTCAGCCAGAAGGTACCGTCAATAATGCTGGCTCTTGCAGCCGGACAGCCGGAAAAAGGATATCGATATCCGCAGCATCACCCAATGGTGAAATTTGATGAAAGTGTCCTTTCTGCCGGAAGTGCAGTTTATGCATATACGGCAATGAGATGGCTGGAAGAATCACGGAAATAAGCTCCACAGCCAGTCTGCTCACACTGAAAACAAAACATTTTATTTTCCATAAATCCTGTTACTTTAATCAATAATTTTTCCGTCCGTTGAAATTGTAACGACCTGCCACGGAATAAATTTTCCGCTTGCCTGCAATGCCCGTTTTGCCGCATTTTCAATACCGCCGCAGCATGGCACTTCCATGCGTACAATGGTCAGACTTTTAATATTATTGCCTGCAATGATCTGCGTCAGCTTTTCGGCATAATCGTTCTCGTCCAATTTGGGACAGCCTATCAGCGTAATGCGGTTTTTAATAAAATCCTCATGGAATCTGCCGTATGCATAGGCTGTACAGTCCGCTGCGATAAGCAGGTCTGCACCGTCAAAATAAGGTGCATTCACAGGCACAAGCCTGATCTGCACTGGCCACTGGGAAAGACGGCTGACAGATGGTGAACTGTCGCAACCAGCTGCAGCTTCTTCTCTTTTAATAGATTTGGACTGTGTTCCGGGACAGCCGCAAGGAAGTGTCCCCTGTGTTTTTGCCTTTGCCGCAAGCACTGCCGCTTCATTGTAGGCAGGAGCTTCACGCGCCTCAAAGGTGATTGCATTTACAGGACAAGCAGGCAGACAGTCGCCCAGACCGTCGCAGTAGTCCTCGCGAAGCAGCTTTGCTTTTCCGTTTATCATTCCGATAGCCCCCTCATGACAGGCAGCGGCACAAGCACCGCAGCCATTGCATTTTTCTTCATTTATCTTAATAATTTTTCGTATCATAACAAAACCTCCGTTGATTTTTTATTGACCTTGTGGCTTCATTATAGTATAATCAAAGAAAAAAGTATGTTGAATTTTCAACATACGGAGAATTATTATGAAGAAATATATGGAAACGCTGAAAAACTGTAAGTTGTTTGAAAATATAGAATGCGAAAATCTGTCGGCGATGCTGGGCTGTCTTAAAACAGAAGTCCGCTCATATACGAAAAATCAGAATATTTTTTCAGAAGGAGAAGCTGTAACTCAAATAGGGATAATGCTGTCCGGAACCGCGCAGATTACTTATACGGATTTTTACGGCAACAGAAGCATTGTTACTGCCATTGAACCATCAGAGCTTTTCGGAGAATCCTTTGCCTGTGCAGAAATGAAGTCTGTACCGGTGAGTGTGGTAGCAGATAATAACTGCGAGGTTATGCTTGTCGACAGCCGGAAAATGTTACGCCAATGCTGCAGCGCCTGTGAATTTCACAGCCGGATTATTTTTAATCTGATGAGATCCATTGCTGCAAAGAATATCCTTTTAAATCAGAAAATCGAGATCATATCCAAACGCACCACAAGAGAAAAGCTGATGACATATCTGATGATACAGGCAAAGAAGCATGGCAGAAGCAGCTTTACTATTCCCTGCGACAGACAGGAGCTTGCAGATTTTCTTGAGGTTGACAGAAGCGGACTTTCTGCGGAGATCAGCAAGCTGAGAAAAGAAAATGTGCTCGAATGCAAAAGAAACTTTTTCAGATTATTGAAAAAATAAAAACGGAGTGTGATCGCTATAAAAACACTGATTATCAACGGTTCTCCGAGAAAAAACGGTGATACTGCATTTCTTATACGAAAACTGACTGAACAGCTGTACGGAGAACACAAAATCATCAATGCCTATACAGCAAATATTGCCCCCTGTACTGACTGCCGGAAATGCAGGGAAAAGTACGGATGTATCGCAGACGATGAAATGCAGGAGATTTATGAGTATCTCGAAACATGTGACAATGTTGTCATTGCATCACCTATCTATTTTTCTGAGCTGACCGGAAAGCTGCTGGATCTTGGCAGCCGTCTTCAGATGTATTTTTCTGCAAGACAGTTTTTGGACAGAACACCGAAGCTGAAACGAAAAAAAGGAGCTGTTTTACTGACAGGCGGAGGTTCAGGAAATCCGCAAAAAGCCTATGAAACGGCAGTTTATCTTCTGCATTACATGAATGTGAAGCAAATCTTTCCTTTGATCTGCAGCCATAACACAGACCGCATCCCTGCCGAAAATGACAGTATAATACTGCCGCAGATAAGCAAAGCCGCTGAATTTTTATCCGGTCCGCCCAGATGACCTCTAAATAAAGCACCTGTCCGGAACCCAGACTGTTTAAGTATTTTTCTCCTTTACATCTATTGACAAGCATCTCATAAATACATTATAATAAATATAATTTAATGGCAGTTTTGCCGTAATCCGGAGGAAATCATCTGATGACCTTATCAGTTCCCACTCCGCCTGAACAGACTAATCAGACGCCCACTACGATCCAAAACTCCGGAGGTGTTATTGAACTGCCGATAATTCCGGTGAAGTAAATCACGAAAGGCATATATAAGATCGCTGAAAAGAGGAAGAAAAATGAAAGAAACAGCTTACCAGATGCTTTACCTGACATCATGTGCACTGCACGGGCATATTCCTGACAAAGACAAAATTGCAAAGACCGATCTTGCAAAGCTATACCGGATGTGCCGGTTTCACAGCCTTACATCCATTGTTTGTATGGCGCTGGAATCCGCCGGTATTTCAGATCCGAAATGGACGGAAGATAAGTCCAAGGCGATCCGAAAAAATATCCTTCTTGATTCTGAGCGTGAAAAGATATGTTTGTTTATGGAGGAAAACGGCATATGGCATATGCCTCTGAAAGGTGTAATACTGAAAGACCTTTACCCCAAAGCCGGCATGCGCCAGATGGCAGACAATGATATACTGTATGATAAAACATATCATAAGGAAGTTTTCCATTTTATGCTGAGCAATGGGTATAATACTAAAAATATCGACAAATTTCATCACGATTCCTACATGAAGCCTCCGGTATTTAATTTTGAACTTCATAATTCTTTGGTAAACCGGAGCGAAAAACATATTTATCAGTATTATGCTGATGTAAAAGAACGTCTGGTGAAGGATGAAGGAAAATCATATTCCTATCATTTTACCGATGAAGATTTTTATATTTATATGACAGTTCATGAGTATATGCATTATAAAAAAGCCGGCACAGGTCTGCGCTCTCTGGCAGACACTTTCCTTTATCTTAAAGACAAGAAATCTTCCATGAACTGGGAGTATATAGAACGTCAGCTTGATATTCTGGAAATTGCTGATTTTGAAAAAAGCAACCGCAGCTTGAGTGAAAAAATCTTTGCAGATCCCGAACATCTGGAATTGTCCTTTGAAGAAAAAGAAATGCTGGAATACTGTCTGTTTTCCGGAACATACGGAACAACGAATCAGCTTGCACAGCGAAAAATAGAGAATTTTTATAAAAAAACCGGAAGCACTTCCAGACTGAAATATATCCGGAACAGAATTTTCCCTCCTATGGAGACATATGAGATGTATTTCCCGTTTTTCTATCGGCACAAAATTTTGCTGCCTGTGGGATGGGCATATCGATTGATTCGGGGAGTGACATCCAGAAGAAAAAATATGAACAACGAACTTAAATTCTTATACCGTAAAAACTCCTGAATTTAAACTTTAAGTTTCTGCCGGGTTTTTACTTTGATTCAGCTTTTCAAATTCACAAATATTATCTTGACAGATTATCAGATTTACTATATAATGAAAATATATTACAAGATCTGAGGTGAAAAGATGCGTAAAGTTTCCTGCTAAATTTTTATCGGCATACAAAAAGGATGGTGATGACACCGTCTGTTTCAGTGTGCCCTGCAGGAAATATTCCGGTCTTTTCACATAATATATTCAGCTCCTGAAAATAAGCCGCACTTTATCCCTGACTTACGGAGCCTTTTGAATGGTGAGCCGCAGTATATCCTGCGGCTATTTTTATTATTCAGGAGGTAATATTATGTCTGTTATAAACGTTGAAAATCTGACTTTCGCCTATGAGGGCAGCTCTGATAATATCTTTGAAAATGTAAGCTTTAGCATTGATACTGACTGGAAACTCGGATTTACCGGCAGAAACGGCAGAGGGAAAACCACATTTATGAAGCTGCTGATGGGAGAATATGAATACAGCGGTAAAATCACATCAAATGTGAAGTTTGAATACTTCCCCTTTCCTGTTCCCCACGAGGAAATTCCGGTTATATATCTTGCAGAGGAAATATGCCCTGACGCTGAAAGCTGGGAGCTTGTCAGAGAACTGTCACTTCTTCAGGTCAGCGATGATATACTGTATCAGCCGTTTGCAACACTTTCAGGCGGAGAAAAGACAAAGGTCATGCTTGCCATGATGTTTCTCAGAGAAAACTGTTTTCTGCTGATAGACGAGCCTACCAATCATCTCGACAGGAATGGCCGCGAAATTGTCAGCCGGTATCTGAAACGAAAAAAAGGCTTTATCCTTATTTCCCATGACCGATCAGTGCTTGATGAATGTATTGACCATATTCTTTCAATTAACAGAACGAACATTGACATCGAACAGGGCAATTATTCATCGTGGGAGAAAAACAAAGCAGCAAGGGATAATTTTGAAACTGTACAGAATGAAAGGCTTAAAAAGGAGATAAAGCATCTCGAAAATGCCGCACGGCGTGCTGCTGAACATTCCGACATGATAGAGCGTACAAAAATAGGATTTGATCCTGCAAAGACTGAAAAATCCATATCAAGACGTCCCTCAGTTGCAAGAAAATCAAAAAAACTTATGAACCGTTCCAAAGCTATGGAAAACAGAATTGAAGCGGATATTGAGAAAAAATCAGGTCTTCTGAAAAATATTGAAAGCACTGCTTCGCTAAAGCTTCCTGTTCTGAAATTTCACAGCAAAAAACTGCTGAGCATGCACAATATTTCAATTACCTATGATGACAAAACCATTTGCAGTAATATTTCGTTTGACATTAACGAAGGGGAAATTATGGCGCTCTCAGGCAAAAACGGCTGCGGAAAAACGAGCATTATCAGACTGATCTGCGGAGAGGATGTTACACATACAGGCGAAATCATTATGAACCGGCAGCTAAAAATATCACGGATTTCACAGGATCTCTCCGATCTTTCGGGAAGTCTTTCCGATTATGCGGCAGAACACAGATTTGATGAAAGTCTGTTCAAGGCGATACTCCGTAAGCTTGATTTTTCAAGAGAACAGTTTGAAAAAGATATTTCCGATTTCAGCAGCGGACAAAAAAAGAAGGTTCTGATTGCAGCAAGTCTCTGTACCCCTGCACATCTTTATATATGGGACGAGCCTCTGAACTATCTTGACATATACTCGCGCAGACAGCTTGAAGAACTGATTGTAAGCTGCAAGCCGTCCATGCTGATTGTAGAGCACGACAGCGCTTTTTGTGACGCTGTGAATGCACAGTATTATGTATTTTGAGAACCTGAATAAACAGCACTATTTATAATACGAAACAGACATAAAGTCAGAGTGATTCATAATATATCTGTGCAACTTCTTCCCTGCTGAAAGTTACAGGTGCATTTTTCAGATTGCCGATTGAAATTTTCATGCAGTTTTCGGTCATCCAGCTGACATCATCTGAGGTGATCCCAAGGTCGCCAAGCCTTACGTCAAGGTCGACAGACTTCAAAAATCTTCGGATACTGTCCGCACAGTCTCTTTCATCTTTGCCGCCAAGCATCTGTGAAACTTTTGCAAATTTCTTCGGAAGAGCCGGTGCAAGCCGTTCAACTATATACGGTGTAAGCGCGGCAAGACCTCTTCCGTGGACGATATTTTTCAGTCCGGAAGCGGGATGCTCCATTCCGTGAGCCGCCGATACGCCGGCAGCACCTATTACCATACCGCCCAGTGCTGCGGCTAAGCTTACTGCCTCCCATGCTTCCGGATCGTTGTTTCCTGCAACTAATCCGGGAAGATTTTCCGAAATAAGTTCGATTGCCAGAAGTGCCTGTATGTCTGTAAGCGGATTTGATTTTTTTGAGGTATACGCTTCAAGAGCGTGCGTAAATGCGTCAAATCCCACAGAGGAGAGGACATGACCGGGCATTGTCATCATTACATCGGGATCGACAATGGAAGCCGACGGCATTATGTTTATTGTATAAATTGCTTTCTTGTCCCTGGTTTCCGGATTGGTAAGAACAGCTATCTGATTACCCTCGCTTCCGGTTCCGCAGGTTGTCGGAATAAGAATAACCGGCAGGGATTTTACACCCTGTTTCAGTCCGAAAATATAGTCTGAAATGTCGCCGTCATTGACACAGCAGAATGCAATAGCTTTTGCAGCATCCATAACCGACCCTCCGCCTACTCCTACTACCATATCACAGCCATTTTCCTTTGCAAATGCAACACCTTCATAAACGGTTGTTGTAAGCGGATTCTGCGTCACCTTGTCAAATACGGCGCAGTCTGCTCCTGCTGCTTTCAGACTGCTTACTGTTCTGTCAAGCAGCCCTGATTTTTTTGTGCTGCCTGTCCCGGTAACAACAAGTGCTTTTTTTCCGTAAGCTGATGATATTTCCCCGGCTTTGTCCGCCTTGCCTCTTCCGAAGATAAGATTTACAGGAAGATAATACTGAAATTCCATTAATCTATCAGTCCTTTTATTTTCAAATAATCCTTTATTACAGCCACACAGTTATCAATGCCGACCTTTTCACTGTTGAGCGTCATATCATAATTAACAGGATTTGTCCAGTAGTTTCCGTGAGTATAATATTCATAATAATCAGCACGGAATTTGTCAGTCTGCTTTATGGTAGCCTGTGCCACTTCTTCTGTAACTCCCATGTTTTCCATAGTCCGCCTGATACAAAAGTCACGGGGCGCTTCGATATAAACGCTCACAACATTATCTCTTCCCTGAAGTATATAGTCTGCACATTTTCCAACAATAACACAGGATTCCGTTTCGGCAAGGTTCAGAATAATCTGTTTTTGATAATCAAACAGCTTGTCATCGGAAATGAACTTTTCATTACGTGCTATATATTTTCTTGCACGGGGCAGACCGCTCATAAGACTTGCAAGTCCGCCGCCGGATGTACGCAGCTTTTCGTTCACCTGTTCAAAAACGTTTTTGTCAAGTCCGCTCAGCTGGGACGCCAGTGTAAGAATTCTGTTTTCATAGCAATGTATTCCAAGTTCAGCGGCAAGTCTGGAGGCAATGACCTTTCCTCCCGTGCCGAACCCTCTTGCAAATGTAACGACAAAATTCCTCATTATGCTCTCCTTTCTCCGTCAGAAATATATCTGCTGAGAAATTCTTTTGTACGGGAATTTTCGGGATCGGTAAAAAATTTCTCAGGAGGCGCATCCTCAACAATATAACCCTTGTCCATAAAAAGCACTCTTGAGGATACATCCCGGGCAAATCCCATTTCGTGGGTTACAATAAGCATTGTAAGACCTGTTTTTGCAAGAGTTTTCATAACGTTGAGCACCTCTCCAACCATTTCAGGATCAAGCGCACTGGTAGGCTCATCGAACAGCAGTACTTCCGGATTCATGCAAAGTCCCCTTGCTATGGCAACTCTCTGCTTCTGCCCGCCGGAAAGCTGAGCAGGATATGCATTTATAAAAGGTGCCATGCCTACTGATTTGAGATGACCTATAGCACGTTCATGCGCTTCTTCCCTGGAAAGATGAAGAACCTTTCTCGTTCCTTCCATGCAATTCTGCAAAACAGTCTTATTGTTGAAAAGATTGAAAGACTGGAACACCATTCCCACCTTTGAACGGTATTCGTTTATCTCCCTTTGCTTTTTTCCCAGTTCTTTTCCGTTAAAATAAATTTTGCCGTAGGTCTGTGTCTCCAGCTGGTTGATACAGCGCAGAAGCGTGGACTTGCCTGAACCGGATGAACCGAGAATACAGATAACATCGCCCTTGTTTACCGAGAAGTCGATTTTTCTCAGAACCTGATGTTCTCCAAAGCTTTTGCTCAGTTCTTCAACACGTATGATATCTTTTACAGCGGTATTTTCTTTCACAGTTTACCCTCCCTTTTTACTCGTTGTTATCCATATATTCAACTGCAAGTGTATATTCTTTTTTGCCTGCCATCTTCTTTTCGATCAGGAGGAATATTCTGCTGAAAAGGAAGCAGAGTACAAAATAGATAATGGCGATAACAAGATAGGATTCAAGGTACTTGTAATATGTACCTCCGGCAGTCTTTGCCTGCAAAAACAGTTCCTTTACACCGATAACGTTAAGAACTGATGTCATTTTAAGGTTTGTAAGGAACATATTTGCCATTTCAGGAACAATATTTTTAAATGCCTGCGGAAGAATAATATGTATCATAGCTGAAACCGGTGACATACCCAGTGCAAGAGCGCCTTCACGCTGACCTGCATCAATGGACTTGATGCCTGCACGGACAGTTTCTGACATATATGCACCTGTGTTGAGTACCGTTACAAGAATACCTGCCATGATCGGGTCAATAAGAGCGCCTGCCTGACGGAGGGCAAAATATACTATCATTGCCTGAACGATCATAGGCGTATCTCTGAAAACCTCAACATAAATTTTGCTGAGTCCCTTGAAAAAGCCCATAACTATTTTCTTCGGAAGAGGGTTATCCCTGTTGATTCTGGTATCTTCAATAATACCCACAACAAATCCCAGAACAAAACCTATAATTGTACCTGCTACTGATACAAGGAGAGTAATGAGTGTACCTGTTATAAAAAGATCTGAATATTCTGTGGCAATAAACCAAATCCATTCTAAAATTCCGTTTGGTGTATTTGTCATAAGCCTGCACTCCTTTTTTACACAGCGCCGCTTTCAGTGCTGTAATGAAAGCGGCGCAATAATTTTCCGGATTCTGAGGAATCACCGATCGGGGCAGCAGTTTTCAGTTGGCTGCCGGCTGTACGGAAATTGCCTCCTCCATCATTTCATCCATCTTGTCACGTTCAAGACCCACTGAATCCATTGCATTCTGAAGCTTGTCACGAAGAGCCGTATCGTCCTTTCTTGTGGCAATACATACGTTAGTCATTTCCTCGTCTCCTGTAAATGTATCTGAACTGTCCAGTGTGATCATTTTAAGGTCATTATTTGTAAGCAGCGCAGATTCCGCTGTCGGAACATCGATTACCGCAACGTCGGCAGTTTCGTTTGAAAGCGCCATAAACACTTCAGCAGTAGTTTCATAGTTTGCGCCCAGAGCCACATCAGGGATCTGATCAAGAAGAGGCACCCAGCCCGTTCCAAGCTGTGTTGTGGCAGTAACATTTTTTCCGGCAAGCTGTGAAAGACCTGTGATACTTTCAATATCAGAACCCTTCTTTACAACAATGCAGTTGTTTCTGTAATAATAAGGCTCTGTGAATGAATAGGAAAGCATACGCTCGGAGGTTCTGCCCATACCTGCAATGATACAGTCATATTCCCCGGAATCCATTGAAATACCGATCGAGTCCCATTCTACCTTGTGGATTTCAAGCTCCATGCCAAGCTCTTCTGCAAGCTTTTTTGCCACCATAACATCATATCCGTAAGCGTAGCCGCCTCCGCCGTAAATCTCAACAGCTGTATCCCCGTTAGCGACCTCAGGACTTGTCTGAGTCCAGTTAAAGGGAGCGTAAGCACATTCCATACCAACTCTCAGAACATTGCCTGAAGAGCCCGAGGAAGCTGACTCAGAGGATTTTGAATCCGAACCGCAGGCTGCAAGCACAGATACCATCATTGCTCCTGCCACCATCATACCAACTGCTTTAAAGAATTTTCCTGCTTTCATAATAACTTCTCCTTCCGGATAATAAATTTACATTTACAAACTTACTTTGCAGCCACTTCTTCAACTGCTTCACGAATTATTTCATATGCCTTGTCACAGTCGCTTTCTGTGATAATAAGCGGGGGTACCATTCTGATAACTCTTGAACCTATGGCGGTTACAAGCAGCTTTCTGTCGAAGCAGGCATGCTTTATCTCAACACTGTCAAGATCATCAAACTCAACGCCTACTAAAAGTCCCTGTCCTCTTACTTCCTTTACATGAGGGAGTGCAGCAAGCTTTTTCATAAAGTATTCACCCATTTTCTTTGCGTTGCCGGCAAGATCCTTTTCAAGCATTTCACTGATTGCTGCATAGGAAGCTGCACAGCATACAGGGTGTCCGCCGAACGTTGTGCCGTGTGAACCGGCTGTAAACGCCTTTGCAACTTCTTCTGTTGCGCATATAGCACCTATCGGCATTCCGCCTCCCATTGCCTTTGCCATGGAAACTATATCCGGCTTGATACCATAATTCATATATGACATTACTGAACCTGTTCTGCACCAGCCGGTCTGAACCTCGTCAAGCAGCAGCAGCATATTGTTTTCATCACAGAATTTTCTCAGCCCGGTCATAAATTCCTGTGTTGCGGGATGTACGCCGCCCTCCCCCTGAACCGGTTCTATCATGATCGCAATTGTGTTTTCTGTGCATGCGTCCCTGAATGCCTCAAGGTCATTGTAAGGAGCGTATGTAAATCCGGGAACCATTCCGCCGAAACCGATCTGGCAGGCGTTATCAGGCTGTCCGGTTGCACTCATTGCGCCAAATGTTCTGCCGTGGAAGGACATCTCAGCAGTTACAATATTGTAACGATTCGGACCATATTTTTCAACTCCGTATTTACGTGCCATTTTTATCATCGCTTCGTTTGCCTCTGTACCGGTATTCTGATAGAATATCTTGTCCATACCGATTGCAGTGCAGACCTTTTCTGCAAGAAGCGCCTGAGGGACTGTGTATGGATAGTTGAAGGTCTGCATGGCTGTCTTTGCCTGATCACAGACTGCATCCACAACACGTTCACAGCAGTTGCCCACAGAGTTTACTGCAATGCCTGCATAAAAATCAAGATATGGCGTGCCGTTTTCGTCATACATATAAACGCCCTTTGCACTGTCCGCAAGAAAGTCAAAACGTTCATACGTTTCGATCATATACTTTTTTGCCTTGTCCTTGATTTCGTTTGCTGTAAAACCTGTTTCTGAAAGTTTCATTTTAAACATCTCCCTTGAAAAGTAAAGAAAAACAAAAAAGACAATGACCGTATTTTCATACGACGTCATTGTCTTCGTGTTTATTATCTTCAACAATTACAGTATACATCTTTATGCCATAAATGTCAACGGATTTCAGAATTTTTGGCATAATATATACTAAATATCCATATTTTCGGCATTTTTTATTCAGATACCATCATATTCCCCCAACACCCTCGGTGGTTAAGTTATGAAATTTGTTCAATATATAAAACAAAATGATCAAAAAAATGACGAGCTGTCATGCAACAAAGAAGCAGATAAAGTGCACTTCAGCTTCGCCGTTATTTATATATTTATGCTCTGACTCACAATTGAAACGGAAAATCTCATCAGGATTCACCTCCTGTATTTCACGTCCTGTGTCAACAGTCAGAACCCCCTCTAAAACAGAGAGATATTCTCTGGTGCCCGTTCCGTGACCGCCGCTGAGATAAACTCCTCCCGGACTGATGTCTATACGATATATTTCTATCTTTTTGTTGTCTTCATAGGGAAAGCAGGTCTTGACTGTGTATTTTTCCCCGGTCTTTATAGGATAGACCTCTGCGGTTCTGACAAGATAAGATTCCTCGGGAGGAGAGGCAATAAGCTCGGTGAATTCCATTCTTAGTCCGCTTGCTATCTTTCCGAGAACATTGATCGACGGATTGGCTTCACCCTGCTCGATCTGATACAGCATACTTTTGCTGACTCCCGTCTGTTCAGCAGCAGCATCAAGACTCATTCCGCGGGAAGTGCGTATTCTGTTGAGATTTTTTGATATATTGTAACTCAGATAGTCCATAATGTACCTCTCTGTTTTCCGGTTAATCCGATATCTGACACCATTATACTCCATTACCGTAATAAAGTCAAGAAGCTGTACCACACAGGAAAACCGGTATCCGGAATCTTCGCAATCCTGCATCAGTCAGCACAGTATATAACTCATGTAATCTTCCGGCTGAAAAAATTCTTTTTGAAAAGAAAAACGTTCCCAGAGCTTTTCTGAGAACGTTTTGAATTCTGACATCAATTCATATCATTTACAAAGCTTTTTATATTCCCGAGCAGATAAGACTGAAGAAGAACCAGATCTGAAATGTTTTGTTCCCCGTCGGAATTTATATCAGCATTTGCAGGCGCTTCGCCTTCAGATTCTCCCGAACCGATAATAAACCGTTTGTACATTATCAGATCGAAAATATTAACACATTCGTCGCAGTTCAGGTCTCCCGGAATAATCTGTGCCGGACTGCCGTTTTCAGCTGCAAGTACAATATAATTCATAACTCCGCCTGACTGCCCGTTAGCTCCGAGGGTTATCGTTTCATCTGCTTTTAACTCCTTTGAATACATTTCAAAGGTAACTCCGTTAGTAGTTCCGAGAGTCTCTGTCTCCTTTGTCCATCCATTTACCCAGGACGGAATTGCGGTAATCCTGCTGTCAAAGCCTGCATATACCGTTATATTCCCTGCCGCTGTAAGTTCTGCCTGCTGCTTATCAGAAAATTTTGAATCACAGGGGGTCAGTACCAGCTCTGCACCCTTATATTTGTCCGGAACTTCCGAAAAAGCCGATTTTTCAATATCTCTGTCACCAAAAACTTTATCACCAATTTCAAGACTTGTATCTATCGCCCAGCTGCTGTAATAATCGGCATCCTTAACATCAATGCTTTTGATGAGCCTGCCTTTTATGGGGTCAAATCCGGGCTCAATTATCCACTTTTGATCTGCGCTGTCATTACAGCCCCACTCGACAACATTTGCGCCTTTTTCCTTTGATGCGCCTGCAACTCCCACAGCGCTGCCATCGCTTGTAACCTTTGTACATATCGTATAAGTACCGTCGCCGTTATCAACGAATTTGAAGGACTGTGCATCACAATTTGTATCGCTCCATATACCGATATTTGTTCCGTCATCAGGCATTCCATACGCAACGTCAAGATAATATGTCTTGCCGTCAGCAAGTTCTGAAATAACTTTGTAATAGCCTTCACCCGCATCAGCAAGATACCAGCAGTGTTCATTTTCGCCTTGCTGTACATTTATACCATCCGCAGCCTTTGAGTCTGCAACTTCAAGGAAAAATCCGCTGTTTGCATTCTTTATGGTATACTTATAAGCAGTGTCAAATGACGCTCCTGTCTTTACTGCCGGCTTGTCAGCTCCACCGTTTACAACACAGTCTGAAGGGCGATCCGGCAGGTCGTAGCCCGTTCCGAGGAAAAAGCTTGTATGAGGCGGCTGGTTATACGCTGTATTCTGAGCCGATACCTGCATACGATACTGCGGATCGTGCATGAGAGTTGTTATTCTGCAATTGCTTTCGTACGGAGTGCAGTATATTCTTACGGAATTGCTGTCTGCCGCTCTTACAATAAGTTCTTCACGCCAGTCACCGAAAATATCAGCAGAAAGACATGGGGTGCCCTTTGTTGTATTGCAGGTGTAGTAACCTGTTGTTTCTAAAAGAGTATCAAGTTTCCCCTTTTCATTCATCTTGTATATCTTTGCCGGAGAATCTGTGTAGCCGTCGAGCACTTCACGTTCAAGGTCTCCGTCCCAGTAAATAAGGAAGTTTATTGCCGGTCTGTTGCATGATAATGTATTGCCGCTTACATCCTTTACTGGTGTAGAGCCGTCAGACTCCTTGTTTCCCCATAATTCAGCACCGGGATTACCTGCCCATATATTATCTGCACAGCATCTGCCTGTATCACCGTTTCCATTGTTATGGAAAATAATTTTACCGTCCTTGCCGCTTATAAGTGAAACACCGTACGGACTGTCCTCATGACAAGTCCATATTTCAATACCCTCTCTTGAAGGGTCAAGGTCACCGACGTGCATAGCGTCGCCGTGTCCCTGATTTGTACACCAGAGCAGTTTGCCGTTATCATCAATACAGGTAGAGCCTGTGATTATTTCCTGTTTGCCGTCCCCGTCTACATCGGCAGGCATACTGTTATGGTTTCCGTCGCCATAGCCTGAAGAACTGCTGCTGGTTCCGGTATCAAACATCCACATTTTCTTCAGTTTTTTGTTTTCAACCGTATAAGCAGTAGCTGTCATACGTCCGTAATAACCGCGTCCCGTTACAACGCAGGGATGAACCCCGTCAAGATATGCAACAGTACCCCAGAAGCGGTCCACACGGTTAGTCTTGTCGCTGCTTTTTCCCCATTTTGTCGGGTCGCCTCTGCCGGGTTCATAATCAATGGTATCAAGAGCCGCTCCTGTCTGACCGTCAAAGAGAGTGTAGTATTCAGGACCGGTATAAATAAAGCCGTTGCCGTCACGATAAACCTTGGAGCTGTCCCCTATTGCTTTTCCCGTACCATCAATAGTTCCGTCAGCGGTCTTGCAGCACATTTCAGCTTTGCCGTCGAGGTCAAAATCCGCTGCATAAAACTGTGTGTAATGTGCACCTGCACGAATATTGTATCCGAGATCTATTCTCCACAATCTTGTACCGTCAAGACGAATACAGTCGATATATACCTTTTCCGTCTGACCCTTCTGCGAATTATCCTTTGAATTGGAAGGATCCCATTTCAGAAACAGCTCGTACTGACCGTCACCGTCAACATCTCCCACTGACATATCATTCGGACTGTAAGTGACTCCCGAAGCTGTCGGAGGATTCAGCGGAACGTCAAAATAAGCATTATCTGATATCAGTCTGCATTCCTCTGACGAGACTAATTTTCCTTCCGAAAATGTATCTACGCGGTATTTTGATTCTGAGCTGCCGCTCTTATCCAGATAACAGGTTGCATTTCCGGATTCGCTGGTATAAATCAGAGTATCGTCACGATAAAGTTTGAAAACCGCATTATCGTCATCATTTGCAAGCCAGCGCCAGCTTACAAGCATACCTGAGCCTGTATTTACAGCTGAAATCCCCCTGTCCAGATATTCAAGATTTATCTGTCCGGCAGCAGAAACATTATCCGTATTGTAAATATGGGGAATAGCAGAAACCCCAACGATAAGTGCAGATGTAAAAACTGCAAGACGTTTAAAAAATTTTTTCATCTGGGTTAAGTCCTTTCTGTCTTACTGTTCAAATGTGTCAATCTGTCCTAAAAGGAACTTCTGTAAAAGAATCAGATCTGAAATGTTTCGATCGCTGTCGCCGTTGATATCAGCGTTAGCAAGTGCCTGACCTTCAAGAATTCTTGTGCCAAGTATGCACTGTTTATACATGACTAAATCGAAAACATTGACGCAGTTATCACAATTAAGATCTCCGGGAATAACGGGCAAGGAAATGTCCTCTTTAGCAGCGAGTACGATATAGTTTACAACACCGTTTGCCTGACCGTTGGCTCCGAGAGCTATTGTTTCATTTGCCTTTATATCCTTGGAATACAATTCAAAAGTAATGCCGTTAGAGGTTTTAATAGTTTCTGTTTCCTTTGTCCAGCCATTTACCCATGACGGAATTGAAGTAAGTCTACTGTCAAAGCCCACAAATACCGTGATATCTTCAGCAGCGGTCAGTTCAGCCTGTTCTTTTTCTGAGTTTTTAGAGTCACAGGGAGTAAGAACGAGTTCAGCACCCTTATATTTGGCCGGAACTTCCGAAAAAGCCGATTTTTCAATATCTCTGTCTCCGAAAACCTTGTCTCCCGCTTCAAGACATGTATCTATCGCCCAGCCG
>JBJEQV010000040.1:0-3512 GCA_051881915.1 Porcipelethomonas sp. | reverse complement strand
GTTTATCATGCGGCTGAAAGCGGAGATTGAGAAGAAGATTAAGTGAAATAAAAGCCCAACATATACAGTCGTAGAATTCAGCAATGCCCGTATTTTTATCGGCGTAAATGGTGCTGTGACTGCGGAGGTACATAAAAATAATATTATTATACTTTGAAAAAAAGGGGCGTATTTGCCCCTTTTTATTATTTTAGGATGGTAATTATGATTAAACTGAATTTGAGTGTATTACTAAGTGAACGCGGTATGACACAGTCTGAACTTGCGGATGCAACAGGTATAAGACCATCTACAATATGCGATATGCACGTTTCTTAAAATAGAAAATTTAGATAAAATTTGTTATAAGCTTGATTGCAAAATAAACGAACTGATAAATTATTCCTTTGAAAAAAATGAGTGATACAAAACTATTTTTATATGATAAAAGACCGTTTAAAAGACATGAAAAATGCTTTTAAACGGTCTTTTTTTGTATTTTGCATGTCCGGCAACATATGAAGAGGTTAGCCTCCTCATAGCTGAATACATCAATTTCCGTATTCAAACAAAAACAAAACTGACTTCGTTAGAAAAACGAAATCAGTTTGCTGCTTAAAATTAAATCTTCTCTATATACCTGCTTTTTTGTATTGTCTGCACAACCTGGGGCAGTTCAAACAAATTCTCAGGTTTTATTTTTTATATTAAATTTACTTTCTGAGTTCAGCAGGCTCAAAACGGATTCTTACGGAAGGTGCTTTTTCAATAGTAGTATAGCTGTTATAAAGACCGTCCTCGATCGAAAGATCGTTTTCGCCGTTTGCGGGAGGCGCAAATATTTTCATGGTCATATCGCATTCTCCGCTGAGAGGCTTTTCGTAAAAAGCAGGCATAAAGTCAATTGTCTTTGCTTTCGGAGACTTGTAGAACCATTTGCCGTTTATCTCTATCATAAGATTGCTGTCATCGTCAAAGGTGGCTTCGCAGAATACAGGATTTTTTTCGAAGTGAAGAGGAATTTCGATACCGTCAGCATCCTCTGATCCTCCCCAGCGAAGCTTTACCGGGAACTGTGTTTCCTCACCCTTTGTCATTTTCGGCATAAACCACTCGTCATGTATAATTTCCTTGTATGTTTTCATAACGGGCTGTTCAAATCCCATGTCCGGGTTGCTCGGATCTTCAATTTCAAGTCCGAGACGTCCTCTGTCCCTGAACTGATAGAATGTAAATCCCGTAAACCATTCAGCATTGTCTTTTTTCAGCAGATCGCAGAATTCCTTTACCATTTCAGCCTGTTCAAATGGACCTGTTACATCACCGTCAGCATTGAATTCTGCCATTGTCATAGGCTTTGCCTTTCCGCCGTTTAAATATTTGAAACGCTCAAAGCTTGCCTTTGTCATTTTGTATGTTTCCTCTACGGAATCACGCTTGTGAGAATTGCCTCCTCTTTCAGCAACGTCATAAGGCCAGCCCCAGTGAAGCGCCATATACTTGTCAACCGACCAGATGTCGGCTGCCGGAATCGTCTGTGCAAATTCCTTTTCTTTTTCCATTTCTTCGCGGCTCATATCCTCAATACCGCCGATACAGATGATTTTTGAAACGTTAGGAGCATGCTCGCTGAGAATATTGCAGAATCTTACAAAAAAGTCCGCAACCTCCTGATAGCTGCATCTTTTATTGAAAGAGAACCAGTTGCCGGTGGCTTCGTGATTGATCCTGAGCATAAGTCTTCCGAATGGCTTTAAGTCTTCGGCAATTTTGATAAGGTGCTCATCGGAAACATGCGGATCGATAGTGAGAGTAAGAGTAACGTCCTGACCGTGAGCTCTGATCTCACGCATGTAGTTAAAAGGCTCGCCCTCTGTGCTTCCTCCAATTCCGCCCTTATAGGTGAAATAATCGTCATATGGGTAATCCCACGCAAAGCTTACATCCGGACTTGCATGAACGACGCTTGCACGTCCAGGCCAGCCTTCGTCCAGGGGATAATAGCAGTACATAAGGCTTATGCTTCTGTGCGGTCTTCCAAGCTTGTTGAGGATATAGTCCTGATTTACGTATTCTCCGCGCTCACTTCCATCGCCGAGATCAACGGCGCATTTGGCTTTTCCCATGTGGATTTTATTTACTTTTAATTCTTCCATAATATTCTCCGTTCTGAATAGTTTTTGTCGGTGGACAATACTAAAATCATTATAAAAGATTAATATGAATATGTCAACCTTATTATTGACAAAAAAACAGAAAATGCTATAATTAGTGAGTAACATGTTTGAAGCGAAGGGGTTCTGTATGACTGTAAAAAGAATATTGATCGTGCTTGAAATATTAATGGCTCTGTGGTTTGCTGCACCGTTTGTGTCAGGAATTATTAACGCCGGAAATCTTACCGGACTTTTTATATGTGCGGTTCTTATTCTGGCAACAGTTTTCAGCAGCAGGCTTTTCGGAGTGATTATGAATTTGTGGGGAAGTGCTGCCGGAAAAGTTGTTGTTTCAGCAGCGGCTTTGCTTATTGCCGCGGTTCTTTTGTTTATGGTTTCTGTAACGGTACTTATGATTCATGCACAGAACAATCATCCGGATGAGCCTGTGAATATTGTTGTGCTCGGGTGTAAGGTGAACGGAGAGAAACCAAGTAAAATGCTCAGGATGCGTCTGGAGGCAGCTGAAAAGTATCTTGCTGAAAACGAGGGTGTCAAATGCGTTGTTTCCGGAGGAAAGGGAAGCGATGAGGAAATTTCAGAAGCACAGGCTATGAAGAATTATCTTTTGGAAAACGGCATAGATGAAGATCGTATAATAATAGAGGATGAGTCGGAGAATACACTGCAAAATATAGAATATTCAATAAAAAAGCTGGAGGAGAGAGGTTATGAACGGAAGTTTGCCATTGTAACTGACGGTTTTCATCAGTACAGGGCAGGACTTATTGCCGAAGATACCGGTGCTGAGATATATGCGGTCAGTGCAAAAATAGCAAATCCTGCGCTGCTGCCGACCTATTATGTAAGAGAGTGGCTTGCCATTGCAAGGGAATATGCAAGAAAGATTATATAAAAATAAAAGTCAGGGCTATGCTTTTATTATTGACAAAGAGGTTGCTTTGTTATATACCGGTTGCTAAGATAAATGGGGATTTATCTGTGAAAAAATAGCAACAGCGAGTTGCTTGACTGAAAGATAACAGAATGTTATACTTTTCTTATGGAGGTAAAAAACGATGGAGACAAAAGATATTATTTTAGAACTTCGCACAAAAAATGGATTATCTCAGGAAGAACTTGCACAAAAAATAATGGTTACAAGACAGGCTGTATCCCGTTGGGAAAATGGCGAAACAGTCCCTAATACAGATACATTAAAGCTGTTATCCAGAGTATTTGACGTTTCAATCAATACACTCTTAGGTCAGCCCAGGCAGCTGATATGTCAGTGCTGTGGAATGCCGCTTGATGATTCCACAATCAGCAAAGAGCCAAATGGTGATTTCAATGAGGAATATTGTAAGTGGTGCTACA
>JBJEQV010000039.1:0-18786 GCA_051881915.1 Porcipelethomonas sp. | reverse complement strand
GTCTCACTCTCTTGTCAAGCGTTTTTTGAAAACTTTTTTTCGCTCTCTTTTCGCTTTCCTCGTTCGACAGCTTTTTTATTATATCACCACTTCCCGGCTTTGTCAATGGGTTTTGAGAGATTTTATGTTATAAACATATTTTTTTATATTTTTCACCGGAAAATATTGATTATTTACTGATGTTTCAATATTCTGATTGACACAAATACATTTTTATACTATAATCTTTCAATAAAATGTTTAAAGGAATGATTTTATGCTGTTAAAATGGATATTGTATTTCTTTGTATACTCCTTTTTCGGATGGTGTTTTGAAACAGCCCTTGATTCGATCGAACAAAAACGTTTTATTAACAGAGGCTTTCTCAGAGGTCCTGTTATACCTATTTATGGATTCGGTGCGATCACAATGATAATTGCCGCACGGCCGGTAATGCACAGTCCGACTCTCGTTTTCATCTGCGGTGCACTTTCTGCCACACTGCTTGAATATGCAACAGGCTATCTTCTCGAATTTTTCTTCAAAACCCGTTACTGGGATTACAGCGACTGCCACTATAATATCAAAGGAAGGATATGTGCCGAAGCAACTCTCATGTGGGGATTCATGACTCTTTTCGTAAATTATAATGTACATACTCATATTGAGAAAATCATCAGCAGAATGGACAATACCATGCTCATAACTTTAACAATTATACTTATTATTATATTCATTACTGACACAATTGTTTCATTTATGGCAGCTGTCGATGTAAACACAATTTTAAAACGTCTTGAAGAAATAAAAAGAGAATCATCAGTGCTTACCGAAAAACTGAAGCAGCACACTGAGAGCAGTTATGTTTCTAAAATAAAGGAACGGCTCGACCGGCTTACAGCTGAGAAAAAAAGCACCTCCGATAAAATCGGAATATTCAAAAAGGACTATATCCGCTCCAATCATAATGCCCGTTCTGTAAAATTCAATATCAGCTTCTCGGAATTAAAAGACAAAATAAAACAGCATTCAAAAAAATTATAAAAAAATTATGAAAAGATATTTGCAAATCCTGTATTTTGTGGTATAATAAATATGTATTAATTTTCACAGACTGAATATTACTGTCTTTATATGTGTAAAACCGCTTTGCGGACAGCACAGGTTCAGGCCGCATGAAACCCAAGATCAGTGCTGTGATGCGGCAGATTGGAGATTAATGATGAATAATATTAACGAGCTTTATGCACTCTGGTGCAGCAATGCCACAGATGATCCTGATCTTACAAAGGAGCTCTCCGAAATCAAGAATGACGCTGAAGGGATAAGCGACAGATTTTATCGTGAACTTGAATTCGGAACAGGCGGTCTGAGAGGTGTTATCGGTGCAGGTACCAACAGAATGAACATCTACACAGTAAGGCGTGCTACACAGGGATTTGCAAATTATATAAATGATGCATTTAAAAACCCCAGCGTTGCCGTTTCATACGACAGCCGCATCAAATCGGATGTTTTCGCAAAGGCAACTGCCGGCGTTTTTGCCGCAAACGGCATCAAAGTCTACATTTACAGTGAGCTTATGCCTACACCGGCTCTTTCCTTTGCAGTACGCGAACTTAAATGTCAGGCTGGCGTAATGGTAACTGCAAGCCATAACCCTTCCAAATACAACGGCTATAAAGCTTACGGTGATGACGGTTGCCAGCTTAATCTTGAAGCTGCAAAGCAGGTCATTGAAAAGGTCAATGCCCTCGATATATTCAATGATGTCAGATACATGGACTTTGAGGAAGGCATCAAAGAGGGTAAAATCGAATATATCAGTCAGAATGTTATCGATGAATATTACAAAAATGTGCTTGCCCAGGGAATCAACACAAATCTTGTGGCAGACAGCGGTCTGAAAATCGTATATACTCCGCTCAACGGTACCGGAAACAAGCCGGTGCGCACAATTCTTGACAAAATCGGCGTAAAAAATGTTACAGTTGTTCCCGAACAGGAAAATCCGGACGGCAACTTCACAACATGTCCTTACCCGAACCCTGAAATCAGAGAGGCTCTTGATCTTGGACTGAAGCTCTGCGATGAGGTAAAGCCGGATCTGCTTCTTGCAACAGATCCTGACTGCGACCGTGTAGGTATTGCTGTCCCCGATGAAAAGGGCGGATATGTACTTTTCTCAGGCAACGAAGTGGGTGCCATGCTTCTTGAGTATATATGCAGCGAAAGGACAAAGCACGGTACAATGCCGGAAAATCCTGTAACTGTAAAGACAATTGTTACAACTGATATAGTAAGAAAAATTGCTGAAAAGTACGGTGTTGAAGTTATTGATGTCTTAACCGGTTTCAAATTTATCGGTGAGCAGATCGCTATTCTTGAAAAGAAGAATGAAGAAAACCGATATATTTTCGGATATGAGGAAAGCTACGGCTATCTTGCAGGAACGTATGTCCGCGACAAGGACGCCGTAATTGCTTCTATGCTCATCTGTGAAATGGCTGCTTATTACAGAACACAGGGTATTTCACTTCTTCAGGCAAGAGAAAATATGTATAAGACATACGGGGTATATGTTCATTCGCAGCAGAGCTTTACTTTTGAAGGCGCAGTGGGTATGGAAAAAATGAACAGTATAATGACGAATCTGAGAGAAAATCATCCGTCATCAATCGGAGGATTAAAGCTCACTGCCTTTGAAGATTATCTCAGCAGTACTGCAACAGATCTTATTTCGGGAAAAACACAGATAATTGATCTTCCGAAATCAAATGTCCTTGCGTTCAGACTTGAAAACAATGCAAGCGTTATAATCCGTCCGTCGGGTACCGAGCCGAAGATCAAGGCATATTATACGACAACCGGCACATCGCAGAGTGAAGCCGGTGCTCTTGAAGATAAGCTGAAGGAAGACTTTACTAAAATTATCGGATGCTGATAAAATCACTTTATAAAAAATAACCCTGAGAAGTTTAGGTCGATACTCATATAGAAGTTTTTTAAAGAAACTATTATAAAAGACCTATACAGCAGGCTATGAAAACAAAACAGGAAGATTCTTTTTTAAAGGCACCTTCCTGTTTTTCGTATGTATAGCAGGTTTTCATCAAAACATGGAGAAAGGCTCTATTGATTTTCTGTCAATTGACTTTTTCACTTCTATCTGATATAATTGGAAAAACAACGAACGCTTTATGGAAGTGAGCACAGATGTTAACAATAGCAATATGTGATGATGATAATAGACAAATCAGTACTCTGAAAAATAAGCTGACCGAATGGAATAACCGTATCGTCATAGTCGAATACAACTCCGCCGAACAATTTCTGTTCAGCTATCCCGACAAACATTGTGACCTGCTTCTGCTTGATATTGAAATGGGCAATATGAACGGTATGGAACTTGCCAGAAACCTGAGAGCAAAAGGCGATATGCTGCCGATTATATTCATCACTGGCTACTCAGAGTTTATGCAGGACGGCTATGATGTTGAGGCTCTTCATTATCTGCTGAAGCCTGTGGACAAGAATAAACTTTTTGCTGTGCTTGACCGGTATGCAGACCGTCACAAAGCAGACCGCATAGTTATCCTGCCTGTTGGTGATGAGTTTGTTTGTGTAAACTCCGATGATATAGTATATCTTGAAGCGTTCGGCAAGAAAACGCAAGTTACACTTAGGGACGGCAAAGAAATCATCTGCATCTGTGGATTAAGCACTACTGCTGAAAAGCTCGGAAATGGATTTGTGCCATGTCACCGTTCTTATATCGTGAACATCGGATATATCAGCAGTATTTCCAAGACTGAGGTCACAATGGACAGCGGAAAAAAGATACCTGTTTCACGCAGATTATACGACAGCGTAAACAGAGCATTTATTGCATATTACAAGGAGAACCGGGAATGAAAACAGCTATTATTGTTGCTATTATTATCGCTTGCCTTGCACCGCTGATTTCTGCATTTTTCTTACTTCGCAGACTGTTTTATTATCTGGTGGATAAGCGTATTGCCAGGTTTCAGAGTGACCTTATCAGCAAGCAGACTGTGGAAATACAGAATATGTACCGTCAGATGCAGGAATGGCGGCACGATTACCGCAATCATATTCAGAATATGAAAAACCGCCTCGACGGTGACCAGGGCGAGCTGGAACAGTATCTTGATGACCTTGCTGATGACCTCACGCAGGCAGATACTTCAATCAAGACAGGAAATGTCATGGCGGATGCGGTGCTGAACAGCAAGCTGTCTGTTGCGGAGCAAAAAGGCATTCAACTCAATGTCAAGGCACACATTCCGCAAGGTATCGATATGACTGATGTGGAGCTGTGTTCCATACTGGGAAATCTCCTTGATAACGCTATAGAAGCGTGTGAGAAACTGCCCTGTGACAAGCGTTTTCTTCGTGTGTACATTGACAAGTTCAAAGGACAGTTTTATCTCTCAGTACAGAACTCCTCTCCCTCCGTTCAGCGTGACAAGGGTATTTTCCACACTACAAAGGCAGGCACTCACGGTTTTGGACTGTTTCGTATCGACCGTATTGCAAAGAAATACGGCGGATATGTCAACCGTCAGTATGAAGAGGGTGTGTTTGCAACCGAGCTGTTATTACCATTAAGTGGATAAATCTTACCGTTCATTCCGTATTTTGACCGTTCGTTCCGAAATTCCCACGAACGGTCATTTTTATGTTATAATATCGGTGGAGGTGAAAGCGGTGAAACGAGTGAAAATAGCAAAATACACCAGAGAAAAAAAGAAATCAGCATGGGCGAAATACGATGCTGAACAGGCGAAGATAAAATACAAGACTGGCGAGAATATGCGGTATATTCTTGCGGAGCTCTGGAAAAGTCAGCCTGTTATGTTTGTGCTGCTGATTGTGGAGTTGCTTTCAGCGGTGGCAAATTCGCTGTTCGGAACGTTCACAAGCAAATATGTGGTGGAGCTTGCGCTGGGTACTTCGGCGAGAACAAAGCTTGCGGTGATATGCCTGCTGCTTATAGCAGGCGAACGAATGACTAAATACATATGGAACGAAACAGCCGACTATCAGGGTTATGTGGGCGATTACAAATTTCTTTGTCATATGAAGTTAAAAATAATTCGCAGGAATATGGCAACAGATTACGAAAACAGCGAAAGCTGTAATAAAAACGATGCTCTGAAAAAGGCTGAAACAGGCTCAGATTATATCACATATCAGACTATAAACACCATAAAATATTTTTTGGTGGCGGTACTGCAGATCATAGCATACGGCTCAATCCTGTCTATGCTTGACCCGGTCATGCTGCTTATTGTCGGTGTACCTGCGGCGGCGAGTTATTATATCGAACGTCACAAAATGATGTGGATATGGAATATGGCGGACAACTGGCAGAAATATGACCGTGAGCTTGATTATATCAATAGTGCAGGCAGTAATTTTGCGACCGCAAAGGATGTCCGCATTTACGGTATGGACAAATGGTTCACGAAGATTTTTAAAAGGTCGTTCAATAACCGTCTTAACTGGTATGAACAACAGGACGAATGGTCTTTCAGACACGACCTTGCCCGTGTTCTCATGGTATATTTATCAAATTTCGCCGCATACGCCTATGTGATTTATATGGTGGTGAAAGGCAATATCGGTGCCGGAGATTTCGTGCTTTATTTTAATTCCATACATTCATTCAGTTCTTCTGTAAGAGATGTTTTCGATAAATATTCGGGATTCAACTGGCTGTCCAACAATATCTCGTATTCAAGAGAGTATCTCGATATAAAAGACAAGACCAATCGCGACAAGGGTGAAAAGCTTCCGGACGGGGAATGCGAGATAGAGTTCAGAAATGTAAGCTACAAATACAGCGGTGCAGAAAAGGCAACGATACAGAATATCTCTTTCACGCTGCACAAGAGGGAAAAGCTTGCATTGGTTGGACTTAATGGTGCAGGCAAAACAACACTGATAAAGCTTATGTCTGGACTGTATGACCCTACGGAGGGCGAAATACTTCTGAACGGCAAGCCTGTGAACAGCTATAACAGAGATGAATATTTCAGCCTTTTCGGTGCGGTATTTCAGGATATTTCGGTATTGCCCGTTACGATAGCGGAAAATGTTGCAGGGGCGGGAATCGACAATATTGATATGGACAGGGTTTATGACTGTCTGAAAAAGGCTGGTATCTACGATAAGGTTATGAGCCTTCCGGAAAAGGAGAACACTCGTCTTGTGAAATCGGTTTATGAGAATGCAACAGAGCTTTCCGGCGGACAAACTCAAAAGCTTGCTCTGGCAAGGGCACTGTATAAGGACGCATCTGTTTTACTACTTGACGAACCCACAGCGGCACTTGACCCTATTGCAGAACAGGAAATGTATCTGAATTATGCGGATTTTTCAAAAGGCAAATCAAGTGTGTTCATTTCACACAGACTTGCGTCAACAAGATTCTGTGACAGGATAATAATGATAGAAAACGGTGCAATCGCCGAGGAGGGTACCCACGCTCAGCTGATGGAACAGGGAGGAAAGTACGCAGAGCTGTTTGAACTCCAAAGTTCATATTACAGTCATAAGGAGGTGCAGACAGATGAATGAAAACAAAGAAACGAAGCTGACTTCGAAAGAAAAACGTGAGATAATAAAGCGCACGCTGAAAGCTGTAAACGCCGCAGACAAGGGCTTTGTAGCAAGAGATACGATAAAATACTGCGTTGATCTCTCCGGTGAATTTATATTGATTTATTTATCTGCACTGGTCATTGACGGAATTTCACAATCAAAACCCCTTGGAACTTTGCTGACATATGCGGCGATAGTTGTGGGGATTCAGGCAGTACTTTCCGTAATACAAAGGCTCTTATTCAGGCGCAAGGACTCACACGAATTTACACGGGATACAAATTTGCAGAAGAACCTATGGCAAAAGGTAATGACAATGGATTATATTCATTTGGAAAACACTGATACGCAGAATCAATATGCCAATGCAAGCCTTCAGCCGAAAAATTACAATGCAGGTATCGCCGCTGTATGCCGTTTATTTAAACTCACAATCGGCGGACTTTTTATGGTGATAACAGGTGTTATCCTTATTATCCCGACAGCTTTCAGAGAGCCGACTGTGACAACAGGATTTAGCGGCTTTGTCCAGTCTCCATGGGGCTTTATTGCAGTGGCGGTTATAACAGCGGTTCTGGAGCTGATAAAATCTCTGGTGATAAACCCGAAAGCGATACTCGGCTTTGAGGAGATACACAACGACAAGAGCGTGATTCAAGCTGGTCGTGCAGGAAATTTTTTTGCTGATTATGTTCTGAAAAATTACCGAAACGGAAAAGAAATAAGAATGTACTCACAGCAAAGTCTTATCGAGAAAGAGCTTGACAAGGCTCAGAAAACTATTTCTGACGGTTGGTTCAGGGGTTATAAAAAAAGCTTGCTGCCGAATTTGATTTTTCAGATAGTGAATATTTTGACAAAGGTGTTGATGTATGGTTTTGCGGTGATGAGGGCGGCAAGCGGAATGCTCACACCGGGCGATGTTATTGCTTTTGCGTTGTATTTTGAAAACATTTCGGCAGGAGTTTCGGAAATATCCGACGGGTACGGACTTCTGAAGATAACACCCACATTCTGCAGGAAATATTTTGACTTTCTTGACATTCCCGATGAGAAGTACAAGGGCACTATCCCCACCGAAAAGCGCAATGACAACGAATACGAGTTTGAGTTCCGTCATGTATGGTTCAAGTACCCGGGCAGTGAGCAGTATGTGCTCCGTGATGTCAATCTGAAATGGCGTATTGGTGAGAAAATGGCGCTTGTGGGACGAAACGGCTGCGGCAAATCAACACTTGTCAAGCTCCTGTGCAGGCTCTATGACCCCACAAAGGGTGAGATCATGCTCAATGGCATTGACATTCGCAAGTACGATTATGAGGAATATATGGCTCTGTTTTCGGTGGTCTTTCAGGACAGCAGTCTGTTTTCATTCAGTATTGCGGAGAATGTGGCGGCAAGTACGGAATACGACGTCGACAGGGTTGAGGATTGTGTGCGGAGAAGTGGGCTGTCTGAACGGCTGGACAGTATGACTGACGGAATAAACACCTGTCTGTATAAGGATTTTGACGAGCATGGTGTGGAAATCTCCGGCGGTGAAGCACAGAAGCTATGCCTTGCAAGAGCAATCTATAAGGGTTCGCCGTTTATCGTGCTTGACGAACCTACCGCCGCACTTGATCCTATCTCCGAGCATGATATTTACACGAAGTTCAATGGCATTGTAGGCACAAGGACAGCTATCTACATTTCACACCGCTTGTCCTCTTGCCGCTTCTGCGATGAGATAACTGTAATGGAAAATGGCGAAATCGTGGAGCGTGGAAGTCACGACATGCTTGCTTCGGCAGGTGGTCACTATTCAAAACTCTGGTCTGCCCAGGCGGAGTATTATAAGGATACAGCAGGAGAACTGTTTGCATAAAGCAGTATATAAACCTAAAAAATACCGCTGACATAATTAATCTTGTCGGCGGTATTTCTTTAACTTGGCAGGTGGATTGTAAATGTTCAATCCGTGCAGTAACTCAGACCATTGATGATCTGAATATAGATTGCCGAAAATCTGTCATACTCCTCACCCTCTGATGACATCATAGCTTCAAGGAAAAAGTCTTTTGCTTCTTCACGGTCAGACCAGACTTTTTTCTTTCCGAAGCAAATAGTAGTTACCTTATGGCTTTTTGGCATTGCCAACTCTGAAATTTTATACATATTGCACCTCCGAAGGATTTATTTTTGATTCAATTATATCTGTCAAAATGCTGCTCGTCAAGGTATATCAGACAGCTGTAATAATCTTTGTAAAAAGCGCAGCAAACTAATGAAATTCATCGGTGCAATTTTACAATGATTCTCATTTCATTTTTTCGATTTATCACCTATGTTATGGTAAGAAGATTCCACCAAATCTTTCACAATATGAATCTCTCAACGGAGTTTCAAAAGCTGATGCAGAATCTGACTCTGCTGTTCCTTTATTTCAGCAAGGTCTTCAGCGTAAATATTACCTGTGCTGTTTACTCGTCTGGAATCTGATTGATGTTGTTAGAAGCAGATGAAGAATCGATTATCAGCTGTTTCATTTGCTCTTTATCAAAATGCAAGATTACACCTGTTAAAATCATCACTCTGATAAACTCACTTTCGGAACGAAATCTGCTGTTAATAAACTTCTTAACATAGCATCTTTTTACTCCTGGCTGACATGAATTTTCAGACACTTATTTCTCTTTTCTGATTTCGGGGTCTCAGGGGCGGCAGCCCTCTCACAAGCTGTGCATCTCCGCATTCAATTTTCAAAATTTGTAATGCGGGGTTGCCGTGCTTGCTGGGAGTGAGAACGCTCTTTTCGGGCGTATTGCATTTGAGTCATTTGGCTCTGTATTTTTCTCACGATTTAAGTGAGAAATTGGAGTGCGGCAGTTTTGTGAAAATGCTACACTTAGGTGATTGACATTAGTGAGACGGTAGGATATAATTATTTCAAAACATGGTTAGCTTACTAAATCGTAATTTGAATAAACAGAGGGTGAATGATAATGGACATAAAAGCAAGTATTAACGCAACAAGAGAGGGCTTTGAACAAAGCTTTTCTTCCGGAAACTTCTATAATAAACAGACTCAGGATTCAGAGCATCTGGAACAAATAATGAATTTTCTTCCGATTAAGAACGGAATAAAGATACTTGACCTCGGAGCAGGAAGTGGCTATATGTCGTTTCCAATAGCAAAAAGAAATGTTTCGTGTAAAATTATTGGATTGGATATTGTTTCAAATACTCTGGCGGCAAATCGTGTCAGAGCTGATAAAGAAGGTTTGCGTAACCTTTCTTTTGTATGTTATGATGGGATAGAGTTTCCGTTTGAAACAAATAGTTTTGATATGGTTATAACAAGATATGCCTTACATCACTTTCCAGATATAGTTTATAGTATCAGTGAAGTGGCTAGGGTTCTTAAAACCGGCGGAAGTTTCTTTATTTCTGATCCATGCCCGAATGATTGTGACAATGATAGATTTGTTGATGAATATATGCAGTTAAAAAAAGATGGACATATCAAATTTTACACTGAAGACGAGTGGTGTGATATATGTGGAAAATGCGGAATGGAATTGACTTCTTCTTTTAAAAGCAAAATTCGTTTTCCTAAGAAAAAGGAAACAGCATTTGGATATGAAGATGTATTGAAAAAGCATGACAGGTCAATTATTGAAAGTTATAATTTGATTGAAACTGATACCGAAATTTATATTACTGAAAATGTAAATAATATTATATTTGTGAAGATGTAGTTGATATTTTAACTATATAACATACAGACAAATTCTGATTTATCAGGAAGTTTTATTTTAAAAATTAAATATCACAACTTAGCATTATGCTGAAATTCAAAATCAGCATGATGCTTTTTCTATTCTTAGATTTTGAACCAGAGGCAAAACACAATCACGGCGAAGCAGCCCAGCATAACTTAATTCAGAAGAATATTTTTTCATCAGTGAAAATGCCGAAAGCTTAAAAACAAGTTTAAAAGTATCTATCAAACCCTATTGATAATTTTACAAAAAATGCGGAACTGAATTGCTTTTCAGGATAAAAAGTTTGTTGAATTTGGAACTGGATTTTTATACTCCGGCTGCGCTATAATGCTTGTAGCTGTAAAAATACTCAGCCGATATTGGAAACATCGGTCTTTACAGTTCCAGAGGGTAAGAAATAGAAAGCGATGCCCTCACTCTAAAAGCATAGAGAAAGAGAAGCTAAAGGAGAAAATTCGCTATGGAAACAAACAAAACAACTGTGTCTGAGTATAAAATCGGACATACAACTTATTTAGTCAAAACAAAATTCAATCTTGTTGCAAAAGAAAATCTTTCCGACATATTGAAACGCTTGATTCTTCGTGAGTGCGAAATCATTGGTCAAACCGGACAAGAACCTGAGAAGCAGGCAGTGTAAGATTGGTATTTCGGCGCATTGAATTTGTATCGAAAGTGCGCTAAAATAGAATTACATAGCTTGCTGTATCTGTCGGAAAGAGAGGTTAATTATGACAGACAAGATAACAGCATTATATTGCAGACTTTCGCAGGATGATATGCTTCAAGGTGAAAGTAATAGTATTACGAATCAGAAAGCGATACTCAAAAAGTACGCTGATGATAATGGTTTCAGCAACACAGTTTTTTATGTTGATGACGGTGTTAGCGGAACAACCTTCGAGCGTGACGGCTTCAAAGCAATGATGGCTGACATAGAAGCAGGTAAAGTAGGAACAGTGATTACTAAGGATTTGAGCCGTTTAGGTCGTGACTACTTGAAAACTGGTGAATACATCGAGATTATTTTTCCTGATTACGATGTTCGCTATATTGCTATAAACGATAATGTGGATACCCTCAAAAGTGAAAACGAGCTTATGGCTTTCAAGAACATTTTCAATGACTGGTATGCTCGTGATACAAGCAAGAAAATCAGGGCAGTGTTCAAAGCCAAAGGTCAGTCGGGCAAACCGCTTTCCTATCCGATTTACGGTTACAAAAGGTCGGAAGCGGATAAGAACCTGTGGGTGATTGACGATGAGCCTGCCGAAGTAGTTCGTAAGATTTTTCGTCTTTGCATTGACGGCTACGGTCCAGCACAGATTGCCCGTATTCTCACGGAGGAGGGTATACCGACTCCTACGGCTTACGCATTATCGCAGGGCAGGGATAACGGCCATAAGAATGCTAAACTTCATCGCTGGGGCAGTGAAACTATTTCAGGAATACTTGAGAAACCTGAATATTGCGGACACACTGTTAATTTCCGTACCCATGTGAAATCCTATAAAAATAAGAAGCGTGTGGATAACCCGAAGGAAGATTGGCTGATTTTCGAGAATACTCACGAGGCTATCATCACTCAGCAGGAGTTTGATCTGGTGCAGGAGCTTCGCAAGAACAAGCGCAGACCGACTAAACACGAAGAAGTTAATCCGTTTTCGGGTATAGTTTACTGTGCGGACTGCGGAAAGAAAATGTATCTATGCCGTGCAACAAGTCTGACCGCCGATCAGGAGCATATGAAGTGTGCCACTTACGCAAAGGACAAGGACGGCTGTACGGCTCATTTCATCAGGACGATTGTGCTGAAAGAAATCGTACTGAGTGAGCTGAACAAACTGCTTGTGAATGTTAGGGAGAACGAGGAAGAATTCGTGCAGTCGGCTATGGATAACTCTGTTCAGAAGCAGTCCTTGGAACTTTCTAAGGCAAAGAAAGCTCTGAAACAGGCTGAAAAGCGTATTGCAGAACTTGATAAACTATTCACAAGACTTTATGAGGACAATGTATCTGGCAAAATTTCTGACGAACGCTTTGCAATGATGTCGGCAGGATATGAGGACGAGCAGAAAAAGCTCAAGGCAACTGTTGCAGAGCTGACCGCCTACATTGATTCAACAGAACAGAAATCAGCTGATGTGACTGCTTTCATTCAGGTGGTGCAGAAGTACGAAAATATAACGGAACTTAGCCCAGAGATTATGCACGAGCTTATCGAGAAGATAGTCGTACACGCTCCCGACAAGTCCAGTGGTCACAGAACTCAGCAAATCGACATTTACTACCGTTTCGATGTTGCTGTTTCAACTGTCGTTGCTGACAGTATGAAATACGACAAAAAGAGAAAGGCTGCGTAGGCTATTCTACGCAACCTTTCATTCAAATCATTAAAACTTCTTTATGAGCGCCCGCCTTTTCTTCTCAGGTTATTTTTTACTCCTGTCCAAGCAGTCTTACAGGATGCCTCACAACAGTTTTTAATTTTTCCGGTGCAACCCGTCTTGCATCCGATAAATATATTTCATGGTGAAAACGCTTTTCTGTTATGTCGGGCATATAACCGTTTTCTGCGGCAAATTCATGCATGAGATGTATCGTTTCAGGTTCATTGTCGTAAGATCCTATATGCATGCATTGAACACAGAGTCCTTCATTATATGTCAGAAATTCCGCCTTTGAAAAATCAGACTTCTTTTTAGCGGCTGCTTCTCTTACAGCCCATTCAAATTCACTTTCGGTCACAAAATCAGGAAGGCGGATAAGCGAGATCCAGCAAAATTTATCCTTACTGCTGTAATCTATCTCAGTTTCACCCTCCTGCCACCAGAAACCTTCCAGCGGCGGCACAACATAGTCAAAATAGCCATCTATTTTATGACTGCTCTTTTTGCTCATTTTTATGGTAAAAGCAACTGAATAAAGTATCCCGATCGATTTTTTATAGTCACCGTTTTCATCATTGGGATTACCTTTTCCTCTTACCGCAATATAATTCATTGACGGAATCTCAACAATTGACGGCACATTTTTCGGCATATAGTATTCTTTATATTCTTTTTTGTAATCAAAAGCCATTTTCAAATCTCCTTAGAATTGCGATATAGTGTTAAATAGATTGTAACACTGAAATCCGTAAATGTCAACAAAATCAAAGTCGCTTTTGAAACAATGTCCAGAAGCGGCTGTTAATGTATTATATGCCGAAAAGAACCGGTTTTTTTATTTATTAAAATTCATGTCTACTTTTCCAAGACCGCAAACCACATCAATTGTGCTTTCCGCATCCTTGTTTTCCGGAATCTTTTCACTCCCGTCGATCCTTATGTCATTGCCTTCAGTTACAAACTTAAAATCCCTGCTGCTTTTATAAATATCCATACTGATACTTCCCGATCCGCAGGAAACTATACTGTCACCATTAATAATGCCGCTGATCGCAATATCCCCTGATCTGCAGCTTATTCCCAGATCATCCACATTGATATTCTTTACGCAAAGCCTTCCTGTTCCACAGCTTAAATTCGAAGTTTTTCCCGTAAGATTATGACATTCAGTTTTGCTGCTGCCTCCGGTTATCTCAACATGGTCAGCTGTAAGATTGGTTATATCTGATTTACCATAACCGCACTCAACATAAATGCGCTCAGCAGTCAGATATGAAATTTCAGACGGTAAAAAACCCGTCACAATCTGGACATCCAGAAGTTCAGTATCTGCCGGAACAAGGAGAACTATCTTCCCCTTGCTTTTCAAAAGCCCGATCATATCAGCATAATTATACCATTTTTTCACGCCATAACGGAATTTAAACGTACCATTGCTTACACTATAATCAAGATTTTTTTTTGATATATTCTCAGCTTTTATGGTAAAATCACTTACATCATTAGAAGCCATTACAACAAATTCAGCAGCATCAACCTCGATATCCAGATTTTTCACACCTGCCGGAGCCATTGCAGCCTCCATATCTGTTATGCTCAGAGAATCCTTGTAATCCTTTGAAGCGCCCATGTAAAATCCCGAAACGCCGGCAATAATACCTGCAAGAATCACAATTGCCGGAACAAGATACTTCATATAGCCGTGCCTCATGCTTTGACCACCGACCTTCCTGTTATTTTTGCAGGAATTGCCGAAGCTCCTTTGAGTATCATTTTTAAGATCCAGAAAACAAAATTCATTGCAGGCATAAAAAGAAGTAAAGAAGTACCTGTAAGTATAAGCCCGGCTCCGATATGAACCAGACCAATCGAAACAGTTTCAATCATATGTACAATACCCATGCATATAAGCGCAATCCCGAGTATCAGAATTCCGATAAAAAATCCGGCAACACCAAAAAAGAGAATCAGTATTGCTGCCAGAACTGTGACAGCAACCGTTCCCCACAGCGGAAAAAGAAGTATTCCAATAAGCAGTGCTGCTTTTTTCTGACTTTTGCTGAGCCGACCGCCGGCTTTCCGCACTTCCTTGCGGGTCGAATTAAGCACCGATGCCAGACTCTCATCAGTATTTATGATTTTATCTGCAAGACTTTCAGGAGTACCAAGATTCTTTATAACAGACTGCTCGTTCTGACGTCCTGCGTCATTGAACATTCCCCTGTAATATTTTACAGCCGCATCCTGCTCTGATTTGGGAAGAGATGAAAGGTGGTTCCTCAGTTCCGCAAGATATTCGTATTTATTCATAGTATAATAATGCCCTCTCTGCATGTATATTCGGAACAAATCTTTTCATATATATCATTCCATTATACACCTATTATACCTATTATACATAATTTAAACAGGAATGTCAACCATACGGGAATTTTAACACTCACCTTTCTTTTTTTACCTGACACGCAAAGTATGATTTGCCATTTTGTCACACTGCACCAAGTTCATCAAGACGGCGCTCAAATTCCGGTCTTGGCAAGGGCTTGTCAAAATAATACCCCTGAACGATCCAGCAGTTATTCTCCTTCAAAATACGAACGTGCTCTGAGTTCTCAACCCCCTCAGCTATACACTCAAGCCCGATTTCCTGTGCCATGGAAATAATATGCTTCAGCATTATACGTCCATGTCTTCCTCCCTCATCGTTTTCAAGAAAGCTCTTATCGATCTTCAGAACATCCCAGGGCAGTTCTCTTATCAGATTAAGCGAAGAATAACCCATACCAAAATCGTCCACCGATGTGCTGACACCCGCCTCCTGAAGTCCTGCAACTATCCTTCTCAGATCCTTGAAGCTTACGTCAGTAGTTGTTTCCGTAAGTTCTATCTCTATATATTCGTGCGGAACATTATATTTATCCACAATTTCAAGAATGTGTTCCAGAAGATTTGCGTCCCCCAGATGGCGTCTTGAAAGATTGACCGAGATCTTCACGATCTTTCGTCCCTCATCAAGCCATCTTCGTATATCCATGCATACATGCTCAAGCATGTAGAAATCAAGTATTGTAATAGCCTTTGTCTGCTCATAAACCGGGATAAATTTATACGGCAGCACCATTTCGCCGTTGTGAAACCATCTGCAAAGTGCTTCTGCCCCGGCAAGTGTGTAATCCTTGAGATTCACCTTTGGCTGATAAAACACCTGAAATTCCTCGTTCTTCAAAGCTTCCGGAAACATATTTTCGATTGCTTTTCTTTGTTTTACGCTTTCAGCCAGTTCATCGCTGTATATAACAAAAGATTCCTTGCGTATATTTTTCGCAATATTAAACACAAGACTTGCGCGGTCCATCACTTCCGTCGGCATCTTACATTCAGGAGGCACAGAATAATATCCTGCCGTGGAAGTAATAAGAATTTTTTCATTATTGTCATGGTCATATGTTATTTCAACGCCTTTCATATGCTCCATGACCTTTTCCATCTTTTCATCATAGAAAATAGATATGAAATTATCACCGCCGATACGGCATACGATTTCTTCATCCGAAAACATACTCTCAAGCATGCTTATATATTCGTGCATCACTTTGGTTGCGCTGTCTCTTCCTATCTGCTCGTTGACCGCAGAAAAGCCTTTCAGATTAAAATAGCAAACGGTATATCTTCCGATCTGACCATGAGCAATTTTCATTCCACAGAATTTCATGAAATACTGAAGATTGAAAATACCCATATCCTTATCATGAAATGTCAGATGTTCCGCTATTTTCATAACACGCGATCTTCCGTTATACACAAAAAGCATTTTAGCGACAATCAGTATTTTCTTCTTTTCTTCATCAGTCCAGTCTTCATCTCCCGCGATCTGATAAATGTCATATAAAGCCACATTGCCATTGCCCGTTTCTTCCCTTAATGAACTGGATCTTGATTCGTCACATTCGCCGTTCCTGAAAACAGTTGCACGTCTGCCAATTTTCTTTTCAGCCATCATCGGATTATCATAAAGTGAAACATCGACACGGCTTATCCTGAGCATTTCCCCTATTTTTTCAAGAGCATCCTGTATCCCGGGATGAATATGATCCGGAATCTTTTCCATTTTAAGCAGAAACTCATCAAATGCCTCAGAATATTCCCTAATATCCAAACTCATATTTTAACCATCTTTCAATTATATTTTAATTACTTGTAAACCTCAAGCTGAGGCAGACTAACTGTAAATACGACCCCTTCATCTGCACTGCTTTCAGCCGAAAACATGCCGGACATCTGCTTTACAAGGATATGTACTGCATCCATCCCCGTAATATCATTCATAACAGAATTTCCGCCGTCCGATACATATTTTCCTTCACTGCTTATCCGTATATCCGTAATTGTCGAATATGATCTTTTCCTGCAGGAAACACAAAGATTTATTTTACCCTCATCCAGTCTGCCCAGTAAATTAAGAATAAGCTTTATAACGATCTGGCTTATCCTGCCCGTATCACCCAAAAGCTTTTCGGGAACATTATCCCTGATCTCATATGTAAGATCGACCGGCTTTTCCGGAAAATGTGATTTTATATTTTCAGATATTTTTTCGGTAAGCTTTCTCATTGAGTAGCATCTTTCGACAAGATCAAAGTCCACCTCAGTCATCTTTGACAACTCAACAGTTTCTTTGATATCGGAAAGGATCCCTCTTCCTTTAAGAATAAGTTCATCAGCCGGCAATTCTTTATAAGAACACTCTTTTACTGTTTTCTCCGATTCCTCCAGCCATTCCTGAACCCTGTTTTGCAGTTCCGAATTAAAATTCATCATAAATGCTTTATGTGACCTTGCAATTCTTTCAACTCTGCTGCAATGCCTGAAAGCTTTATAATTGCTGTATGCCACATCGGAAATCAAATCCGCAATATCAGCAAGATAATCGGCTGCCTTTTCAGCCTCCCGGTAATCCTTTATTTTTATTTCTGATAATGCTTCAATATATTTATTCCTGTCAATTCCGAGCTCATCAGCCGTTTTTTCCGCTCTGGAGATATCAACAGAACCGGTTTTAATCTGTCCTCCGATAAGACTGCCGATAAACCTCCCCTCCACCACGATCGGAGCAGCGAAGTTCACAAATCCCGCATGACACCTGTATACTGAGCTTCTGCCGTTTTTCAAAGCCGTAAGAACGCCCTGTTTATTACATTCCTTACATCTGGCACAGCCCTTTTCTGAGTTTCTGATCAAATTTTCACAAAAATATGTAAAACCGCTCCCATCTGTTACAGGAACACCATTTATGTCAGTTGAGAGTGCTGACATACCCGTGCATTTTGAAAATGCGTTCTGTATTTTCTGCAAAAAATCCACATCTATAAGTTTTGTAAGTAAATATTCCTGCATTTTTTCATACCTCTGTCACAATCAAACCAATCCGCCGCCTTTAAAGCCGCCTTAATATTTTAATTATATCACATCATTTATTAAAAATCCATATTTTTCTTAATTATTTACAATTACATCATTTTTTAAGCCGGATCAGAAGTTCAGAATTTACATGTAATATCAAAAAAACATGAATAAAAGCCGGTTATTCAGTGTTTTATAAAGGATAATGCCCAAGCCTGCACGCATAGAATATATCGGAGGTGTATCAGATGATAATGGGTATTCTTAATTCCGCACTAAGCAGTCTTTTCTTTTTTGCGCTGCATATTGACAATCGAAATATTTTTCCCAAACCGCTTTCAAAAAAAGATGAGGAAAAATATTTCAGGCTTATGGCAGAAGGTGATGAAGCCGCCAGACATAAGCTTATTGAACATAATTTACGGCTTGTGGCACACATCATAAAAAAATATTACTCCAATTCCGACGATCAGGATGAACTTATTTCTATCGGCACGATCGGACTGATCAAAGCAGTTTCCACCTTTGATTATCAGAAGGGAAACAGATTTGCTGCCTATGCAGGCAGGTGTATTGAAAAAGCGACCGTATCTTTACGGCTCTAAGCAAACATCAGGAA
>JBJEQV010000038.1:0-19140 GCA_051881915.1 Porcipelethomonas sp. | reverse complement strand
CATTAGGATAATAAACGTATCCGTCCTCGTCAGCATCAGGATTGTCCGGATCATATACAGGATTGAATTCCTCCTGGCTCTCCACAACCTCAGTGACTCTGACTCCTCCGCCGGAAACTTCACTCAGCACCTCATCAAAAGTCTGAGCTCTCTCCTGAAAAATCACCTGTTTCCTTCTGTATGGTTCGCCGCTCTCAGTTCTCGTTGTAGTCTGGTTTGCTATATTCTGAAGTATGATATTTGTCTTGAAACGCTCCGCAGTGAGAGCTGAACCAATAATGTTGACTGAATTCATAAATGCCATTTTTCACCACTCCGATCTGTTACTTGAAGTTTGTATTGGTCAATACATAACGCAAATCGGAAATAGCCGAATTCATTTTCTGGATAATAGCCGATGACTGTATATATGTACTGTAAAGCTCAAGGTTTTCTTTGTCAACATCGACATTATTTCCGTCAACCAATACTTCCGTGTTTTCGATTTCAGAAATTTCAGCCTGAAAGCTGTATCTTCTTGTCCCCTGATCTTCTTTTGCTCTCTCTAATGTATTTTCAAAACTCACCTGTTTATATTTATAGTCGGGAGTATCAATATTGGCGATATTCTGTGCATGAACCTGCTGTTTTACATTCAGCTGGGCAAGACCGCCTTCCATTGCTTTGAACGCAATCGAATCCAAATACATAAAAATCCCTCCGTATATAAATAAAGATTATCCTACACATTAATATTATACTACAAAAAAATCAAAAAATCAACAATAATAAAAAAAATCTTTTAAATTCTAACTTTATTATAAATTTATGGGATTGTTTATGTTATTTTCAGACTGCCGGATCTGAATTTTCGAGTATAAAATTTTCCCCTTTACCGGTGATTTTTATATTTTGCCGCTCAATCTCCGCATACCCTTCGGAACACAGATATGCCATTCTGTTTTTTATGAAAACAGGCGCAATTCCGAGTACATTGGAAATGTTTTTCACAGTTATTTTCCGTCCTCTGAACTCAAACGCTGCTTTCAGAATAAAGTAATCAAGTATATTCATTCCGACAGATCCGCATTCTTCATCGTCATACTCATCGTAAATATCGGACTGATGCTGTACAGTTTTATTATACTCTTTATTATATGTATGTGAATTTTCCTCTGTACATTCAGGAATATCTGCTGCATTTCTGACGCCGTCAAGACGCTTGGTGATCTGCCATATATTGCGGAACATTCCCGAAGCCTCCTCGTTCGATGAGCCTGTAAAATTCTCACTGCAACCTGCAATAACAAGCAGTTCCTTTGCTCTTGACATTGCAACATTGATCCTGCGGCTGTCCCGTGCAAAGCCTATATTATGTCCCTGATTATTGCGAACAAAGCTGATAATTATTACATCTTCTTCCATTCCCTGAAATCTGTCCACAGATCCGATTCTTATATTGACATTTGAAAGTGTCTTATAGTATCCGCTGTAAATCAGTTCAGATTCAAGAAGCTTTACCTGAGCATCGTAAAAAGTTATTATGCCTATTCCTTTTTCAGCTCCGTTTGCTATTAAGTTCCGGTTTAACATGCCAAGAAGCCTTTTTATGCAGAAAACCTCATATTCATTGCAGAAGCTTTTTCCGCATGATTTTTCATAAAACTGTCCGGTATTTGGTATGTCATACCACAGGACATGATTGTTTTCAGAGATCCCCTCGCCCTGACACATATGATTTTTCGGCGCCTCAGACGGAGATTCAAGACGTCCTGCGTCTGTATCTATATAAAACTGATTAACAAGCCCTGCAATATCCTTATGCATGCGGTACTGACGGTAAAGCATGGTTTTCATTCCGCTCCCCGCCTTTTCATACAGCTCCTCGAAAAGACTTATTTTCATAAGTTCTTTTAGCATTTCATCATCATTTGATTCAAGCTCATCATAGGCATTCATGTCAATAAACGGAGGCAGCTGCTTGTGATCGCCCACAAGCACGATTTTTTTTCCTTTCAGCATAGGAAGTATAATATCCGGAGGGGTACTTTTGCTGGATTCATCAATTATCACCACATCAAAAGACGGATAGTTGCGGCTGAAATCCTTGGTACCGCTCTGAATACAGGTAATGCCTATAACGTTGGCATTGTCGATATAAAGCTTTTTCAGAGCGCTGTAATCAGTTCCCTTTTGTGAAATTCTGCTGCGCCACTGTGAAAGAAGCCTTTTCCATGTTTCAAAACGGAAACAATACTCGTTATACAGTTCACTTACACATTTTTCCAGTTCTTCCGGAGTAACCCTGCTCAGGTCGCAATTTTTCAGGGCTGCGTCAAAAAACTTATCGGATGTCTCCTCCTTAATAAGCTCTATGTTATATTTGTAATCTTTAACAGCGTCATTATAGTTATCATTTATCTTGGCGTATTTCCCTTTAACACTGTAAAACTGACCGTCAAAGTCCTCACAAAGAGCATCAAGACCTAAGTGGAAACTGTCAGTATTAAAGCGATAATCCTCCGATTCCCTGATCTGATTTATCCTGTCACACAATTTTATAGTTTTAACCTGTATGCCCTTCATAAAACTCTCAGCCCGTCTGTAATAAACTGCCGCAAGCTTTTTCCATTTGTTCCCGAAAAAGATACGTTTTATCCCCGTCGGCTCAGCTTCAAGTATTTTTCTGCCCTCTTCATACATTTTTTCTGTGTTTTCAAAATCGACATAGTGGAATTCGCCTTCATAAGAGGTCCTGGAAAGGACCGGAAATCCTGCCGTATCCTCAATATATTCAAACAGATCATTTATTTTAGCAGTATACTCATTGTAATATTCCAGTTCATTCTCAAATTCCTTAATATTTTCAATGTCCGCTTTCATGTCCAGATATTTATCCGTAATATCATTATAAATACCATTCGGTATGATAAAATCCTCCGGATAAAATTCACGGGCTTTTTCCACAAATACAATATCATTGTTTTCATAAGCTTCATTCACTAGCTCAAAAAAAGAAGCACGGCAATCCTTGGCGTCTTCTACAACATTTTTGTAAAAATGAAGCTGAGATTCAAGAAAGTTTTTCGATTTGTGCCCTTCGGTAATACTTTCCGCAAGCTCCATGAGATCCGGAAGCTTCTTTATGATACCTCTGAGCTTTTCAAGCCTCATATCAATTTTTTCCGCCATTTTTCCGGTCGAATCGGCAATCTGTCCTATCCATGTACGAACAACATTGTCCTCAACAAAAGGAAGTCCCTCCTCCTCAACTCTTGAACAGTCGCCCTTTCTGAGTACGCGTACATCAGCATGGTTCATAACCCTTGAAATCGCATTGTCAACAGCAAGATTTGACTGAGAAACAACAAGGGTTTTAAGCCCCCTTACGGCATTCTGATAGCATATTTCAGCAATGACTGTTGTTTTGCCTGTTCCGGGAGGTCCCTGTATCAGATAAAGGTCTTCGGCGTTCATGACACCTTCGACCGCTGCTATCTGCTCCGGATTCATATTCTTGGACAAAAGATCATCCGCCGAGAGAACGACATTATCGCCGGGAGCACGGTTAGCATTTTCCGGTGAAAAAATAAACTCCGGAAGTCTCTTGTTCACTGCTTCACCACTGCACAGCATATCAAGACCTGATTTCATTCTCCTGCATGTGATTTCAGCTGCAGCATCGTAAATAACAAGTCTTTTTTTCTCTGCAAGCTCATCAGTACGGTTTCCCGAAAGGCGGACAGTCAGGATCCCGTTTTCTAATCCTTCAGCCTTTCCTATGGAAAACATCGGCTCGCCTTTTTCATCTGCTATGCCTGCGCTCAGATTTTTTATTTCACTTTCTGCTGTTCCCGAAACTCTGACGCGGACAATATTCTCCGTTCTGCAAAGGATCTCCTCACACCGCAGCAACACCTTGTTTTTTCGCGATTTTTCAAGCAGTGTTTCAATATACTCATACCACATATCAAGTCTTTGTCTGAGACTTTCATTTATGCGTAAAGACTCCCCTGCATTTTTATGCACAAAGCAGACTGATACTCCCTTGTCACTTTCCAGAGGGCCTTGGATTATACTGCGGCAGGTAAAGGTATTTTCATCAAGAACGCCCTTCATGCTGAACTCACAGCCGCTTATACTGAAATTAAGTACAAGAAGCCCGTCCTCCATAGCTATTTTTGCAAAAAAAGCTTTGCGCTCAGGAAAAATCACTGCCGGCAGCTCGTATTTTGATACACTGCCGGAAATCCCTGTTTTTTTCAGCTCATCAATCGCGCGGGGCGACATATTCAGTATTAATTCATTTGTATTACCTTCCAGAATAATCACCCCCGGAAATATCATTCAATATAGCTTTCATATATTTCAAATGCATCATAAATAGTGAGCCAGTGACTGTATGAACCTGTGGTAACAGCTACATACTCATGTCCGTCCTTCACCGCAAAGGATGCAAGGCAGTTCTCCGCCTCATCAGTATATCCTGTTTTTCCACCCTCGATCAGCACACCCTCCACTTCGTCGCCGTACATTCTGCTGAACATGGTGCTCTCAAGAGGAATACCCTCAGGATGCTCCTTAGTTTTAGATGTTGTATACTGATATGTTGACAGGATCTTTCGGCAAAGTTCATTCTGCATTGCATATTCAAGTATCATTGCTATCTCTGTGGCTGTACTGTAATGATCATCGTTATGCAGACCGCTCGTATTGGTAAAATGGGTATTTTTCAGACCCATAGACTTCGCTTTTTCATTCATAAGCTCCACAAAAGATTCCTCGCTGCCGCATATACATTCTGCAAGACCTATTGTAGCGTCTGCTCCCGACGGAAGCACTGCTCCGTAAAGCATGTCCTCAACTGTAATGGTTTCTCCTTCCTCAAATCCGGCTCTTGAAGCGTCTTCATAAACGAGCGGACTTAATATATCATAGGTCATTGTAAATGTATCGTCAAGAGACCCCATATTTTCCACAGCGACAATAAGAGTCATTATCTTGGTCATAGAGGCAGGATAAATTATTTCATCTGCCTTACGCTCTGCAAGGACTTTATTTTCATCCACATCCAGCAGCACTGCATATTTGCTGACAATTTTGTCGTCAAACTCCTTCACCTCATCGTCAGCATCCGGATATTCAACCGTCGGATATGTTTCTTCCTCTGTCGGTATTTCAAATTCAACAGTGACTGCCTCGGAATTCAGAACTGCCGATGAACTGATCTTTTCAGGATTCATAATAAAATGAATACCCATTATAAAAAGTACAACGATAAACAGTCCCATGAAAACATAAACCACATGGGATACATTAACACGTTTTTTTCTGCTCATTTTTTCGATCCTCATAAATCAAAACAAGGCGGAATCAATCCGCCTTATAGTTTCAGATAGTTTCTTTTAAAGCCTGCGCAAGCTGATCGGGGCATGACGTATTCTTCATTCCGCATTTTATGTTTTCAAGCTTTGATATTACATCCTCCGCTTTCATTCCCTTTACAAGAGAAGCTATTCCCTGAAGGTTTCCGCTGCATCCGCCTGTATATTTAACGCTCTGAACGATCCCGTCCTCAAGCTCGATCTCAATTTTTCTGGAGCAAACTCCCTTTGGTATATAATTGATTGTCATATTACCGCCTCCTGCGATTATTTTTTATTTGCGAGCTTAATTATCCTGTCAAGATTTTCCTTTGTTGTGGAATTGCTTCCCAGATGAGTCGGAACAGCATTATAAAGACCGTGAAAGCCCGAACCACCCGTAACGATAAGATCGTATTTTTCGGCAATGTCAAGCAATTCCTTTTGCTTATCCTCATCCGCAGAGTAATGATAAACCTCAACTCCGTCGATCTTCTTTTCTTCCGCCAGTTCAACAAGCAGATCAAGATTGTCATACATTGCCGGATGAGCCATAACAGCAACACCTCTTGCAGAATGTATAAGATCAAGAACGAATCTTACATCCGGATATGCTCTTTCCACATAAAAATCACTTTCCTTGGAAAACAGCTCATCATTCAGTTCCCCGTAAAACTCAAGAGAGTAGCCATATTCTATAAGCGCTCTCATAATGTGGGACTTGAATATGCTCTTGCTGCCTGTACAGTGCTTTAAAACACTTTCAAGGGTAATAGGATATTTCTGCATTACTTTTGCAATCATTTCCTTTGAACAGGCTTTTCTTATTTCGCAGGATTTAAGACACAGACCCTCAAGTCTGTCAGGCTTTTTCGGGGCATAACAGAGAATGTGGACTTTTCCGTCCCTTGCTTTGTCCCACGCTGACATCTCAACGCCCTGAATTATTTTCACACCGTAGCGCTCACCAAGAATATGCGCTCTCGAAAACGATGAAAGGGTATCATGATCTGTTATCGACAAAAAGTCTATATTCATTCTCTTGGCCTGTACTATCACGTCTTCTATCCCAAGAGATCCGTCAGACAGCGTTGTATGGCAGTGAAGATCACAAATCATATACATCCTCCTATTTCACTTTAAATTATATGTTTTAAAACACCACTGTACAAATTTACATGGTTCTGTTTTAAATATATTGTATCAATTATAACATAGTCAGCTCAGAAAATCAATACTTTTTGTACATATTTACGCTGATGCATATAAAATTATGCTTCACTGTGAGTGCACTGCCCTTCAATATCCCCGAACAGATCCGTATCAAATCCGCACTTTCCTGCGCAGAAGCTTTTCCCGTCAAGGTAGCCTAAAGCACCTCCCGGTCCGAATTCAAGACGATATGCACAGAGCTGCTGTCTGAAGATCCCCATGCGCTTGTTTACTGCGGTATTACCATACTTCCCGTCCCCAAGAAGAGGCATGCCAAGAAATGCAAGGTGTGCCCTTATCTGATGAGTACGGCCTGTTATAAGCTTTACACGGACAAGAGAAAAATCCCCCCTGCTCTCCAGCACTTCGTATGCTGTAACTATCTTTTTATAGCCCTCCTTTTCATCAGCGCTTATACTGACCATATTTCGGTTTCCTTTTTTCAGATATGCTGTACAGCAATCACTTTTTTTCACGGGATTTCCACAGCATATGCACATATATTCCTTCTTTATTTCCCTTGATCTGATCTCAGCATTTATTTCCCTGAGTGCCAGAGCATTTTTTGCGGCGATAACAAGTCCTGCGGTATTGCGGTCGATCCTGTTGCAGAGTGCAGGGGAAAAGGAATTTTCCTCACCGGGAACATATTCACCTTTTTCATAAAGATACCATGTAATGATCTCAAGCAGATTTTCGTCATCCTTTTCCGATCCGGCATGAACATCCATCCCAGGCTCTTTATATACCACAATGATATTTTCATCTTCATAAACAATATCCGGCTTTTTTGAAGTTTTTCTGATTCTTGTTTCCGTTTCCGAAATTTCATCGCTGAAAAACTCATCGTTTACATACATTGAAAGCACATCGTTCTCGTTCAGCATATCAGCTCTGTCACAGCGTCTGCCGTTAAGCTTTATTCTTTTCAGCCTGATATACTTATACATAAGGGATCTGGGAAGCTTCGGAACAGCTTTTGTGATAAATCTGTCCACACGCTGTCCGCTGTCGTTTTTATTTATGATAAATTCTTTCATGATCTCTCCGTCCGTTTTTGTTATTGCTCAGCTAATTAAACATTGCCAAATTGGCCGGAGCAATAAAATTTATTAAAAATGCCATTTTGCCCGTCACCAAAGGTGACAACCGCAAAAAAAAGCAAATAGATTTCGGCAAGGTTTTCTTGCCTCATCTATATATTATAGCATTTCCAGCCGAAAATTTCAAATATAGCAGTAAATACATAATTTTTTTGAAAAATATCTTTTATTTTACTTTAAAATAGATTATACTATATATATGAGTAAATTTTCATGGAGGGAGCTATGAACGAAAATATTCATAAGGGACACCGGAAAAGGATAAAGCAGAAGTTTATTGAAGCAGGCTTTACAGGATTCAATGAACACGAAATTCTTGAACTTCTGCTTTTCTATTCACGTCCCAGAATCGACACAAATGAAATAGGACACAGACTCATAAACACTTTCGGATCAATAGGAGGAGTATTTGACGCTGATTTTGAAGCTCTGAAAGAAATTGAAGGCATTGATGAATCAAGCGCTGTACTGCTCAAAATGATTCCTGCTCTCACCAGAGAATATCTGAGTTCAAAAAATAACAGCAAGTATCTGAATACTTATGAGAAAACCTGTACTTACTTCAGGAATCTGTTTCTTGGCGAAAAGGAAGAAAAGGTCAGAGCCGTCTGCCTTGATGACAAGCTGAGGCTTGTTGCCTGCACAGTGATAAGTGAGGGCACTCCAGGCAAGGTTGACATAAACATACGAAAACTTGTTGAGTTTGCATACAGAAATAAGTGTGAAAGTCTTATTCTTGCTCATAATCATCCCAACGGTGATGCGATCCCCTCCGACAACGATATAAAAACCACAGCATATGTGTTCAATACACTTAAACCAATAGGCATTAACCTTGTGGATCATATTATTGTTGCCGATAATGATGCAATCTCAATGAAGGAATCGGGAGCTTTCACTCTGCTGAAATAAACATGATCGGAGCTAAAAATGATAAATAAAAAATTTGAACTTGTTACAGACTATAAACCCTCCGGAGATCAGCCGCAGGCAATCGAAAAGCTGACAAAGGGAATACTCAGCGGACAGCGCGAGCAGACTCTTCTGGGCGTCACCGGTTCCGGAAAGACCTTCACAATGGCAAACGTCATTGCAAATGTTAACAAGCCTACTCTTATCCTTGCGCATAACAAGATACTGGCGGCTCAGCTATGTTCTGAATTCAAGGAGTTTTTTCCGAATAATGCAGTGGAATATTTCGTCAGCTACTACGATTACTATCAGCCGGAAGCCTATATCCCGGGAACTGATACTTATATCGAAAAGGATTCATCCGTAAACGACGAAATAGATAAAATGCGCCATTCCGCAACAATGGCACTCAGCGAGCGGAATGATGTTATCATCGTATCAAGCGTATCCTGCATATATTCTCTGGGAAGCCCTGAGGACTACCGTTCCATGGCGGTCTCTGTAAGGGTCGGCATGGAAAAGTCAAGGGATCAGCTTTTAAGCGAGCTTGTTTCTATCCAGTATGAACGCAATGATATAAATTTTGTGCGAAACAAATTCAGAGTCAGAGGTGATGTCGTTGAGATATTCCCTGCCTCGTCCAACGAAAAGGCAATAAGGGTCGAATTTTTCGGGGACGAGATCGACAGAATCACGGAAATACATGTTCTCACCGGAGAAGTCATTGCATCACTCCAGCATGCTGCTATTTTCCCGGCAAGCCATTACATTGTAAGCGGAAACAAAATGGAGACAGCTCTGAAAGAGATAGATCGTGAGCTTGCTGAAAGAATAGAGTATTTCCAGTCAAAAAATATGCTTGTGGAAGCCCAGAGGATCTCACAGCGTACTCATTATGACATGGAAATGTTACAGGAAATCGGATTTTGCAGCGGTATCGAAAACTATTCCCGTATTCTATCGGGACGTCCGCCCGGAAGTACTCCGCAGACGCTTCTTGACCATTTTCCTGAGGATTTTCTGCTCATGATCGACGAAAGCCATGTTACTGTGCCGCAGGTAGGAGCAATGTATGCAGGCGACAGAGCACGAAAAACCACTCTTATAGACTACGGTTTCAGACTGCCAAGTGCCTATGACAACCGTCCTCTGAACTTCAATGAATTCTATGACCATGTAAATCAGGTGATTTTCGTCAGTGCGACACCCGGAAATTTTGAACGCGAAAAATCGGCAAACATTGTTGAACAGGTCATCCGTCCTACAGGACTTGTTGATCCTGAAATCAGCGTCCGTCCTGTGGAGGGACAGATCGAGGATCTGCTGTCAGAGATCAATAAGCGCGCCGAAATTGATGAAAGAGTTCTTGTGACAACTCTTACAAAAAAGATGGCAGAAGACTTAACGTCTTTTCTTCATGCCGCCGGGGTCAAGGTACAATATCTGCATCACGATATTGATACGATCGAAAGAATGGAAATAATAAAAGACCTTCGTGAAGGCGAATATGATGTGCTTGTAGGCATCAATCTGCTTCGTGAAGGGCTTGATATCCCTGAGGTTTCACTTGTTGCAATACTTGACGCTGACAAAGAAGGCTTCCTGAGAAGCGAAACCTCGCTCATCCAGACAATAGGAAGAGCCGCAAGAAACGCAAAGGGAAAAGTTATAATGTATGCTGACAGCGTTACCGGCTCCATGGAACGGGCTATAACTGAAACTGAACGCCGCCGGGAGCTTCAGCTGGCTTACAATGAAAATCACGGCATTGTTCCCGAAACGATAAAAAAGGATATTAGGAAAGTACTTGAAATTTCCTCAAAGGAAACTGTTGAGAAAAAGTCAGGCAGAAAACTCACCAGAAAAGAAAAGACAGAGCTTATTGCAAAGCTTAAAGAAGAAATGAAAGAGGCTGCAAAGCTGCTCGAATTTGAGCACGCCGCATATCTCAGAGATAAGATCAAGGAGTTGGAAGAAAGCAAATGAACGATAAAATAATTATTAAAGGCGCAAGAGAGCATAATCTCAAAAACATTGATCTTGAAATACCAAGGGATAAACTGATCGTCATGACGGGACTTTCAGGCTCGGGAAAATCTTCTCTTGCTTTTGACACGATCTATGCTGACGGGCAAAGAAGATATATGGAGAGTCTTTCCTCATACGCAAGAATGTTCCTCGGACAGATGGAAAAGCCCGATGTTGACAGCATTGACGGTCTCTCTCCTGCAATTTCCATAGATCAGAAAACGACTTCCAAAAATCCGCGTTCAACGGTCGGAACAGTTACAGAAATATATGACTATCTCCGTCTGCTGTACGCAAGGATCGGTATACCCCACTGTCCGGTATGCGGAAAGGAAATAAAGCAGCAGACCATAGATCAGATAGTTGATAAGATTCTTTCACTTGAAAAAGGTACTAAAATCCAGATACTTGCACCGATCGTACGAGGAAGAAAAGGCACCTATGCCAAAGAGCTTGACGGCGCAAGACGCTCAGGATATGTACGTGTAAGGATCGACGGGAGCATGTATGAGCTTTCAGAGGAAATAAAACTTGATAAGAACAAGAAACATGATATTGAGATTGTCGTTGACAGGCTTGTTGTAAAGGATGAAATAAAATTCCGTCTTACAGACAGTATTGAAACCGCTTCTTCACTGTCAGACGGTCTTACAGCTGTTGATGTTATCGGCGGTGAGGAAATGCTGTTTTCTCAGAGCTACGCATGTCCGGAGCACAACATAAGCATTGAAGAACTGACCCCAAGAATGTTTTCTTTTAACAATCCATTTGGTGCATGCCCCAAATGCACCGGCATAGGATCCTTTCACCGGGTTGATCCGGATCTTGTTGTACCGAATAAGGAACTCAGCATAAAGGAAGGTGCGATCAAGGCAAGCGGCTGGAATACCCTCAATAAGGGTTCCATTGCCATGATGTATTACACAGGTCTTGCAGAGCATTATAATATAAGTCTTGACACACCATTCAATCAGCTCCCAAAGGAAGCTGCCGATGCTTTTCTGTATGGCACGGGAAACGACAGAATCGAACTCAAAGTTATCGATTCATTCGGCGGAGGGGTAAGATACAGCCGTTTTGAAGGCGTTATAAACAATCTTGAAAGAAGATACGGCGAAACATCAAGTGAACACTCCAAAAACGACATTGCAGATTACATGAGCGAAATAAAATGTCCTGAATGTAACGGTGAACGTCTGAAAAAAGAAAGCCTTTCCGTAACTGTCGGCGGACTGAATATAAACGAACTGTCAAACCTTTCAGTTACAGATGCACTTGACTTTTTCAATAATATAAAGCTCAGCGAACGCGAAATGTTTATAGGCGAAAGGATCATAAAGGAAATAAAAGAACGACTTGGATTTTTAAAAAGCGTCGGACTTGAATACCTCACTCTATCCCGTTCCTCAGGTACACTGTCAGGCGGTGAAAGCCAGAGAATCCGTCTCGCTACTCAGATAGGCTCTTCGCTTATGGGTGTGCTGTACATTCTTGATGAACCGAGTATCGGACTTCATCAGAGGGACAATGATAAGCTTATAGAAACTCTCAAAAGACTTCGTGATCACGGAAATACGCTTATTGTTGTTGAACATGATGATGATACCATGTTTGCAGCAGACTATATAGTTGATATAGGCCCGGGAGCAGGTGTAAACGGCGGTCAGGTCGTATGCTCCGGCACAGTTGAAGATATTATGAATTGTGAAAACTCAGTCACCGGGCAGTATCTGAGCGGAAAAAAGAAGATCCCTCTTCCCGAAAAGCGGAGAGAGGGCAACGGAAAGTTCCTTACCGTGAAGGGCGCTGCGGAAAATAATCTGAAAAACATAAACGTAAAAATCCCACTGGGGAAATTTGTATGTGTAACAGGCGTTTCAGGTTCGGGAAAGTCATCACTTGTAAATGAGATCATATACAAACATCTTGCGGCTAAGCTTAACCGTGCAAAAATAAGAAGCGGTAAATTCAAGAGCATGGAAGGACTTGAACATCTTGACAAGGTAATAAATATCGACCAGTCCCCGATCGGCAGAACGCCGCGTTCAAACCCTGCCACCTATACAGGAGTTTTTACAGATATCCGTGAGCTTTTTGCACAGACCAACGACGCAAAAATCAAAGGATACGGCCCCGGAAGATTTTCCTTCAATATAAAGGGCGGCCGCTGCGAAGCCTGCGAGGGTGACGGTATTCTCAAAATTGAGATGCACTTCCTCCCTGACATCTACGTTCCCTGCGAAGTTTGCAAGGGAAAGCGCTACAACCGTGAAACACTGGAAGTTCTCTATAAGGGAAAATCAATTCATGATATTCTTGAAATGTCCGTTGACGAAGGAGTAAAATTCTTTGAAAACATACCAAAAATCCTGCGAAAGCTTAAAACTTTGCAGGAAGTCGGACTTGGCTATATTAAAATCGGTCAGCCGGCAACAACGCTTTCAGGCGGAGAAGCCCAGCGTGTAAAGCTTTCCACCGAGCTTTCAAAACGACCTACCGGAAAGACGATCTACATTCTTGACGAACCTACAACAGGTCTTCATACAGCTGACGTTCACAAGCTTATAGATGTACTTCAGCATCTTGCAGATACCGGGAACACGATTCTTGTAATTGAGCACAACCTTAATGTGATCAAGGTTGCCGATCATATTATCGACCTGGGACCGGAAGGCGGCTCAGGCGGCGGAAATATTGTCGCCTGCGGAACACCGGAAGAAATTGCTGCCTGCCCCGAATCATACACAGGAAAATATCTGAAACCATATTTAGAATAATTCCTGAGCAGAGATCTCTGAATACACCTTGTGGATCTCTGCATTTGTCTTATTTATACGCACAGGCTTTAATGACAGATCAGTAAAACAATGGGTGGTGCTTCCGTATGCACGGAGCTCACCCGTTTTTTTGTCGCAGACTTTGTACTGAACAGTCATTCTGAAACCGTTATATTTACTTATTGAAGCATAAATCAGAACAGTGTCACCGAATCTTACCGAGCTTTTATAACTGCAGTCTGCTGAAAGAACAGGAAGCATTATCCCCTCAGCTTCCATACGTTCATAAGGATATCCGACTTTATGCATAAAGTCGACTCTTGCCTCTTCAAACCACCTTATATAGTTTGAATGATGAACAACCCCCATTCTGTCAGTTTCATAGTAATGCACAGAACGCTCATAAACCTGTATTTTCTCCATTTACAGCATCTCCATTTTTTGATATATTCACACGATATTTGCAAATAATACCGGCAAAATAATTATTCAATTGATTTTTATTGTACGCGAAAGCCTTTCTGTAAGATCATACCCATCCCAAATCATATCAAAATCCATAGTGTGGCCTGCCGGGACTATTCTGTCAATGCCCATTATTCCGCTTTCGGCAATTTGCTGTATAGTACTTTCATCCCCTATATAACATACCGTCTGACAGCGTACATCATTGCAGATTTCTCTGATCTCTGAAATATCATTACAGCTGCATTCAAAAAAGAATCCTGAATTATCTTTGTATTTCATAAGTTCAGAATCAGGTGAAAACACCTGAATACGATATATTGTATTATCAGGCATCGGAATTTTCTTTACATTTTTCAGATTTGCCGCTGCTTTGCAGCAGCTTGTCAGTTTATTAACAGACTGCACAGCTGACAAATCATATTTCTCAGCAGTCAGATCATGCAGATTGCTCCAGAATAAATTTCCGGCTCTGCTGTTTAAATCATCGTTACCGATAAAAACAACTATCCTTGGAGAAGAGCATGCATTCTGATCTGTAAGAAAAGTATCATTCCAGAATTTACGGGCAGTTTCTTTCTTGTTTTCGCTATTCAGATATATCTCAGAATCAACAACAGCAAGAGAATATCTGTCGGCAAAAGCAACTTCAGTGGCTCTTGGATTCAAAGGAGACCGCCTTATTTCTGAAATTGTATTATCTCCTCCCCATATAACTCTTACATTACACATTGATGAAAGCAGATCATTTATTTCACGATCATGTCCGTATCTGACCAGACAGATATATCCTCTGAAATCCGGATGTGTTTTCAGTGCGTTTTCCAGAGCGTTGATAATTATATTGATCTGAGGATAATTTTCTGATGGTATTCTCACAACATTTGCATTGCCGCAAATAAGACCTGCAAATAACGAATAGGCAAAATTCACAGGAACATTTGACGGTGCAACGTGAAAAACTGTCCCGCGCCCCACATGAACATTATTATCATTTTTGACGAAAGACGCCATCATGGACAACAGATTTGCCCTGCGAAGCCAGAATCCGAGAGTCATAACATCAGAATATGCGCGCGATTCTGACTGTGAAAAAATTTCTTTTGAAACTGTATCACAAAAATCAACGATATCGTCCGCAAACAATTTTTTCACTTCACATCTGTTCATATTACTTAATATCCTGTCATTGCCTGATATGTATTGGATATTGTTTTTTTCTGCGTTATCTGACTCCGGAGATTTTACTGAATATGTATCACTGCATCCTCTGATCTCTGCATTTTTTATGCGCCCGAATATTTTAAAGTACTTGCCATTTCTGCCGCATGGACAATCGTCCTCACCTATTATCATACCTTCGTCTTCCGTTAATAATGAATGACCCGGATAAGATTCCGGAATTGATGATACAACCTGCAATATCCCTCTCTCGCCGATACCGCATTCTGAAAAGTCCTTCGGATTTCTCACAATAACATCAGAAAAATTGCTTGCATGCAAGTGCCCGCATTCGCATTCCATATAGATACATCCGGTTTGTTCAACCATTCCGTAATAGTCATGTATACTCCGGATACCGCATACAGAAAACAGACTCTTCTTGTAGATTTCAGATGATACTGCTTCAGACTCCAGTTTTTTCCATCCTCCGCCATGGATCAATATGCCATTTGACAAATCAAAAGTGATTCCCTCTTTTTTCAGTCTTAAAAGCTCTTTATAAAAATGCTGCCAGATCATAAATGTAAAACCGAACAGCAGGATTTTTTTTCCTTTATGCTTTTTCAGAAAGGCGTCAAGAAGTTCTGTATCAAGACTCATATCTTCGTCTTTCAGTATATACGTTCTGTCAGATCCGAACATTGAAAATCCAAGAATCCCCGCCCCTCTTGCTGAAAACATACGGCGGTCCTTTATCACAGAAGGACAGTCAATAATAAGCATGGGCACTCTTTCTGTTCCGATAAAAGAAGAAACGATCTTTACCATGGCCTTTTGTTGATTTGCAGAAGTTGTCCGGTCCAGATAAATTCTGGATACAGCTTGTCCGCTCGTTCCTGATGAAGTCATGGTCTTTACTATCTCATCATCTTTAATGCTTTTTAATGATAATTCCTTAAACAGTCTTACAGGTATAAAAGGTATATCTGAATAAGAGTTTACTTTGTTTTTATCATATGAAATACTGCCAAGTATGCCGGAATATTCGAAACAGCTTTCTTCATGGTGTTCTGTAAGTTCAATTAATCTTTGAGTAAGTATTCTTTCCTTTGAATCTCTTTTCAATTCATAAGGAGGCACTTGCAGTAAATCATCGAATTTCATTAAAATTCAGCCTTTCTTTAATAATATCAGCTATTTCTTTCCAATGTTCTTTAATAAAGAAATGATTTCCGCAATATTTTTCAAACCAGCAAGGTCCTGCAAAAAAGCGGCTCCATTTTTTCATTTTATGCAGCGGTGTATCAGATTCCGAATAAAAAACAGAAAGCGGAATTTCTGTTTCAAAATCAAGGTTATCAAAATCATAGTTTCTGATAATCTGATAGTCTGCCTTGTAAACAGGAAGATAAAAACGCCAGAAACTATTATTATTAATCAGCTTTTCCGGAATTCCGCCAAATCTGATTGTCATCTCTTTAATGTATTTATCTGTAAAACCATTCTCCGGATCAGGAAAACCGGATCCGGAGAATGGTTCATGGGCTGCAATGAACACATGATGCGGCATTGGAATTTCATTTGACAGAGATATTTTCCGTAAAGTTTCTGTCACAGAAATACTTCCCATACTGTATCCGAACATTGCATAATTATCATCAGATTCAAGGTTATTCTTTAAAATTGAAATCATATCAGATGAAAGCTCATCAAAATCCTTATAAAAAGGCTCGCGATACCGTTTGCCGTGACCAGCGTATTCTATTTTTACAATTTCCGTATCATAATCAGCAAATATGTCATCTAATGGATTATAGAAGTCAGCAGTGCCTCCTGCATGTGTAAAACAAAATAATTTCATATTATTTACTTTTTATAATATTTCGTAAGTTCCTTATAGAGCACCTTGCCCGAATCACTTTTAGGAATTTCATTTACAGTAACAACATTAAAAGCAGACTGATTAAGCCTTGTTTTAAGTGCAATAAATTCCTTTATTTTCCTCACGGTATCTTCGTCTGCATCAACAGTAAAAATGTACAAGTGATCATCAACACCGGAACTTGCACAGTCAATATTTTCAAATTCACTTTTAATTAATCTGTCAACCTCATCAAGATTGACCCTGTTTCCATAAATTTTAAGGAAACGCTTTTTGCGTCCGACAATATAATAATAACCTTCAGTATCAAATTGTGCCATATCTCCTGTCTGAAGGACTCCGTTCATTTCATCCCCTTTTGACAGATCTTCTCCGCATTCAGCATATCCCAATGCAACATTAGGTCCTTCATATACAAGTTCGCCTGTCACAAAAGGTTCTGTTACAGCATTTCCGTCAATATCAGCCAAATGGAATTTACCATGCGGTATAGCAATGCCCATTGATCCGCATTTTTCTGCTGATTTATCAGCAGGTAAATATCCCATACGTGCTGTCGCTTCACATTGGCCATACATAACAATGAACTTTTTATTTTCTGCCTCAGCATACCCGGAAAGTTTTTTATGCAGCTCCGGGGTCAGCTTTCCTCCGGCTTGTGTAAAATATCTGAGTGACGGCAGCTTCATTCTGTAAAAACGAAGTTTATCCAAAATTTCATATGTATACGGCACACCTCCAAAAGAAGTTGCCTTATAATCATTAAAAAAATTCCAGAATTCCTTCTGCATAAAGCTTTTTTCAGTTACAAGCAGCGTTGCACCCACAAGAAAATGACTGTTTATTATTGATAATCCGTATGTATAATTCATTGGAAGTGTTGTAACAGGGCGTTCAGTTTCGTCAAGTTCCAGATACTGAACTATTGATTCAGCATTAATTCTGACATTACTGTAACTCTGGCGTACAAATTTCGGACTTCCGGTTGAGCCTGATGTGGTAAGTAAAAGACACAATTCATCATACAGACCATATTTAATGTCAAAGTTTGTTTTTATCAGCAGGTAATCAAAAGTGCTGCATACTTCTTCCGATGTATATTCTGACAAATCCTGCTTTTTTTCCTGCGGAATCCAAAGATATGAGGGCCTGTATAATTTGATAATATTATATAAAAATTCTTTCTCAATATTACTGTTTAAAAGCAATGATACCATGTTATTATTGACAAAAGACGTGTATCCGATTACTGATCCGATTGTATTTTTACATAAAACAAATACAAGACATCTTTCATCAATATTTCCGGAGATTTTTTTGCCTTCAGCCGCCAATGAACCATATGTTATTTTATTTCCATATTCATCAATAACAGCATATTTGTCGCTGAATTTTTCAAAATCCCATATTTTCATAATGGTTTCCTTTTAAAACTCGATATTGTAATTTTCAGATAATATTTCCATTCCTTTTTCAAATGAACTTAAATCTATGATATCATCTGTATCCATCATGATATCAAATGCATCTTCCAATGCTGCAATAAGACCCATGTGGCCTACTGAATCCCATTGTTCAATACTCTGATATTCAAGTCCGTTCAGATCATTTTCGGAAATTTCAAGTGCCTCTGCAAACGTCTTTTTATATTTTTCTGAATTTGTCATCGTAATTTCTCCTTAAATTCAATTTATTTTATTGTTATTACGGATTATATTATTTTAAACCAGACTACAATATATTCATCGGCAAAAGAGCCTTAAATTCAAGTAGTTTCCTTATAACAATCTTTCTGTATGTTGTTAAAGTACAGCTTATTTCTCAAATCAGTTTAAACTTATACTGACTCTGAAATTTTCTGAATATATCAAATCCCTGAATAAATATCAGATACACATAAGGCAATATAATTTTGCTGCCCATATGTGTATCTGATTTCAGTAGGATATGCCTTTAATTTTTACATATCTGGTTTTACGTTATGCCACAGTCATTTTCGCAATTATGATCGCATCGAAAACATCAATTGCGCTGTCCCCGTTCATATCAGCCGCAAGGAGCTGCTGAGCAGTGAGGCTTTTCTTGCCGACCGTGTACTGCGCAACCTGTATTGCGTCAAAAACATCGATCACACCGTCCTCATTGACATCGCCGGGCAGGGTTATAACCTCTCCGCAGTAATCGCATACTCCACTTCCGATGTGCTCACAGGTAACGGTATAAATCACACTGACTTCTCCAGAGTATTCCCCTGT
>JBJEQV010000037.1:0-19624 GCA_051881915.1 Porcipelethomonas sp. | reverse complement strand
TACCGCTAAGAAATTCGGTTATCTCGACAGTACGATAGAGCGTTTTTCCGGTCAGAAATGTCCGATAAAGAAACATTCTGTATTTAAAATGGTTGATACCTGTGCAGGTGAGTTCAAAGCTGAGACTCCTTATTTCTATTCAACATATGATGAGGAAAATGAAGCAAAGCAGTTTATTGAACGCGTTGATACAGGAAAGAAAAAGGTAATAGTTTTTGGTTCAGGTCCTATAAGAATTGGTCAGGGTATTGAATTTGACTATTGCTCTGTTCACTGCGTATGGACTCTTAAAGAACAGGGATATGAGGCAATTATCTGCAACAACAATCCGGAAACCGTTTCGACCGATTTTGATACAGGAGACAGGCTTTATTTTGATCCTCTTACCAAAGAAGACGTCGAATCAATCATTGAAACTGAGCAGCCTTATGGTGTAGTAGTACAGTTCGGCGGACAGACTGCGATCAAGCTTACACGTCATCTTGCCGATATGGGAGTAAATATTCTCGGTACATCGGCAGACAGCATCGATGCTGCTGAAGACAGAGAAAGATTTGATGAGCTGCTTGAAAAGTGCGGCATTCCGCGTCCTGACGGTTATACAGTAATGACAACTGAAGAAGCAGTTGAAGTTGCCGAAAAACTTGGTTATCCTGTACTGCTCAGACCGTCTTATGTTCTTGGCGGACAGAATATGATAATTGCTCATTCTGAAAAGGATGTAGTTGAGTATATGGGCATTATCACAAGAACTATGATTGAAAATCCGGTTCTGATCGATAAATATATGATGGGTAAGGAAGTCGAGGTAGATGCGATCTGTGACGGAACTGATTTCCTGATTCCGGGTATTATGGAGCATATCGAACGTGCAGGCGTTCATTCGGGAGATTCAATCTCAGTATACCCTGCTCAGACTCTTTCTCCCAAAATTGTTGATACTATTATCGATTATACAAGAAAGCTGGCAGTAGAGCTGAATGTAATAGGTCTTGTAAATATACAGTATGTTGTTTATAATAATGAAGTTTATGTAATCGAGGTCAACCCGCGTTCTTCGAGAACTGTACCGTATATCAGCAAGGTCACCGGAATTCCTATGGTCGATATTGCAACTAAGATCATGCTTGGTTCAACACTTAAAGAGCTCGGTTATGAAAGCGGACTTTACAAGAAAAGCAAGTATGTTGCTGTTAAAGTACCTGTATTCTCATTTGAAAAGCTGCAGGATGTTGATACGATGCTCGGACCTGAAATGAAGTCAACAGGTGAATGTCTTGGTATTGCCGATAACTTTGAGGACGCGCTCCTTAAAGGACTTGTTGCGGCAGGATATGATTTGAAGCGTGAAGGCGGAGTGCTTATCTCTGTCCGCGATCAGGACAAGCAGGAGATCATTTCAATTGCTGATAAGTTTGCACAGATGGGCTTTGAGCTTTACGGTACAAGCGGAACGGCAAGTACGCTCAATAAAAATATGATCGCTACGAATCTTGTGAACAAAATTTCAGAAAAAACTGAGCCGAATGTTCTTTCACTTCTTGAAAGCGGAAAGATCCACTATGTTATTTCTACATCTGAAAAGGGAAGACTTCCTGCAAGAGACAGTGTTAAAATGCGCCGTAAGTCTGTTGAACGTTCAATCTGCAGCCTTACTGCAGTTGATACAGCCAAAGCACTTGCAAATGTTCTTCTTACAGAAAGAACGATTGACGATGTTGATATGATTGACATTACAACAATATAAAATATCCGGGCGGAATTTGTTTCCGCCCGAAAATTTAATCGTCTAAATTTGTCAGAGGTAACTGAAATGAACGTCAGATTAATGAAAATTGAGGACTATGAATCCGTATACGCTCTGTGGCTGTCATGCAGCGGTATGGGACTGAATAACATTGATGATTCTAAAGACGGTATCAGACGTTTTTTGGAAAGAAATCCTGATACTTGCTTTGTTGCAGAAGAAAATTCAGTCATAGTCGGAGTTATTATTGCCGGAAATGACGGTCGCAGAGGATATATTTACCACACGGCAGTGTCACCGGAATTCCGTCACCGTGGAATAGCGTCACAACTGGTTGATAAAGTCATGAAATCACTTTCACAAATCGGAATTTCCAAAGTTGCTTTGGGTGTGTTTGAAAGAAATGAAAGCGGGAATGCATTCTGGGAAAAACAGCAATTTATCCAAAGAGAAGATTTGGTTTACAGGAATAAATCTATTGTGGATTTTGTCCGGATAGATACATAAAATCAGAAAGGAAAGCTTATGAAATATACTCAGGGAAAATATCAGATTATCGAAAAAAGTGCTCTGGCAAAAGATATATACAGCATAATAATAGCATGTCCGGAAATCGCTGAAATTGCTCAGCCCGGACAGTTTGTTCATATACTTCCTCCCGGACATACTCTCAGACGTCCGATTTCCATTTGCGGGATTGACCGTAAAAATGGTACAATACGTGTTGTATTTATTGTAAAAGGTGAGGGGACGAAGGAAATTTCAAAGCTGAATGAGGGCGGACTGATCGATATGTTAGCACCTCTGGGGCACGGTTTTACTGTTGATCAAAAGTACAGGAAAATTGCACTTGTAGGGGGAGGTATCGGAAATCCTCCGATGGTTCCGCTTGCCGAAATATACGGCGAAAAAGCAGTTGTGATTTCAGGATTCAGAAGTGCAGAAGCTGTAATACTTCAGGAAGATTTCAGAAAAACAGGGGCTGAAACTATTCTTTGTACAGATGACGGAACAATGGGCAGAAAGGGATTTGTTACAGATATTCTGAAAGAACAGCTGTCTGAGGGAGGAATAGACGCAGTTTATGCCTGCGGACCAACTCCCATGCTTAAAGCAGTTGCTGCTGTGGCTGAGGATTATAGTGCTTACTGTGAGATCTCTCTTGAAGAAAGAATGGGCTGCGGCATAGGCGCCTGCCTTGTATGTGCATGTAAAACAAAGAAAAACGGTGAAGAACATTTTGCTCACGTCTGCAAAAACGGACCTGTATTCAATTCAAAGGAGGTTATCTGGTAATGGCTGATCTATCTGTAAAAATTGCAGGAATTGACTTTAAAAATCCTGTTATACCCGCCTCAGGCGTATTTGGCTACGGCAGAGAATACGAGGAGCTTTTCGATCTTTCGCTTCTTGGCGGAATTGCTACAAAAGGAACGACGATTACTAAAAGAAACGGTAATCCATCTCCGCGTATTGCAGAAACTCCTTCGGGAATGCTTAATTCAGTCGGACTCCAGAATCCCGGAATCGATAAATTTATTTCGGAAGAACTTCCTAATCTTATGAAAAAAGATACGGTTATCCTTGCAAACATAGCAGGGTCGACCTCGGAAGAATGTGTTTCCATTGCTGAAAAACTTGAAAATACAGATGTTCATATGATCGAGCTCAATATCTCATGCCCTAATGTAAAGCAGGGAGGTATGGCTTTCGGAGCTTCATGTGAGGGGGCTGCTTCTGTTACAAAGGCGGTCAGAAAAGCAACAACAAAACCGCTTGTTGTAAAGCTCTCGCCTAATGTAACTAATATTGCCGAAATTGCAAAGGCTGTTGAGGCAGAAGGAGCTGATGCAGTTTCGCTTATAAATACACTGCTCGGTATGAGAATTGACATTGACACAATGCGTCCCGTACTAAGAAATAATATGGGAGGAATGTCAGGTCCTGCCGTATTTCCAATTGCAGTAAGAATGGTTTGGCAGACAGCAAATGCAGTAAATATTCCTGTTATTGGAATGGGCGGGATTTCGAACGGAAAAGATGCAATTGAAATGATGATGGCAGGAGCATCAGCAGTGCAGGTCGGCGCAGCGATTTTCACGGATCCTTATGCTCCGGTCAAAATCATAAATGAAATGAATGAATATCTGGATAATCACAGAATTAAGTCTGTAAAGGAAATAATTGGCTGCGTAAAGCCATGGTAAAGGAAAAAAATATGAAAATATTAGCGGTTGATTTCGGAGATTCAAGAACAGGTCTTGCGATGTGCGATAAAACTGAAATGCTTGCATCTCCGGCAGGTGTAATCAATGAAAAAAATTTTGAAGAATGTATAAAAAAAACAGCACAGGCTGCGGCTGAAAACAAAGCAGAGCTTATTGTTGTGGGATATCCAAAAAATATGAACGGAACTCTTGGAGAAAGAGCAGAAAAGTGCACGGTATTTGCTGAAAAGCTTCATGAGCTTACAGATATGCCTGTTGAACTCTGGGATGAAAGATGCACAACAGTTTCTGCACATAACTATCTCAATACAACTAATACAAGGGGAAAAAAGAGGAAAGCTGTAGTCGACGCCGTAGCTGCAACCATTATACTTGAAAGCTATATGGGTTATAGAAAAAACATCGGAAAAGGAATAAATGACTTTTAGTTTTTCGGTTTTGTAAACAGTTCTCTTATTCCGGATATCAGTACAACTGCTGCAAAAAGCTTTGTAAGAGTCTGGCTTTTCAATCCTGATGCAATATAGGACGACAGTGCGGCAGATACTGAACCAAGTAAAATTGAAGGTATAATAAGTTTCCACTTTACAAGTTTGTTTCTGGTGTGTATGATAAGCGAAAGAAGTGCAATGGGTATAAAAAATATCAGATTGACTCCCTGCGCGTCAAACTGAGCAACACCTGCAAATATTGTAAGATATAAAATCAGTATCATTCCTCCGCCAAGACCCAGGGAAGCAAGTATCCCGGTTATAAAAGCCGCGGAATAAAGAAAAACAAAATTCATTTCAAAAACAACCTTATACCTGAAATTATAAGTATTATGCCGAACGCTTTTTTTAAATAAGTGTTCGGCAGTTTTTTCATAAGGATTCCACCAATAAGAGCTCCCGCAAGTCCGAAGCAGATAATGTAAATCAGACATGAAGTTGAAAAGCTGATGTCTCTCATATAAAAAAAACAACTTATTATACTGAGGGGAAGAGTCAGTGCAAGAGAAGTAGCATGTGATTCCTTGACACTCATTCCTGATTTTTTAAGCATTGGCACTGCAATTATTCCACCGCCCGAGCCAAAAAGCCCGTTTGTAATCCCTGTAATTATTCCGAGAATGCTAAAATACAGCTTTTTCACATATGCCTCCTGTTTTTATCATATCATAGAAGAAAAACAGTCAACAGCACTGCCGATAGCTTTGATTGCCTTTCCGGTGCTCTTTTTAAGAGTACGCTTTTTCCGTTCAGGTGACTTTGATATCATATAGCATGCAGTACCGACAGCTGCACCGACTGCCGCTCCCTTTATTATAGGTTTTATTTCCATAATGATTCTCCTTTTTTATTTTATATTTATATTATCTATAAAATCCAATAAAATATTAACAGAAATAATTCCCAAATAAAAAGCTCCCTTGAAGGGAGCTTTAAGATTATTTATAGTTCTGAAAATATAAGGGTTGCGATCTGGAAATAAATCAGCATAGAACATGTATCGAGAATAGTACTGATAAGCGGATTTGCCATTATAGCAGGGTCAATCTTAACCTTTTTTGCAAGCATTGGAAGTGTACATCCAACAAATTTTGAAATTACAATTATCCCTGCTAATGACAGGAAAATAACCATTGATAGTTTTAAATCCTTGTACATTATAAACACCCGAAGACCGTTTGTAAGCGAAAGAATAAGGCTGACGACAAGAGAAATTCTGAATTCCTTGAAGGCGACTCTGAAATAATCCTTAAACTGTATTTCTTCTGTTGCAAGTCCTCTTATAACTGTTGTGGAACTCTGTGAACCGCAATTTCCTGCGGTAGACATAAGCATTGGAATAAATGAAACAAGAAGAGGTATTGCCTGAAAAGCTTCCTCATATTTTGTAAGAAGAGTACCGGTTATAGTTGCAGAAAGCATGAGAACAAGAAGCCATACAATTCGGTTTTTGACATGTATAAGGACAGGTGTTTTGAAGTAAGAACCTTCAGTCGGCTGCATAGCTGCCATTTTGGAAAAGTCCTCTTCGTTTTCTTCCTGGATGACATCAAGTACATCGTCGAATGTTATAATTCCGACAATGCGGTATTCGTTGTCAACCACCGGCATTGCAAGAAAGTCGTATTTTGAAAACTTTTTTGCTACAACCTCACGGTCTTCATGAGTATTGACGCTTATTACATTTGTATCCATAATACTTTCGATCACAGTATCTTCATCGGCCGTAACCAGATCCAGGATGGTAACATATCCTATGAGTTTTCTTGATTCTGTAACGTAACAAGTATAAATCGTTTCCTTTACAACACCGACTTTTCTGATCCATTCAAGTGCTTCTCTTGTAGTCATGTCCCTGTGCAGGTAAACATACTCAGTAGTCATAAGACTTCCTGCACTGTCTGCCGGATAATTAAGAATGGTATTGATCTGCTTCCGAGTTTCAATATCAGAGTTTTTTAGTATTCGTGCAACAACGTTTGCAGGCATTTCTTCGATAATATCTACTGTATCATCCACGAAAATTTCATCAAACATTTCACGAAGTTCCTTGTCGCTGAATCCGCTTATAAGATGCATCTGCGTATCGCTGCTCATATATGTGAAAGTTTCCGCGGCAAGCTCTTTTGGAAGAAGCCTGAAAATAAGCGTAATATCCCTCGGTTCAAGAGACTCAAGAAGTGCAGCCAGATCGGGAGGTATCATATCCCTGACTTCTGATTTTATTTTAACATAGTTCTTTTCTTCAAGAAGCTGTAAAATATGTTCAGTCATAATATAACCTCCAAATGAATAAAATAAAAAAACCGTGACAAAAGCTGACACGGAAATAAAGATCCTCCGTTCAAGCTTTAGCTTCGCAGGGCGTGAAATTACATTAAAATATGCCTTCTTTTTTCGACATATTCTGTTAACCATCTTATAGTGTCTCCACTATTTCGCGGCAGCAACCCGTATCCCTGTGGTAGCCTTACCTACCGGAATATACAATTTTATATTATAATACAACATTTTTTATAATTTGTCAATATGCCGCAGTATTATTATATGTAAAAGTCATAATTAAATATTGTATAATATGCATAAAAATAAACGTTTTTTTTATTATATGTGATAGAATTTATAAGAAATAATAAAAAAAGGTTACAATTTAGAAAGAAATGTGGTATAATAAATTACGATTTGTAATAAAATTTTAAAAAGCAGGTGAAATCCAATGGATAAAAAAACAGGAAAGTTAATATCGGTATTTTTATCGGCGGTGATTATGACATCATTTGGAACAACGGTATATGCTGAAACATCATCCGCAGAAAATGTTTCGGATGAAAGCAAGGCTATACTCAGCTATAATCCGGATACAGCCGAATATGAGCTGACAGATTCAGAAGGAAATTCTATTGATATTTCTTACGAATCAGACGAAGAAGCAAACGGAGATACAACCTATACGACATCAGTAAACGGGGGATCTTCTGTCAGAGATACTGGCAGTGCTTCAGCATCGGTTGTAACAACAACTGTTCAGTCAGCTTCCGATGCAGTGCAAACAACTGTTACCACAACAGTTGTCCAGACAACACGTCTTACGGTTCCTACATATATTGCACAATATCGTGTGGATGCAGAAAAAGCTGCTGAAACAAGCGCTGTAACAACAAAGAAAACAACCACAACAAAAAAGACCACTACTACTAAAAAAACAACAACTACTACCAAAAAGGTAACAACTACAACCAAATCATTATATAAGGGAATTGATGTTTCCAGACACCAGGGAACAATAAACTGGTCAAAAGTCAAAGCAGCCGGTATTGAATTTGTAATGATCAGAGCGGGGTACGGAAAAGAATATGATCAGGTTGATGCAAACTTTCATACAAACATTAAAAATGCTCAGGCGGCAGGCATAGATTGCGGAGTTTACTGGTACAGTTACGCATTAAATACGGCTGATGCACTCAAGGAAGCGAAGGTATGCTATAACACCATAAAAGGCTATAAGCTTAGCTATCCGGTTTCATTTGATATTGAGGATCCAACTCAGACGGGGCTGAGCACAACTACGATATCAAATATTATTAAGGTTTTCGGAGCATACCTTGAAAACCTGAACTATTATGTTACGGTATACAGTTACGCAAGCTTTCTGAATGATAAGTGCGACAGCAGTGTATTTACATATTTTGATATATGGGTTGCACATACAGGAGTTTCAAAGCCGAATTTTACAAGAAGCAGTTATGGAATGTGGCAGTATAGTCACACAGGAAGTGTCAGCGGAATTTCGGGCAATGTTGATCTTGATTATTCATACAAGTATTACCCTGACATAATGAAAAAGAAGAAATTAAACGGATATACATAATTATTAAAGGGTACTGATTTTTCAGTACCCTTAATTTATAAAAATGGAGAAAATCATGGTTAATTTTATTTTAGGCGGCGCTGGATGCGGTAAATCACAGCTTTTAAGTAAAAAAATATCCGAATCTGCCGAATCAGATAAAAAAATTATAGTTATTGTTCCCGAACAGTTTTCATTTGATTCGGATAAAAAACTCTATAAGATCCTTGGAGCCGAAAAATTCAACAGAATACTGTCTCTGAGTTTCACATCTCTTGCAAAGGATATTTTTGAGAAATACGGTGGGAGATCCGGCGAATATGCAGATGATATACAAAAATACATTATTATGAATAAGGTTATGCGTGAACTTTCTGACAGAAAGGCTCTCACTTTTTTTGGAAAGTGTGCTGAAAAGGTCAGTTTTTCTGAAGAAGCGCTCAAACTTGTAACTGAATTCCGTCAAAGCGGCATGTCACCTGATACTATAATGGACAAGCTTGCTTCAGATGATGCTTCAATGAACGAGAAAATTACAGATACGATACTTATTTACTATACTTATGACAAAATGCTTAAAGACAGCGGATTGAAGGACAGCCTTACCGATATTTCAGAATCTGCAGCTATTGCAAATATAAATGAATATTTTAAAGATACAATTGTTTTTTTTGATGAATTTGAAAGCTTTACATGTGATGAATATGATCTGATAGATACAGTTATTTCTCAGGCTGATGATGTTTTTATATCGCTTCGTATAGAAAATGAAGGAAACAATAAATATACTATTTTTGATTCTGTAAACAACACATGGAAAAAATTTATACAGCTTGCAGAAAAATATAATGTTAAGACAAATACTGTTCATCTTGAAAAACCAGTAAAATATATTTCTGAGGATCTTGTACATCTCAATCTTAATATTCTTCGTCCCGAAAGGAAAAGCTTCGGTGAATCCGAGAATATAAAAATTATCGAATGCCGTGATATGTATGAGGAAGCTGACTATATTTGTTCAGAGATCAACCGACTTGTTAAAACTGAAAATTTCAGGTTCAGTGATATAGCAGTTATATCACGAAGACTTAATGACTACATATATGTTTTTGAGGCAGCATTTAAAAAATACAACATCCCGTATTGCATCAATGTGAAAAAAAGTGTAATGCATACGTCAATAATGCAGCTTGTTTCCAGCGTTCTGGAAATTGTAAGCACTGATTCTCCTTCTTCTGAATTTATTTTTAAATATGCTAAAACCCAGCTTAACAATTTCAGACAGGAAGATATATCCGCTCTTGAAATTTACTGCTATGAATGGAGTATTGACGGAAAAAAATGGTTTGAACCGTTTGAATATAAATCAGGCAGTGATTTTGATGCTGAAAGCATAAGAAAAAAAATAATAGGACCGATCATGCATCTTAAAGAAAGATGCAGAACATCAGACAGTTCTGAAATATGCTGTGCTATATATGATTTTCTTGAAGAAACAAATGTTCCGTTAAAGGTATATGACATATGCCGTGAATTTGAAGAAAAGAATATGATATATATGTCTAAGGAAATGAAAAGAATATGGAATCTTTTTGTTGATACGCTTGACAGTGTTTCAGAAATATGCGGTGAGACAGATATAAATAATTTTCGTGAAATTTTTCTTATGTTGCTTCGTCAGATAACATATTCCGTTCCGCCTCAGACGCTTGATGGTGTTGACGTTCTCTGTGCTGAAACTGCACGTCCTGATTCCCCGAAAATAGTATTTGTATGCGGCGTGAATGAAGGTTATTTTCCGGCAAGCATAAAATATGACGGTATACTTAATGAAAAGGACAGAATACAGCTTGATAGTATTGGTTTGAGTCTTTCAAGAAGTACGGAGGAACTTATTTCGGATGAAAAGCTTGTCGTATATAAAACTCTCACTTATGCAAGCGACAAATTATATATATCCTATCCGTTGTCTTCACTTGCAGGCACATCTCTTTTTCCTGCGGCTGTTATAAAACAAATAAAGGATATGTATACAGACAATATTATGGAGTATGCTTCTGAAAAAAGTCTGATTTTTTATTCATCTACTATCAGGGCCGCATATTATAACTATGTGAGATATTTCAGTGAAAAAAACGAAGAAACCGAAAGTATCAGAAAAATTCTTGAAAAAAACGAGCTGTACAGTACAAAAATAAAATTTCTTGAGGAAATCAGAAATGAAAAAAATATTATAATAAAAGACAAGGAACTTGTAAAAAAGCTGTATTCGGACAAGCTGAAAATTTCTGCGACAGGATTTGAGGAATATAATTATTGTCACTTTAAATTTTTCTGTGACACAGGACTTCGTCTGCGCTTACCGCAAAAACGTGAGATAAACAAATTAGAACAGGGGAACCTGGTTCACAGATGCCTCGAAAAAGTACTGAGTTCCTGTTCTGATAAGGAAGAATTTGATAATCTGACGCCGGATCAGATCTCATCACTTGTAAGAGAGTGCTCTGAGGAATATTTCAGAGAAAATCTCGGCGGCAGTCCGGCAAAAACCGCTCGTAATGAAATGACTCTTGAAAGAATAAACAAAGGAATAGAAAAGCTTATTGAGCATTTGAAGGAAGAACTTAAACAGTCAGAATTTCGTCCGGTTGATTTTGAATTGAACCTTAGCAATAGCCCTGACGGACTTCCTGTACTTAAAGCTGATAACGGTATTGAAATCGTGCTCAGGGGAGTAATAGACAGAGTTGATATGTATGAAAAAAACGGTCAGAAATATCTTAGGGTCATTGATTATAAAACGGGTGAAAAAAAGCTTTCAATGTCAAGTATTTATTATGGGATCAATATGCAGATGCTGATTTATATGTTTTCTGTTACCGGTGAAAACGCCAAGTATAAGGACTGCAATCCGGTTGGGGTACTGTATATGCCGTCAGGAGATATTAAATGCAGCCGAAGCCGAAGTGATAATACTGATATTCAAAAAACACTAAATTCGCATTACAAAATGAACGGACTTGTTCTGAACGACAGAATGATTTTAAATGCAATGGAAAAGGATATTATGGGAGTTTATATTCCTGCGTCTCTTACCAAAGAAGATACAGGAGAGGGGCTGCCTGTTTTAAGCAAAAACTCATCGGTACTTTCATGGAAGCAGTTCAGGAATCTGAAAAGGCACACCGAAGAACTTATTCTTGACATGTGCCATGAGCTTTACGATGGAAATATTGATGCAGATCCGCTGATCTCATCAAAAGATGATCCGTGTTTATACTGCGGATACTGGTCAGTATGCGGAATATCTGAAACAAATAAATGTCGTGAAATCAAAAAGGAATCAAATGAACTGATGCTGAAAAAACTTTCAGAAGGGGATGAGGACGATGAATAAGTGGACTGATGAACAGAAAAGTGCAATTGATGCGAAAGGTTGTTCAGTTATTGTATCAGCAGCAGCAGGAAGCGGAAAAACATCTGTTCTTGTCGAGAGGCTTCTAAGGATCATTGCCGATAATGTAAATAAAGTTCCTGTGGAAAAAATGATAGTAGCAACCTTTACGAATGATGCGGCCGCTGAAATGAAACAAAGACTTTCAGCAGCTCTTTCCGGGCTTATTGAAAAGCATCCGGATAATAGCTGGCTTTCAAGACAGTATTCCATGATAGGCAGTGCTTCAATATCTACAATACATTCTTTCTGCTTTGAACTGATACGCAATAATGTGACTCAGCTGTCTCTTTCGGCAGGTTTCAGAATTGCGGATGAAACAGAAGAAGCGATGTTCAGGAATGAAGTTCTTCTTTCGCTTATGGAAAAATATTATACGGAAAAATCGGAGCTGATGAAAATACTGACCGAAAACTTCTGTCGGGGAAGCAGTGATAAAGTATTGGAAAATATTCTGCTCAGCATTTATAAAAATGTATCTTCAATTCCTTTTTTCAGAAAATGGATGAAGAAAGCTATTGATAAATATAATTCCGGAATTTACAGAGATTATTATGTGGATTTTTTAAATGGAAAATTCAGACAGGCAAAGGAGCTTCTTGAATCGATAGGAGAAAAAACAGAAGCTATCGGAAATATTAAGCTTTCTGCTATGTATATGAATGATAAAGCAATGGCTGAGAATATTATACAAAAAGTTTTTTCGCCTGATCCGGATGATATACTGCCTGAAATAAAATTTTCAAGATTCCCTGTATTTTCAAAGGAAGAGAAAAATACAATTGATCCTGATATACGTGGTGAAATCAAAACGCTGCGTGACTCAATGATTGAAATATTCAAAAGTACAGCGCCTGGTGCTCGTGAGGTTCTGTTATATGAGGATGCTGATCTTGAAAGACATAAGCAGATTGCCGGTGCTGTATGTACTTTTATTTCTGAATTTGATGCAGAACTCAGAAAATATAAAGATCAGAAAAATGCTGTCGGATTTGATGATGCTGAACAGCTTGTTCTGAATCTTCTTGCAGAATGTGATAATGATGGTAATATCACAAAAACTTCGCTGGCTCAGGAGCTTTCGCAGTACTACGAAATTATAATGATTGATGAGTTTCAGGATTCCAACAACCGTCAGGATATGATTTTCAGACTTCTTTCAAGAAACGGAAGCGCAGAAGAATATGGCAGCAACCTTTTCTTTGTAGGAGATGTAAAGCAGTCGATTTACAGATTCAGGCTTGCTAATCCTGATAACTTCCTTAATGCAGTAGAGTCATCGGTTCCATATAAATGCGGAAATGAAATCAGTTCTCATATAAAGCTAAACAAGAATTTCAGAAGTTCGGACGAGGTCATAGATTTTGTGAATTATATGTTTTCACATATAATGATGAAGGAAACAGGAGAAATTGACTATAACACAGATGAATATCTTGTTAGAGGTGCAAATTTTTATCCGTCTGAAAGAACAGCCGATGTTATAATGTTCAACAGATCTGAGCTTCCGGATAATGCTGAGGCTGCATGTATTGCCGAAAAAATCGCCGGAATGATCAGAGATAAACATCTAGTAAGTACAGATGGCGGAAAAAGCTTCCGACCATGCGAAATGCGTGATTTTTGTATCCTGAAACGTACAAATACAAGTAATGACATATATATAAAAGAGCTTGAAAAAAGAGGACTTTTTGCTGACTGCGAAGAAGCAAAGGGTTATCTGAGATCAAGAGAGATATCCATACTGATAAATCTGCTGAAATCAGTTGATAACCCTCTGAATGATATAGCTCTTACTTCTGTAATGATGTCACCGATGTTTGTAATGACAGCGGATGATATTGCGGAAATAAGACTGATTGATATTAAAGGCAGTATGTATAACAATATGGTAAAGGGTATAGGTCTTAACGGAAACGAACCGGTTTTCAGCGACGATCTGCGTATCAGGGCTGAATTTGTGTATAACACAATAGCTGAGCTCAGACTATATTCATCAGTATATACAATTCAGGAGCTTATTCAGAAAATTTATGACAATACTGATTTTCTTTCTGTCATGCAGCTTTACAAGGACAGTGAAAAGAAAAAAGCAAATCTGCGTCTGCTTCTTGAATATGCAGGAAACTATGAAAAAAACTCCAACGGCGGACTGTCAGGGTTTATAAAATACATTGACAGGGTTTCAGAGAGAAATGATGATTTTAAGAGTGCATCTGCATCAGCTTCATCTCGGAATGCAGTTTCTGTGAAAACGATGCATAAATCCAAGGGACTGGAGTTTCCGTTTGTATTCATAGCTGAAACTTTGCGGAAATTCAACAGGATCGATGAAACTGCACCCTACCAGTTTTCGTATAATATGGGGCTTGGCTTTATTGGACAGAATCGTGAAAAATATGAGAGATTTACAACACTTCCTTTTGAAGCAATAAAGATTTATAATCATAAGTGCGCTGTTGCGGAAGAAATGAGACTGCTTTATGTTGCGCTGACAAGAGCAAAAGAAAAACTGTTTATTACCGTTGACATAAGTGAATCCAGAGCTAAAAAAGCATTGGTTTATGCAGAAAATATGAAAGCAGCCAATGGTATAACACCGGTTATGATTTCAGAAGCATCCTCAATGGCTGACTGGATAATGATGACGCTTTTGTCTATGAAAAAAAATGGTCCGTTAAGAGAAAAACTGGGAATTTATGAATGCTTTGCCTATGACGACTGTCAGCAATTAAACTTTGATTATTATGACAAGGAAGAGGATGAATCTGAATTCAGAGAAATAACTGTCAGTGAAGAAGTAAATGCATCTGAGGAAAATGTAAAAGCTCTTGAGCGAATAATAGGAACTGAATATGATACAAGACTTTCTTCGCTTACAGCCAAGCTTTCTGTTTCGGATATTTCAAAAGAAAACAAGGATTTTGCAGTTCCGCTTAAAAGACCGGGGTTTTCTTCTGCTAACAGGGAACTTACCGCTGCGGAAAAAGGAACAGCACTTCATAAATTTTTACAGTTTGCAGATTTTGAGGTGCTGGAAAACAGTATGGAATCTGAGCTTCAGAGACTTTTTAATTCAGGTTATCTTACTGCTGCACAGCGTGATTCCATTAAAAAGGCTGATGTTGAAGCTTTTCTTACTTCCGGGCTTTTTAAAAGAATAAAGAAAAGTCAGAACATAATCAGAGAACAAAAATTTCTGGTTTCAATTGACGATCTGGAACTTGATGATGATTTTGGAAATGAGTACAAGAATACAGAAGGAATGCTTAATGGTATTATCGATATGATTCTGGTTGAAAATAATTCTATAATACTGGTAGACTATAAAACAGACAGAATAAGTAATGTGAACGAACTTGCAGAAAAATATCGCAGTCAGCTTTTGCTTTACAAGAAAACTCTCGATAAGATCCAGCCTCTTCCTGTTTCAGAAGCACTTATCTATTCTTTTTATAAAAAAACAGAGATCAGAGTATTTTAATTTCAATTAATACTGGAATTATCGTATGGAATATGATATAATAAAATAATAACAATTTATTATAATTATTTGAATGTTCTTGCAGATACGCAAATCAGAGATTTGCTCCTGCATATCGGGCAATTATATCAAAAAATCTTTGATTTTATGATACAATAAAAATATCCGTTAAATAAAAAGGAGCGTGTAATATAATGCCGCATTATTCAAGAAAAAATATTGCTGACGGAATCGGCTATTCAACAATAATCGATCCAAAATTCAAAACAAATAAAATTCAGATTATGTTTATTACAGAACTGAAAGAAGAAACCGCATCCGATAATGCAATGGCAATCGGAATAATAAGTTCTTCAAACAGCAAATATAAGAATCTCAGTGTACTGAGCGACAGGCTCAATGAACTTTACGGTGCAAATATAAGTGATTCGACAACAAAGCAGGGTGATATTCAGAGACTGAGTATCAGTGTAAGTGCTATTGATGATCGCTATGCACTTGAAAATGAAAATATAAGCTCAGAGATCCTGGAAATTCTCATGGACTGTATTTTCTCGCCCAATGCGTCTGACGGTAAGTTTGCAGATGAACCGTTTAATTTCCGCAAAAAGGATCTTCTTGATACTATTGATTCAGAGATAAACAATAAAAGAAGTTATGCTGTTATAAGAGCCGGAAAAGAAGCATACAAGGGAGAAAACAGCCAGAATTCTCCTTACGGTACAAGGGAAGATGCAGAAGCTGTTACTCCTGCTTCTGCATATGAAGCGTATAAAAACCTTCTTAAAACAGCACAGATAGAAATTTTCTTTGCCGGTCCTGAAAGTAATGACTTTGTTGAGAGGACTATAACAAAACGGTTTACTGATATTGAAAGAAAACCTTTGAATTATCGGTTTATAAGTCCCAGCCCACTGAAAAATAAAGTCAGCCGCATTGAAGAAAAACTCGATGTCAAACAGTGCAAGATGGTCATGGCATTCAAAACGAATTGTAATGATGAATATGTAATGAAATTTGTAAATACGATTCTTGGTGCAACTGCCATATCAAAGTTGTTTATAAATGTAAGAGAAAAGAAGAGTCTGTGTTATTACTGTTCAAGCGGATATAATCCTTTGAAACAGACCATGTTCATAGACTGCGGAATTGAAGAAAAAAATATTGCTGAAGCAGAAAAAGAAATTATGAATCAGATTGATGAAATGAAAAAAGGTAATATTACAGATGAGGAAATAAATCATGCACTTCTGAGTCTGAAAAACTCTCTCAAAGGCATCGGAGATACTCTTTCATCATATATAGGCTGGTATTTCGGCGGATATATAAAGAATCAAATTATAGAGCCTGCCGAAGCCATAGAGAAATACAGTGCTGTTACTAAGCAACAGCTTATTGATGCCGCAAAAACACTTGAACTTGATACAGTTTATGTCATGAAGGGGGAGGAAGACAATGGAAACTAAGAAAATACTCTGTAAACAGACCGGTAACAGCTGTAATTATATAAAGCATCCTTCGGGACTGGATATATATGTCTGTGAAATGGAAGGTTTCAGCACAACCGAAGCTCTTTTCGGAACAAAATATGGTTCAATTAATACCATATTTAAAACAAAGGAAGACAAGGAGTATACTGTTGTACCTGAGGGAATAGCCCACTTTCTTGAGCATAAGCTTTTTGAAAATGAGGATTGCGATGCATTTGCACTTTATGCTGAGACAGGTGCAAATGCAAATGCATACACATCATTTGACAGAACATGCTATCTTTTCAGCTGCTCGGATCATTATAAGGAATCACTTGAAATTCTGCTTGATTTTGTCCAGAAACCTTATTTTACTCAGAAAACCGTTGATAAGGAACAGGGAATTATAGGTCAGGAAATTCAGATGTGCAATGACAATCCCGGATGGAAGGTTCTGTTTAATATGCTTCAGGGAATGTTCCATAAGCATCCTGTAAGAATTGATATTGCAGGAACAGTGGAAAGTATTGCACAGATAGATGCAGACCTGCTTTATAAATGCTATAATACTTTCTATAATCTTCATAATATGGTTCTTGTAATTGCAGGTAATGTAAAAACTGATGAAGTGATTGAAATTGCCGACAGACTACTGAAACCATGCGAAAATCCGGAGCTTGAAACGGTATTTGAAGAAGAGCCTTATGAAGTTATAGAGCATGAAGTTTATGAGCATCTTCCGGTAGGGTGTCCTGTATTTAATATCGGTATCAAATGCAGTCCCGAAAATGGAAATGCAAGAGTAAAAGCAGAAATGGAATGTACAATTGCAATGAATGTTCTTGCTGACGCTTCAGCTCCGCTTTATAAAAAAATGATGGATGAGGGTCTTATCAATTCCACATTCGGAGTTGAAGCATTTACCGGTGACGGATTCTTTACCCTGATTTTCAGCGGAGAATCAGAAAATCCGGAAAAGGTAAGGGATTATATTATTGAAGAAATCGAGTCAGCAAAGATAAACGGACTTGACAGAAAGCTTTATGAGAAAATTAAAAAGTCAACCTACGGAACGGCTGTAAGAGAAAGCAATAATCCTGAAGCCGTGGCAGGTAACCTTATTTCAGCATATATGGCAGGTGTTGAGCCGTATCAGCAGATCACAGTCATTTCAGAAATGACTTATGATGATGTTCAGAAATGCCTTATGGACAAATTTGATACAGAAAACATTGTCATGTCAGTTATAAAATAACCGGAGGTGATATAATGACAGTAACAGAAAGACTTGATCCGGATCAGATAGTATTTCCAAAGCTTGGGATAGACATAAATATTGACAATACGGCATTTACCATTTTCGGGCTTGAAATAAAATGGTATGGACTGATTATTACAATAGGCATGCTGCTTGCTATGATTTACGGTTTTTCGCAAATGAAAAAATATGGTATTGATCCTGACAGAGCAATTGATGCTGTAATCGGGGGAATTATCGGCGGACTTGTGGGTGCCAGAGTTTATTATGTAGTTATGAAATGGGAAGATTATGCAGATGACTGGATATCTGTTTTTAACATACGAAAAGGCGGCCTTGCAATTTACGGCGGAATTATCGGTGCAATATTAATAGGCGGAATAATAGCCAGAATTCGAAAAGTTAAACTTCTGCCGCTGCTTGACGTTGTTTCAATCGGTTTTCTTCTGGGACAGGGCATCGGAAGATGGGGTAATTTTGTCAATCAGGAAGCATTTGGATATAATACTGATAATATCTTTGGAATGTCCGGCGGTAAAATTCAGGAATGGATTATGGACTCAAGCAGCAATATGGCAAGCTCTTCTGATATAATTGAAATGTCATGGCAGAAAACAGTGCATCCATGTTTTCTTTATGAATCATTCTGGTGTCTTCTCGGATTTGTTATGCTTGCAGTTTTTGCTAAAAAGATACGTCGTTTTGATGGTCAGATCTTCCTGATTTACATTGGATGGTATGGCATTGGAAGATTCTTTATTGAAGGACTGCGAACAGACAGTCTTAAAATAGGAAGTCTGAGGGTTTCGCAGGCACTTTCAGCAGTATGTGTAATTGCATCGGTTATTCTTTTAATAACAATTTCTATGAAGGTAAAGAGAATGGGCGACGAGTATGTTCTGTACTGTAACACATACGAATCAAAAAAACTTATCAGAGAATCAGAAGAGAAATACACAAAAAAGGAAAAATCGGAATCTGAAGAAGAATTTTGTGAAGATGATGAAGAAACTTTTGATAATGCTTCAGAATCAATTGAAAAAGACGAAAATGAATCTGACGAAGAATCAGATGAATTCGGAAATAATCTGACAGAAAATTTTGACGAAAATGAAGGAGAATGATTAACATGTCAAAGCTTATTAATGGAAAAGAAGTATCTGCCAACGTTAAGGCACAGGTTGCAGCTGAAACGAAAGAACTGATTAAAAAAGGGATTACACCCGGACTTGCAGTTGTAATTGTAGGAAATGATCCTGCTTCAAGGGTTTATGTCAACTCAAAGAAAAAAGCATGTGCTGAGGTAGGATTTAATTCATATGAATATGCACTTCCTGAAGACACAACTCAGGAAGAGCTTCTCGAACTGGTTGAAAAACTGAATAATGATAAAAATGTCGACGGTATCCTGTGCCAGCTTCCTCTGCCAAAGCAAATAGATGAAAATGCAATTATTAATGCCATTAAGCCGGAAAAGGACGTTGATGCATTCCATCCGTTCAATGTGGGCAAAATTATGATAGGGGAGTACGCTTTTCTTCCGTGTACACCTGCCGGAGTTATGGAACTTATTGACAGTACTGGTGTTGATGTTTCCGGAAAGTCATGTGTTGTAATCGGCAGAAGCAATATAGTTGGCAAGCCAA